>CAZXPK010000052.1:20336-22841 GCA_964642565.1 uncultured Anaerolineaceae bacterium
TTGTACAGGAAGCGACGATTCAAATATCTTATAAGAATTATACAATAAGTCAGATTTCTTCCTGCCATTAGAATTGTTAGCTGCTGACTGTTGCTGAGGACGTTTACATATGCTATACTCAACTATTAGTTATTCTATAAGCGGTAATCAGGTTTGAGGAGTTGGGATAATGAATTTGCCTAGTAAATCTCAAGAACAAGATGAACTCAATATTTGGGACAAACTCAAACAGGATTGCAGAAACGAGCTAGAGCAAGCGCAAAAGGAATTAAAAGACATTAATACATTAATCGAACAAAGTCAGCTTGAAATATCAAGAATTCAACAGAGGAATGCATCGGTTACGGCTCATCTGCAACAAATCCAAGCTCAAATTGAGTCAGCATCTAAAGCAGATATTAGAACAGCTTATGATGCAGCTTTAGACGCCCAACAAAGGCTCTTCGTAATGCGAGGTCAAATAGATAAATTGCAAAGCGATCATACCCACCTCGAACATTATGTGGGCATTTTGGACCGCGTTAACCAAACGTTAGAATCCGACGATTTTAATAAAAATGGCTCCGAGAAAGATCGAATGGACATATCTAAATCAGTAGAGATGATCATTCAAGCCCAGGAAGCAGAACGTGGTCGTCTCGCGCGAAAAATGCATGATGGTCCAGCCCAAGCATTAACAAATTTTATTCTACAAACTGAGATTGCAATGCGATTGTTTGATATTGATCAGACAAAAGCAAAGGAAGAATTAGCTGGTGTAAAAACAGCTGCATCATCTACATTTCAAAAGGTACGAGATTTTATATTTGACCTAAGACCTATGATGCTAGATGACTTGGGATTAGTGCCAACGATAACTCGGTATGTGGAGACATTCAAAGAGCAATCAGGGATCGAGGTGCGATTAATATCCACTGGAATGGAACAAAGATTCGAATCATATTTGGAAGTAATGGTATTTCGCGCAATCCAGGAATTATTAGGAAATATTGATCTCCATAGTCAAGCTACACAGGTGATCATTCAAATGGATACATCCACAACGGGAGTAAGGATTAGTCTTGAGGATAACGGTAAGGGATTTGATGTTGAAAAAGCGGAAGAGAAAGGTGGCATGGGGCTTAAAGTAATTCATGACCGAGTTCAAATGTTAGGGGGAACAATGGAAGTACACAGTACAATCGGTCATGGTACACATGTTTTATTTCACATACCGACAAATAATGCAGCAGGCTTTGCATAATTGTTAAGGGAAATTAAGCGTATAGGTATTGATTTTTCTGTAGAAATTCCTTATAATGAGCATAACTTTGGTTTTATCACAAAGAAACCACACAGGGAAGGAGGTGAAAGCCATGTTGTTCTCGCCTAAGGAAAAGGGTCAGGGTATGGTCGAATATGCATTGATTATTGTATTGATTGCGATTGTAGTTATAATTGTTCTTACCGTCCTTGGCACCCAGATTTCTACGGTCTTCAGCAGGATTTCTTCAGCTCTTGGCTCCACTACTTAATTGTTTTGTTATCCAAACCTTGGACCCGGTTTACCGGGTCTAATGTCTTTAAATGGGTAATCTTCGAATTTTTATGAAAATATTCTTAGTAACGGAAATAAAACGCGGATTAATAGGTATATATTAAGAGATAAGATAGTGAGTATTACATCACAGCCAATATGATAATGATGAGGTTACTATCGATTGTTATGTGTTAGCGTAAACTATTTTCTGAAAAATTATCTACCTCAAAGAGGTAGGTGTAGTGTATCCTTCGAGAAGCTACCGACTTCAGAAAAGGAGTGACACCATGACCTACCAGGGTGATTTTACCTTACCAACCGAGTCACGGAAATAAATTGCTTTCAATGGTTTTGACCAGCTACCGGAATTGATTCGGATCGTAGTCAACGTAGCCATGCAAACAGGGCGTTAGCAATATCACGGAGCCGCACCATGACCTTAGCCGAAATGTGCGTCCAGGGCGTTTCAACTCGCAAAATGACCGCCATTCTGGAGCAACTGTGTGATACGTCAGTTTCTTCCACCCAGGTCAGTAAAGCCATCGCTTTGCCGGATGAGATCAAAGCCTTGCTAGCTGAGCTACCACCCGAAGGGAGTCGTCGTTTATTCGAATTGTGTAAACAGATCCCCGAAAGACATGTGGCGCATAGGAAATCGCGTTCAGCCCTTAGCCAGTTACATGAGCTTTTGATCCGTCTGAGTGAATATTGGACCAGTTATCGCGTGTTCGATTGGCAGAAAGATGTACCCAGGACTAATAATGGCACCAAGCAAGCCATTGGACGTATGAAGATGTGCAGTCGAACCGTGCGAGGTTATAAATCCTGGCCTGGGATGTGGGCAGCCTGCATGTTGAGCTGTGCGGGAGTGACCTGGTAATGCTAAATGGTAAGGTCAGATCATTGTATGCATGTCAGTTTCTAAAATCGTCCACCGCTAATGTTACAGATACATACATGGGGGAATGTTGTATTGAACAGGATAT
>CAZXPK010000053.1:0-22127 GCA_964642565.1 uncultured Anaerolineaceae bacterium
TTCTCCGGTGCAGAACAAGCCATCGCCGAGCTGGCAAATCGTATCCAAGAAGCGGAAGGCTGAAAGCTATCCCCATGCGCCTGATTCGTTTTCAAGCAAAAAAAGAACTACCACAATTTGGATGGATCAATAATGACTATATTGGCCGGATCGATGGCTCTCCATTCGGAGAATACCAGCGCTCCGAAGCTACCCTTCCGTTAGAATCCGTGCGACTTCTAGCCCCAGTTTTGCCAGGAAAGATCATCTGTGTCGGAAGGAATTATGCAGAACACGTTAAAGAATCGAATGCCGAGATTCCCACAACACCACTCCTTTTCCTGAAACCACCCTCCTCTGTTATCGGACCTCTCCAAACCATATTCCTACCAGCTCAATCCCAACAGGTCGATCATGAGGCAGAATTAGCTGTGGTTATTGGAAAGCGCGGTCGCTGGATTCACCCAAACGAAGTATCAACCTATATCTACGGATATACAGTCGGGAATGATGTCACCGCCCGAGATTTACAACGCAAAGATGGTCAATGGACCCGCAGCAAAGGTTTTGATACTTTCTGTCCCCTTGGCCCTTGGATCGAGACCGAATTTAACCCTGCAGACGCAATGATTTCTTGCCATGTAAACGGTGAGCTTCGTCAGATGGCATCCACCCGTGATATGATCTTTCACATCGATCAATTGATTGCGTTTGCTTCATCAATAATGACTTTGGAACCAGGTGATATCATCATGACGGGTACTCCTGCGGGCATTAGCCCATTGAAGCCAGGTGATATTGTTGAAGCAGCCATCGATGGAATAGGTAAACTACGTAATACCGTGGCAGTTGAGAATCATTAACATTTACTCTAACTTATGAAGCTCGATATTCATACCGGGGTTGTCACCTTTGTCGCGTTGCTTTCTTTGTTCGCCGCGTATGGAATCTGGGCGGGTATTCGCTCGATTCGCAAAGCGCGTACCCTTAAATTCTTTCGGATGCGCCGCGATCGAATGGTCACCGGCTGGAGGATGTTGTTATTATCTGTGGTTTTCATAATTGTGGCTATCTTTGCCAATCGTTTTGCAGAGCCAATTGCCTATCACTATTTTCCACCTACCATCACCCCTACCCTCACCCCAACCATCACATTCACACCCACCATCACCCTTACCCCCACCATCACGCTTACCCCCACCATCACCCTCACGCCCTCAATTTCTGATACACCCACCATCACTCCCACTCCTCATATTCCATTGGCGATTGAGGACCTCTTCACCAGCACCACCACACCCAATCCCGCTTCTGTTTTTAGTCCCTTACAGTTTGCTATTGCATTGGATAAAGATTTCATACCCATCAACCCCAGCACAATTTTCCAGAATCCGGTCGGTCATCTGTATGGTCAATTCACGTATGACAAGATGACACCTGGAGCACAATGGTCAGCGCTTTGGTATTATGGTAATGAGTTGGTTTATTATGAGTCCAATCCCTGGGATGGTGGGACCGGTGGTATTGGGTACACCGATTGGAATCCTGAACCATATTTATGGTTAGCGGGTGAATATGAAGTCCAGATATTTGTCGGATTAAGCTGGAAAACATCCGGTCGTTTCACGGTCGAAGGTTCGCCGCCAACAGCAGTACCAAGTGCTACCCCATCTCCCACTCGGACTTCCACTAGCACCCTCGCACCATCCCTCACCCTTCGTCCTTCAGATACACGCGTACCTTCTCAAACTCCAACCCCCAAACCTCCGGTTAATACTCCTACTCAAACCCCTGAAAATACTCACGCACCCACGTTCACAACTACCCCATATACACCTCCCCCCACTCACGCCCCGACGCCCACACGCACCGCCATACCAAATGCTACCCACCAACCTACTACAACCCCAATTCCTCCAGCCGGTATGAATCTCTTTATCGATTCCATTCACAGTAATCAGTTATATTATTAATAGTATCAGGATCACTGTGGATGAATAAAATGTGCAATTTCTGCAGCCACGCGAGCATTGTTACGTAATAATTCCAGATTGGCTCGCAAACTTGATCCCCCAGTTAGCTCACTGACTCTGCTTAGTAAGAATGGTGTGACCGACTGTCCACGAATACACTTTTTCTGGGCTTCATCTAAAGCTTCTCGGATTGCTGATTCAACGAAACCAGAGTCCAATGCAACATCTTCTGGTGGTGGCACCGCTATGAGGATTGACCCTGATAAACCCAAATCCCAATGCGTTTGCGCTAAAATTGCAACTTCTTCAGCAGAGTTTACCCGAACACTCAACGCCATCCCGCTGCTGACCGAGTAGAAAGCCGGAAATTCATTCGTCTGGTAACCAATTACGGGAACACCGTATGTTTCCAATACTTCCAATGTGGCTGGGATATCCAAAATAGCTTTTACTCCTGCACATACAACCACCAGCTGTGATCGTGCCAACTCTACCAGGTCCGCAGAAACATCAAATGGTGTCTGTCGATGTACTCCGCCAATCCCTCCCGTCGCAAAAACCTTGATCCCTACTTCCTGTGCGATCGCTAGGGTTCCTGCCACAGTCGTGCCACCACTCTTATGTTTAGTGACTACTGATGAAATATCACGCGCACTGATTTTCACCATATCTTCAACCTGGGCTAAACGTTCCAATTGGCTTCCATCCAAACCAACACATATCACACCATCAAGGATTGCAATTGTAGCTGGAATGCACCCGTTCTCTCGTATTTCCACTTCCAAATTTTTAGCTAGAGTTCCATTCTCTGGGAAAGGTAATCCATGCGTGATCACGGTTGATTCCAAAGCTACAACCGGCTTCCTATCTCTGAGGGCTTGATCTACCTCAGGCAGAATTGACAAATATTTTTTATGCCAGCTGGTCATACAATTTTTCTAGAGATAGATCTGGAACAACTGCACCACGGAAGTTCAAAGTTAATGATTCAGCTGCCACACCTAACCGCACTGCATCGTCGATTGGCATCTGATTGAGAAGCCCGAACAATACCGCCGCAGTGAGCGCATCTCCAGCACCGGTCGGATCTATTATGTTGGTTCGCACGGGTGGCACATACCCGCTTGTCTCTGATGTAGCATAACACACGCCTAATTCTGCCATGGTGACGATGGCAATCTCTACCCCCTGACTGACCATACACTTGGCAGCATCAATGGCTTCCCGGCGGGTCGCGGGGCCTGTTTTCCGATTGCATAATATCGATGCTTCACCGCTATTCGGGACAACTAATCTAATGCGTGGCAGATACGGGATTAATTTTGATGCCAATGATTCTGAGGTGGGATCTGCACAAACGGGTAGTTTCACCTTTCGGGCAACGGAGATGACCGTTCTAAGCGTTTCCTTGGATAGATTGGTATCGATAAACAGCAGTGAGGCTTGTTTAAATAATTCTTCCTGGGCATGGATATATTTCGGTGATAACTCCACCATCAACCGCATGTCATCTAATCCATATTCAAGCTTGCCATCCCTGTTTACGACTGCTAGATATGTCCCGGTTGGGTATTGGGAAGAACGTAGCACAGCCTCCACATTCGCTCCCATATCAGCGATTGCCTCTATCAAACGGTCACCTGATTCATCATTACCTACCACGGTCAATAATGTCACAGATGTCCCAAGACGCAATAAATTTTCGGCTACATTACGCCCTGCTCCACCAAATGAAAAACGGATCTGGGCAGGGTTCGACGTATGTATTCTCAGGTCAGATTTCACCCTGCCGACCATATCCATGCCAGCTGCCCCAATCACTAGCACTGGCAAATCAGAGGTGACAAACGTATTATTTAACATTGGAATATTCCCAGTCTGATGAGCATGGATATTTTACCGGAAATTTCAACAATACGTATAGGTTTGGTTAGCTTAAATCTATAAATTAGTTAGCAGTACTCGGCATATGAGACTGATGAGAAATATAATTTAATGATTCAATTTTTGGAATCCTATCAGCGATCATTCATACCATGATGTATATTCATTGATAAAATAGACGTATTCCGCCGTTGGAGGCCTCAAATGACTGACTTTCCCGGGAAAGGTAAAGTCGCACTTATTAAAACCACACCCGCTTCAATCCTCGATGATATTGAGCAACTGATGCAATTAGTAGGTTTTGAACAGGCTCTCCCTAAAACAAATCGGACCGGCTTAAAAATCAACATTTCATGGCAAACCTGGTACCCTGCCTGCTCATCCACACCCTGGCAGATCGAAGGAGTCATTCTTGCTTTACACCATGCTGGCTATTCTGATCTGGTCGGTGTGCATAATGATACAGTCGTGGTAAACACTTCGCATGCGGAGCAAAATAACAAGCATAAATTTATCACCGACAAATACAATGTGCCTTGTATCTACACTTATGATCCTGCCGTACAGTGGTTGGAATATCAGCCCAAATCCCCATTCCTGGTACTGGATAAGATATTCCCTGAAGGCTTGTACATTCCAGAACCGATGATTGGGATGAATATTATTCACTTGCCAACGGTTAAGACACACGTGTTCACTACGATTACCGGTGCAATGAAGAATGCATTTGGAGGCTTGTTAGGTCGCAATCGCCATTGGACTCATGGACTCATACATCAGACTTTGGTTGACTTGTTGCAAATCCAACAAGATATTCACCCTGGAATATTCGCCGTCATGGATGGTACATTCTCAGGCGATGGACCTGGTCCGCGTGCCATGCGCTGGCACGAAACCGACGTCCTGCTTGCCTCAGCAGATCAGGTTGCAATTGACGCAGTCAGCGCTAAATTACAGGGTTTTGACCCCCTAAACATTCCTTTTATCCGCATTGCACATGAAAAAGAGATGGGTATCGGTGACCCGCACCAAATCGAAATCCTCGGTGAACCCGAAATCGCAGATACCAGCTGGGGCTTTGTCCAGGAAGATACACTGGCCAGTCGTGGTCAGAAAATGATTTATCATGGCTGGCTGCACACTTTCGAGAAACCGCTTTTACGCAGTCCTTTGGTGCCATGGGCGTATTTTGCCAGCAATTTCTACCATAATGTTTATTGGTACCCATTCATCGGGCGTAAACGCGTCGAAGCGGCATTAAACACCAAATGGGGGAAATTATTCCAATCCTATGGGGATGGTCAGGTGGTCATGCCCGGGATGGAGCCGAAAACTGTAGTTCAAGCAGCTGCAGCTATTGCTTTAATTATCGCTATCCTCACTTGGATCACTCACCATCTTTTACGACGAAATAACCGCGTATAACCATTTTTGTTTTTTATAGATTGATCTGCCTATGCTCCATTCTGAAATGATTAAAACTGAATTCCATTGCCATACCACTTACTCCAAAGATTCAACGGTCAAGATTCAAGATTTGGTGATTGCCTGCGAAAATAAAGGCATCCAAAAATTGGTAGTCACGGACCACAACACTATCTCAGGTGCCTTACAAGCCCAAAAACTAGACTCACACCATTTTATCGTCGGTGAAGAGATTATGACCCAGCAAGGGGAGTTACTTGGAATATTTGTTAAAGAGGAAATACCAGCTGGCTTCTCCGCCTTAAAAACCGTTGAACTTCTCCGTTCTCAAGGAGCATTTATCTCCGTTTCACACCCCATGGATGTCTTCCGATCAGGTCATTGGGAAATAAATGATTTATTCAGCATCGTATCCTACATTGATGCGATCGAAATATTTAACTCACGTTGTTTACTTCCACAATTCAATACGCGCGCCAGAGAGTTTTCACAACGGTATAAATTGCTGGGAACTGTTGGATCAGATGTCCATAGCATAGTTGAGGTCGGTAAAGCCACCCTTACCTTACCTGATTTTGATGAAGCTCCTTCATTAAAACACGCCCTAACCATGGCTCAACCGCATGTTCATCTTTCTGGGCAATGGGTACATTTTTATTCGCGCTATTCATTCTGGCGGAAGCGGGTAACCTGAATAATTCCTCGGGCTCTCCCTCAATTCAGGTTGAATTAACCCCTCGCATCGCTGGTGGAAGTGGCAGACGTAGAGGACTTAAAGTATAGCGATACCTTGTGGCTTAAATTTTAAGCCAACAGATACTTTCATCGAGTAAAACATCATATTCCTTGTCTTATTTCATAAATCAGGTAGAATTAATCCCACCGGGGCGGTGGCGGAATTGGCAGACGCAGAGGACTTAAAATCCTCCGGTAGAAATACCTTGTGGGTTCAAGTCCCACCCGCCCCACTTGAAGGCCGTGCGCAAGGCGCGCGGTTTTCTTTTCAAATTCCTCACTCCTGGTGAATTCGGTTTACCAGAGAAATAGTAGGTGAAAATGTCTGCAAATATCTACATCCCTGAATCTGCCATGGCTATCAACGCACATCCAGATGATAACGAGTTTTCCTGTGTCGGTACACTTGCTCGATGGGCTCGTAGTGGCACACGGGTAATCTATGTGCTTTGCACCAGCGGAGATGTTGGCATCGATGAGCCTGGTATGACGCGAGAAAAAGCCACCCAAATCCGCGAAGCTGAATCACTTGAAGCTGCGCACATCGCAGGTGTGAACGATGTTGTATTTTTACGTGAACCTGATGGACTTTTACAACCTACCCTTGAGCTGCGGAAAAAACTGGTCCGTGAGATTCGCCGATACCGTCCTGAAGTCATCATGACAGGGGACCCAACCATTGTTTGGTCAGGTAGTGATTATATCAACCATCCTGATCACCGCGCAGCAGCCATGGCTGCTCTGGATGCCACTTTCCCTGCGGCCGGGCAGCCAAACCTTTTCGAGGAATTGGCTCAAGAAGGACTCACTGCTCATAAAGTGCGCAAAGTCTATGCACATGTTTGGGAAAAGGCTGATGTATTTATCAACATTGAAGATACGATCGATATCAAAGTTGCTGCTTTATGTGCCCATAAAAGCCAGCTGAAGGATTGGGACCCTGAATCGATGATCAAGGAATGGGCCTCGGATACCGCCAAAGGAAAAGAAATGCAATACGCTGAAGGATTTAGGGTGGTCACATTGGTTGATGACGATACCTGGCTGAAAATGAAGAATGATCATTAATAGATTTTCCTCTCCGTAATCGGTTTATTTAAAATTATGCTACAATCGCACCCATAATGCATCGCATCGTCTTTATGGGTTCACCGGAGTTCGC
Source organism: uncultured Anaerolineaceae bacterium (assembly GCA_964642565.1). Lineage (GTDB taxonomy): Bacteria > Chloroflexota > Anaerolineae > Anaerolineales > UBA4823 > FEB-25. The sequence goes on from CAZXPK010000053.1 coordinate 7,159, forward strand.
ATTGCCGGTTTTACGAAAACTGGCTGCTCAGTATCCAGTTGTTGGAATAATTACCCAGCCTGACCGTCCAGCTGGACGTGGGCGTGTGCTCACTCCGCCTCCCATAAAACATCTGGCGAGTGAATTGAACCTGCCAGTGATTCAACCTCAAAGGTTGAGTGAGTCTCACGTAATCCAACAATTGCTTTTCTGGGTGCCGGATTTAATCGTCGTCGCAGCGTTTGGTCAAATCCTGCGGCCAGCTGTTCTCGACCTGCCTAAATTCGGTTGCGTAAATGTGCACGCCTCGCTCCTGCCTCGTTGGCGTGGTGCTGCCCCCATTCAAGCTGCAATCCTGCACGGAGATGATCAAACCGGCATTACCATCATGCGCATGGACCCGGGTATCGATAAGGGTCCGACCTTGGCCCAAAGATCTATTCAAATCACAAAGGAGGATACAGCTGGCACGCTTGCTGTAAAATTATCTGAGCTTGGGGCTGACCTACTGATGGAAACCCTTCCTTCATATCTATCCGGGCAGCTCATACCAAAGCCTCAGGACGATTCTCTCGCCACTTATGCTCCGATGATAAAAAAGGAAGATGGCTTGTTGGACTTTTCAAGATCAGCCGTCGATCTGGATCGCATGATCAGGGCATTTAATCCCTGGCCAGGCGCGTTCAGCTATTGGAATAACCAAATTCTCAAAATCCACAAAGCCCATGCTAACGAGGTTCCTGCAGCGCTAGCTGGTACAAAGATCATCTATCAGGAGTTACCTGCGATAACCACCGGCATGGGCATATTAGTTATTGATGAGCTCCAGCTAGCTGGGAGAAACATTCAAACCGGTAAAGAATTTCTGCATGGGGCACGGGGCTGGGGATCATAATTCCCCTGTAAAGAATGTATAACCCGGCCCACCCCCCAAATATATACCATATCACCTTACTCAGGCATGGTGAATCGCAAGGTAACTTTGAAGGAAGACATCAAGGCCAGGCAGATTATCCATTGACAGACCGGGGAAGGGATCAATCGAAGACCTTGTTGGAGCGCTGGAGATTGGAGGCAAAGGAATTTGACCTGGTCATATCCAGTCCGTTAGCACGCGCCCGAGAAACCGCTGAAATTATCGCCTCTGGTTTGAACGTACCTCAAGAAGTAGATCCCTTGTGGATGGAACGTGATAATGGACTAATGGCTGGTCTGAGTGAGGAGGAAGTACGTGAAACCTTACCCCAACCACCATTTATCCACCCTTACCAGGCGATTGGTCAAACCGGTGAAAGTCAATGGGAATTATATTTACGGGCAGGTAAAGCTGTTCAAAGCTTATTAAATCGCCCTCCGGGGAGTTACCTCGTTGTTTCTCATGGAGGGTTGCTCAACATGTTTTTTTATGCCATCCTAGGCATCGCGCCACAACCCAATTTCCATGGTCCTCGCTTTCGGTTTACTAATTCAGCTTTCGCTACATTAAGCTATAACCCTACCTCCCACCGCTGGTATGTTTTGGGAGTTAACGATCGCATCCATTGGAAATCTGAAGAGGGATAGTCGTGTATCTTATCACGCTCCTGAGGCATGGTGAATCCGAAGGAAATTTGTCCGGAGTTCTTCAAGGTCAATCTGATTATCCACTGACTACTGCTGGTGTTGGACAGGCCCAGCGATTAGCTTCGAACTGGAAATCCGAGGATACGAAGTTCGATCTAATCATCAGCAGCCCTCTTCTGCGCGCTTCACAGACTGCTGAGATTATCGCCAATTCTTTGAAGTTATCGATTGAATATGACCCTGCCTGGAAGGAACGCAATTTCGGTCGTTTGCAAGGAGCCAATCTGCATGAACTCGATCAGCAGGTTCCACCTGTGGATTTTTTCCACCCCTATGAGTCAATAGGAGGAAATGGAGAGAGCCAGTTGGACCTCTATGCCCGCGCCAGTCAGGCAATGCAGAGAATTATCCGTCAGCCTGCCGGGTCTTACCTGGTTGTCTCGCATGGAGGGATATTAAATAAGGCACTTTATGTGATTATGGGTATCACTCCTCAGGGTCATTATAATAGTCCGATCTTTCACTTCGGAAATACTGGCTATACGCAGGTCCGTTATAATTCATCTTCCCGCCAATGGGCAGTGATTAGTCTTAACCGCCAGCCTGCAAACTCTCAGGTTGAAGGATTACAATCTTGGCAACTAGATTAAATTGGATCATCTTTGGCGCAGGTGCCATTGGCACTTATGTTGGCGGCAATCTGATTCTGCATGGCCAAAACGTTGTATTTCTGGAACAACCCGAAATTACCTCCCAGCTTCGGGAGATTGGTCTCAAGCTGAATATCCTCGGACAGGAACTTCGCATCCTCAATCCTGATGTATATTCATCCCTTCCTGAGGTGCTTGCCCTCGCCACCTTTGATGTCGCTGTCTTTGCCCTGAAATCTTATGATACCCAGATTGCCCTTGAATCACTTGGTCCATATTCTTCCAGCTTGCCACCTATCCTTTGCCTGCAAAATGGAGTAGAAAACGAGCCTGCCTTGGAAATGATTCTCGGTAAAAATAAGGTCATCGCTGGAACGGTAACCAGTGCCGTTCGTCGGCGTGCTGCAGGGGATATTCTCCTCGAGCGCCTGCGAGGAGTTGGAGTTGCAATGGTTAATCCCCTGTCATCTCAAATTGTTAGCGCATTATCCGATGCTGGCTTGAATGCCAGGCTTTACCTCTCTCCTTTAGCCATGAAATGGTCAAAAATGATGACCAACCTCCTTGCGAATGCTTCCTCTGCTATCCTGGATATGACCCCAGAAGTTATTTTGAGCCATCCAGGTCTTTATCGTGTGGAAGTTGACCAGCTGCGTGAAGCCATCACTGTTATGCATGCTTTGCAAATTCATCCTGTCAATCTACCTGGTACGCCAGTGTTGGCTTTCACATGGATTGCTAACCACCTTCCCCCTTCGCTCTCTCGTCCATTGATCTCACGCTTCGCTGGTAAAGGTCGCGGTCAAAAAATGCCATCTTTTCATATTGATTTACATACAGGATGCGGTAAAAGCGAAGTAGATTATCTAAATGGCGCTGTGGTCCGGTTTGGTCAACGCCTGCACATCCCCACACCGGTAAATCAATGGCTGAACCAGACTCTACTTAACCTGACCCAAGGTAGTCTGCCTTTGGAGGCATATGCTCACCGACCAGATAAATATTTAGAAAATATTTACGGTTCCTCGGGTGTCAGGTAGATATAAAAATCAAACAACTATCCCATAATATAAGGGTACAGGCTTTACAGGATCATCACTCCACTTGTGGGCATCAAGTATGATTTGTTTTGCCAGCTTGAGCTTTTCTTCATCATTGGCATGAATGGTGAACAATAAATCACCCGCCTTCACCCAATCTCCTACTTTATGTTGAACAACCACCCCAACCGTGTGATCAATCGGATCACCCTTCCGTTCTCTCCCACCCCCGAGTAAAACAGCCGTTTCACCCACCTCACGTGCATTGACCTCCCTCAGATATCCATTTCGTGGGGATTCGACTTCGTTGATCAACTTGGCTTTGGCAAACTTGACTGGCTCATCCACATAGCTCACATCCCCTCCCTGAGCCTGCACTAAATCACGAAACCTCTCTAGGGACTTACCAGCCACTAAAGCTTCTTCGGCCATTTTCTTCCCTATGGTCTCATCCTTCACCAGTCCACCAAGTGCTAGCATATGACCCGATACCACCAGGCAATGCTCGCGAAAATCCTCCGGTCCATCACCTTTGAGTGTAACCAGGGCTTCCTGAAGCTCCAATGAATTCCCCACCGCTTGTCCTAACGGCTGGTTCATATCCGAAAGTATCGCTACAGTTTTCCGCCCTACCAGCTTTCCTATTTCTACCATTAGTTCCGCCAATTTTCTAGCATCATCCAGGACTGTCATGAATGCCCCAAGCCCCACTTTTACATCCAATAAAATGGCTTGAGCCCCGGCAGCGATTTTTTTGCTCATAATTGAAGATGCGATCAATGGGATGGATTGAACAGTTCCTGTAACGTCCCTTAATCCATACAACTTCCCGTCTGCTGGTGCCAGGTCTGCACTCTGACCAGTCAACACTATTCCAATGGTTTTAAGCTGTTGGATAAATTCATCCGTCGTGAGATTAATGCGGAAGCCAGGGATCGATTCCAGTTTGTCCAATGTACCCCCGCTGAATCCTAACCCCCGGCCAGACATTTTCCCTACAGGTAGACCACAAGCTGAGACTGTCGGGGTAACCACCAGGCTGGTTTTATCCCCTACCCCCCCGGTGGAGTGCTTATCCACAGCTATTGGAACCACTTTTGAAAGATCAATCACATCTCCCGAATGAGCCATTGCCAGGGTCAACTCCTTTGTTTCACGTGAGGTCATGCCATTTAGAAGAATTGCCATTGCCAATACTGAGGCCTGATAATCTGGAATCACACCTTTCGTATATCCCTGGATGAAGAACTCAATCTCCTCTTGAGAGAGTTCGTATTTATCCCGCTTTTTGATGATTATATCTACCATGCGCATTGTAAAGTGTCTCCCGGTAACTCCACCCATTATAATCCAGGCTGGTTTCAGGGTTTATTACCAGCATTCTACATAAAAATGGATCATATTATTTCAGCCGCGTTTTGGCTTTCTTCCAGATTTGATTAAACATATCCACCGTCAATCGACCAGTCTGAGTGTTCTGCTGACTTGGATGGTAAGACGCGACCAACCAGGGTAATCCATCACCCAGTGGATAGACTCCACCATGTTTAAACTCAAATCGAGGTACCGTCACACCCCTGGTTCGATAAATAGCCAATATATTCTCAAAACCAATTCTACCCAATGCAACAAAACCTTGCAGGTGTCTCATTAACTCAATCTCCTGCTCGAGATAAGGCAGACAATTGGCAATTTCTGACCGGCTTGGCTTATTATCCGGCGGGACGCATCTGCACACCGCAGAAATAAGCAGGTCATTCAGCTCCAATCCATCATCCCGGTTTAGTGATTCAGACTGGTTAGCAAATCCGGCTTTGTATAAAGCTGCAAACAGGAAAACACCTGAAGCATCCCCGGTGAACATCCTTCCGGTTCGGTTCGACCCGTGTGGACCTGGTGCAAGTCCTACAACCAGTATCCGCCCTTCGAAGTCACCAAATGCAGGCACAGGTTTTCCCCAATATACCCAATCCTGATACGCCTTTTTCTTCTTTATCGCCACATATTCCCGGTATTCCACCAATCGTGAGCACTTGTGGCAGCTTATGATTGTTCTTTTCAGGGTATCAATTTCCATCACGTTATTATGATTCCTTTTGACTAAAAATCACCTTCTTTATAGGATCAGCATAACATCACCGAATGAGTAAAAGCGATAATCAGCCTTCTTGGCGATCTCATAAGCATTTAGGATCTTTTCACGACCCGCAAAGGCACTTACCAGCATAATCAGTGTCGACCGTGGCAGATGGAAATTAGTGACCATTGCCTCTACAATTTGAAATTTATATCCAGGCAGAATATACAAGTTTGTCAGTCCTTCAAAGGCTTTCAAGATGCCATTTTTTACTGCGCTTTCGAGTGTGCGCACACTCGTCGTCCCAACCGCAATGACTCTGCCTCCCTTTTCCCTTGCCCCGTTGATCTTGTCTGCTGTCTCTTGAGTCAACTGGCACCATTCCGAATGTATTTTGTGCTCTAACGGGTCCATCTCATTAACCGGTGCAAATGTATCCAGCCCCACGTGTAAAGTAACATTGGCAAATTGGATCCCCTTGTTATGTAAATCATCGATTAATTGTGGCGTGAAATGCAATCCAGCAGTCGGAGCAGCAGCCGAGCCCGAGCTTCTGGCATATACAGTTTGGTAGCGCTCAGGATCATCCAACCGGGTGTGGATATAGGGTGGGAGCGGTACATGTCCAATATTCGGGAAGAATGACTCGAGGGACTCGCTGAATCGAATCACCCGCTCCGCACCATCCATAACTGCCTCAATAGTAGCCAAAGGTGCTTTCTCGCCTTGCCTGTGGGATTCCACCTGCAGCTGTCTTCCCTTATGTAGACCTTTTCCACCCACGAGAGCCTCCCAGGATTGTGCATCCCGCTTTCGTAGCAGCAGGATTTCCACCCTTCCTCCACTCGGCAGTTTTCGAGCATATAATCGTGCCGGAATAACCCGCGTTTCATTGATAACCAGGATATCTCCAGCTTTCAGATAGTTCCCTATATCCGTAAACAGCTTATGTTGGATATTACCGGTGTCTCGGTCCAGGATTAATAGCCGCGAATGATCCCGTTGTTCCAGCGGAGTCTGTGCAATATAACTCGCTGGAAGATCATAATCAAAGTCTGAAGTTCGCAATCGAATATTATCCTTACTTCCGCCCAATGAATCGTGAAAATAGAGTCAGGATGATGCTGAGCAAGATTGAGAGCAGGATGGATGTAGCCAACGAGAAGATGCAGGTAAAACCTTTTCCTTGTATTTGGAAGTCTCCCGGAAGCCTGCCCAAGGGAAGGTTTATTCGCTCTGCCAGGTAAAATAAGCCCCCAATGACCAAAAAGATGACCCCGATAATTACAAATATCCTGGCGAGAGAGGGAAGCATGTGAATTCCTTTTTATAGATTGGTGGATTTAAGTGCTTAAAACAATTTTTGCTGGCCGTCCGCTGGTAAGTCAATTCCAAGATGTTCATATGCCAGTGCGGTTGCCACTCGGCCGTGTGATGTACGTTCCAGGTATCCCAGCTGAAGCAAGTATGGTTCGACAACATCCATGATCGTATCCGGCTCCTCGCTGATCGATGCTGCAATCGTGCTCAACCCCACCGGTCCACCCCGATATTTTTCGATCACAGTGACGAGCACCCTGCGATCTAGTTCATCCAATCCCATCAAATCCACATTGAGCAGGTTCAAAGCATCCCGTGCTATCTTCCTGCTGATCTTGCCATCCGCCCGCACCTGCGCGAAATCACGCACCCTTCTGAGCAAACGCAATGCCACCCGGGGTGTCCCTCGACCTCGCTGTGCAATTTCATCCACCCCTTCTTCATCTGCATGTACGTTCAATGTTTTACATGCCCTGATTACGATCTTACGCATCGCCTCGATTTCATAAAAATCAAGGTGATACACGGCACCAAAACGGGATCGCAAGGGTGCCGTAAGTAATGCTAAGCGCGTCGTGGCACCTATGACCGTGAATCGCGGCAGCTTTAATCGGATCGAACGTGCTGATGGTCCCTTACCAATCACTATATCCAGCGCATAATCCTCCATCGCTGGGTACAGCACTTCCTCAACCACTCTACCCAATCGGTGGACCTCGTCAATAAATAAAATATCCCCAATCCTTAGGTTGGTGAGTATCGCTGCCAGGTCACCCGGTCTTTCAATCGCAGGTCCCGAAGTGACCTTGATATTGACGTTCATTTCGTTTGCCAACACGTGTGCCAGCGTAGTCTTCCCTAACCCAGGTGGACCATAAAATAAAACATGATCCAATGGGTCGCCTCGTTGCCGGGCAGCTGCGATCAAGATTGCTATATTTTCTTTTACCCGTTCCTGACCAATCAAGTCAGCCAGGGTACGTGGTCGTAGTGCTAAATCAAACCGGTCATCCTTTTGAGGTTCAGGGTTTACCAGGCGGGTTGGTTTATCATCCATAAATGCGATTATAACCTAAACGGAATACGTACTATAATTCCATCATCCTCATCGTGGAGTTAAGGTTCATGAGCAACATCTTTCCTTCCCTACATCCCCTGGTTGCACATAAGCTTTCATTATTGCGTGATAAAAACACCGAACCGAAAAAATTTCGTGAGCTCATCAGGGAGATTGCTACGCTATTGGCATACGAAGCAACGAACGATCTGATCCTTTATCAAATTAATATCGATACCCCATTGGCGACAACGACAGGTGGTGTATTATCTGAGAAGATTTGTCTTGTGCCGATCTTGCGCGCTGGTCTGGGGATGGTCGAGGGTGTTTGGAATCTGATGCCGTCCGCTGAGGTCTGGCATATTGGTTTATATCGGGACGAACACACGTTAAAACCAGTCGAGTACTATAAGAAACTCCCTGTGGAACCGACCGTTTCTGTCAGTCTGGTCCTGGATCCAATGCTTGCAACCGGAGGTTCTGCGGTCGCCACCGTGGATATTCTCAAACGTTGGGGGGTCCGCAAGATAAAATTTGTCGGTATCCTCGCTGCTCCTCAAGGCATAGAAAATCTACAAAACCATCATCCGGATGTAAACATCCACATTGCCGGGATCGATGAAACCCTGAACCAGCGTGGTTACATTCTCCCCGGTCTGGGCGATGCTGGAGACCGCCAGTTTGGTACTGGTTAATTCTTCTTATATTTCCTCTTTGAGGCTTGTGTAAATGAATTAGAAGCTCGGGGATATTGGCTCCTGTGGAGGTAGTATCGTCCCTGTCTGATTCTTGCCTCTGATCTGGTACCACACAGCCCCACCTGCCACACCCAAGATCGCCATCCAGCCAATGTTGAATAAGCCAATACAGACTGCCCCTACCAATTGCAATATCCAGATTGTGGTCTGGTCGATGTTGACCACGGGCATCCCTAGTGTTTTATAGATCGCCTCGAGATTTGATGGATTCAAGAGTGCACTATTGATCACACCCCCGATCATCCCACCCAAAAATCCCAAGCCCCCTGCAATGGCACCAGCCACCGCCCCCTTCCTGACGCCCTCACCCGAGCTGATGGGGTTATCGTATACACACGCCAGATACCCTGCAGTCAAACCAAGGACTAAACCTAAACACGGGGCACAAAAAGGGGTGATGAGTACTGCACTTCCAAGAACCATTATGAACGATATTGCGCCGAATATTAATCCAGACTTGACCATAGAATCCTCCTATGCATAGCGCATACTTAGTTCGATACTTTCCATTAAAATTATAGCAGGTACCTGTTCATATAAATATTTGAAATATATTCATCCTGTCCATAAACCAGCTCCTGATTTACAATTTAACCACTGATTGTAAACTCCTGGGAGCGTGACCGTGTCACAGGATAGATTCAATAATTTAAAAATTGCGACTACTGATTCTCACGCATGCTGATACATATTTCCCGGCTCATGCGATTGTATTGACGTTCACCCTTCTCAATAATTATGATATGAATATCAGCAGGTTGTTTTCAAATGGATAATTAGCGATGCGTTGCCTAAAATGTGGTGAAAAAGCTGTTATAAATATGCGCCAGCACAAGCTGTCATTATGCAAGTCTCATTTTTTGGATTGGGTTCCCGATCAAGTGGAACGCACCATTAAACGCTATCGCATGTTCACCCGCCACGACCATCTTCTCCTTGCTGTATCAGGTGGAAAAGACTCGCTTTCTTTATGGGATATCCTTTATCGCTTAGGGTATTCTGCTGATGGTCTATATATCGGATTGGGAATCGATAGAGGTGTAAATTATTCGGAGAATTCCCGTGAATATGCCCTCGCCTTTGCTAATGAACGCAACCTTGTTTTACACATTAAAGATGTAAAGGCTGATTACGGTGAAACCGTCCCCGAATTGACTATACGCACCCACCGTGGTCGCTATAAGCCGTGCTCTGTTTGTGGGCTCACCAAACGCCATGTCATGAATCAGCTGGCTCGCACACAGGGTTATGATGCCCTCCTCACTGGGCACAATCTGGATGACGAGGCTGCTATTCTATTCGGAAATACCCTGAGCTGGGTTGGATCCTACCTGATCCGGCAGGGTCCTGTTTTGGAAGCTGACCGGCCAGGTCTGGTGCGCAAGGTAAAACCCCTCTGCCGGATGTATGAACGCGAAATGGCTGCTTATGCCCTCTTAGCAGGCATCCCGTATATTCAAGAGGAATGCCCCTATGCTGAAGGATCGACTTCCATCTATCATAAAGAAATATTAAACAAGCTTGAAGCTGATCGCCCGGGTGCCAAGCTCAGTTTTTACCTGTCTTTCCTGCAAGCCAAGCGTGTTGGGCTTTTTTCATCTTCCGCCGATGAGCGCGCAGAATTTATTCATACCTGTCCGGAGTGTGGTCAACCGACTTCTGCTCCGGGACTGTGTGCTTTTTGTAGGATGTTCGTTAAGACCGAAGGGTACCTGGTTTCAAATCAGACGGATGGATTATGACAACTTCATCTACGCAGGAAAATAACAATCATCGTAATTATCGTTACCTGGATCTCGTCACTGCCATGTTTGTCACCGTCTTGGTAGTGAGTAATATTGCTTCCTCCGCCAAGATTGTTGATTGGGGGTTCAGTATTTTTGGCGTGCGCATGGCCTTTGATGCTGGCACTTTGCTCTTTCCGATGAGCTATATCTTTGGTGATATCCTCACGGAGGTGTATGGTTACAAGCGCTCCCGGCGTGTCATCTGGACAGGTTTTTTTTGCCTCGGTCTGAGTGCGGTGGTTTTTTGGATCGTACGCCTCCTGCCGGGTGAAGCCACCTGGCAGCAGTACGCTGGTCAGAATGCATATAATGCCATTCTGGGTGGGATGAGTAGCGGTGGAATCGTCCTCGCCAGTCTTTTTGGCTACTGGACCGGTGAATTTTCCAATTCCTTTACTTTGGCCAAGATGAAAATCCTCACCCGTGGTCGTTGGTTATGGACGCGCACCATTGGCAGCACCCTCGTAGGTGAATTGGTGGATTCGTTTATTTTTATTCTTGTGGCTTCGTTATTCAGCGTGTTTCCCTGGAGCTTATTCATCACTCTGGTAATGACGAATTATATATTTAAATGCTCGGTTGAGGCGTTGATGACCCCCATCACTTATTTGGCGGTAAATGGGTTAAAACGTCGTGAACACGAAGACTATTACGATCGGGGAACTAATTTCACACCTTTCCATATATAGAAAAAAAACAAGCGAGTGAATTTCACCCGCTTGTTGGCTTTTAGGGGAAGTTAGGCTAGTTCCAGGTACCGTTCGACTTCCCAATCGGTAACTTTCATTTGGTAATCTTCGATTTCTTCCCGTTTCGCCCTGGTGAATGCATCGTAAATAATCGCCCCGATTGCACCCTTAATCACTGCATCTGATTCCAATTCATGCAGCGCCTCCCCGAGTGAACCCGGCAATTCCGTCACACCCAGGTTTTTGCGTTCTTCAGCATTAAGCTCATAAACATTGATATGATTTAAAGGTTTTGGGCACGCCATCTTATGGTCTATCCCATCCAACGCTGCCGCTAACATGGCGGTGAATGCCAGATAAGGGTTTGAAGAGGGATCGGGGAAGCGTAGTTCTGCTCGCGTGGATTTGTCTCTTCCCTCAGACCACCTCGGTATGCGGATGAGTGCCGACCGGTTGATCTGTGCCCAGCCAATATAGACTGGAGCTTCATAACCAGGAACCAGACGTTTATAGGAGTTCACCGTTGGTGCCACAATAGCTGCCAGTGCACGCGCATGTGCTAACTGACCGGCGATAAAGTTGTAGGCAATCGGTGATAGATGAAAATCATCTTTCGGGTCTGAGAACAGATTATTTCCCTGCAAATCAAATAAGGACTGGTGCACATGCATGCCCGAGCCATTAATGCCATAGATTGGTTTTGGCATAAACGAGGCAATCAATCCATGTTGGGCAGCAATGGCTTTCACAGTGTATTTTAATGTCAATACATTATCCGCCGTGCGTAAGGCATCATCGAATCGAAAGTCAATCTCATGCTGACCCAATGCAACCTCATGGTGCCCTGTTTCCACATCCAACCCCATCCCTTCCAGAGCATCCATCAGCTCCGTACGCACCCTTACAGCATCATCATTGGCGGAGAAATCGAAATATCCACCTACGTCGTGAGGCACTGGGTGAATATTCTCATGATCATTTCCACCTCTAAAGAGGAAAAACTCAGGCTCTGGACCGACATTAAATTTCCAACCCCGCTTTGCCAACATTTCCAACATGTGCTTCAAAGTACCCCGTGGGTCACCTGGGAATGGTCTGCCGTCAGGTTGGAAGATTTCGCAGAAGATTCGGGCTCTACGCAGCTCTGGGAGGGTCCACGGGAGGACGGCATAAGTGTCAATATCAGGCACCAACCGCATATCACTTTCTTGTATACGGGCGAAACCTTCTACGGAAGAGCCATCAAACCAGATGCCATCCGCTAACGCATCATCCAAACGTGCCATTGGGATGTCTACACTTTTCACTGTACCGGTAACATCCGTGAATTGAAGAGAGATAAACTTTACCTCGTCTTCTTTCGCCTGAGCCAATAATTGCTTGTTATCCATTCTTCCTCCGGGGTCATTCTTCAAATAAATAAAGTATGAACATCACCTTATCTCAATTGCCCGCAATTTTATCACACCCTTATCGTCTGGTGGGGGTTATTGGATTATGTAACGATTGACTTGCCTGGAGCTGTTATGCAAAGCATCGCCATAATTACCGATACCGCCTCAAGCATTCCCTTCGATATTGCGGCTCGATCCAACCTATACCAGGTCCCCATGACAATTCATTTTGGGGAGGAAAGTTATGAAGCAGTCTATGCATTAAACGATGCAGATACCTTCCGGCGTATCGACAAAGAGGGCAAACTACCAACTACTGCAGCGCCTCCGCCAGGCAAGTTTATTGATGCATATAAAAATGCATTCGATTTTGGTGCCGAGAAAATCGTCTGTATATGCGTCAGTAGTGAAGTTAGTGCTAGAATGAGTACGCACTCAGAAGAAATCCTGGGAGCGGGTCATCGAGTTATCAGCCATCAAAACCGGCGATAGACAGATAGAGAAAATGTGTATCCTGCATGTCAATGCTACCGATATGGCTCTCAAATTTGCATCAGAAATTCAAACCCGCATGCATTGCCCATCAGATATCATGTTGGTTGAAGTCACACCCGGGTTATCGGTTCACTCAGGTGCTGGGATGGTGGGTACGGTTTTCGTTGTAAAATAACACCATGACAGTGATCACCCTGCTCACCGATTTTGGATTACGCGATGGTTATCCAGGCGTAATGAAGGGCGTCATTTGGAAGATCGCCCCGCATGTTCAAATTGCCGATATCAGCCACTCAATCAAGCCCCAAAACATCCTGCACGGAGCACTTGTCTTGGCTCGCACCTCGTCTTTCTTTCCCTCTGGTACCATCCACGTAGCAGTTATCGACCCTGGAGTAGGCACCCAGCGTCGCCCGATCGGTCTTCACTTGGGGGAACACTATTTCATCGGTCCAGACAACGGTTTATTCACCTTGATCCTTGAACAAGCAGAAGCTCGTCAAGCTTTAGTTCAGATTGTTCACCTTAACCAAAGCAAATATTGGCTGCCTGAGATCAGTCGGGTATTCCACGGGCGCGATATATTCGCTCCCTGTGCAGCTCATCTTGCTAAAGGTATTAGACTGGAAGATTTGGGCACTCCCATCCATGACCCCATTCGTCTGCAGATCCCTCGTCCTGAACTTATTCAAGGAGGTGGCTGGCACGGCCAGGTAATCGAGATTGATACCTTCGGAAACCTGTCAACGAACATAGATGGGTCTCACCTGCTTCCCTTGGGGGAGGTTTTCGTTGAGATCGCTGGTCGACGCATCCATGGGCTTGTGAGCACTTTCGGAGACCGCCCCAAGGGAACATTAATTGCCTTATATGGCACTGCCCATGATTTGATGATTTCAATTGTCAATGGAAATGCCGCTCATTCACTGAATGCCTTTGTGGGTGACGTGGTGGATGTTTATCCTCTGGCAAAGGATGGATCGACATGACGGTCATCACCTTGACCACTGACTTCGGGACGGGTGACCACGAGGCTGGTGTGCTCAAGGGGGTTATCTGGACGATTGCCCCTCTCGCACAGATCGCTGATTTGAGTCATGACATCACACCCCACGACATCCTGGAGGCTGCCCTGCTCCTTTGGCGAGCAGCCCCATATTTTCCGCCTGGGACAATCCATGTGGCTGTGGTTGATCCAGGAGTAGGAACCTCCCGTCGTGGGATTGCCGCCCGTTTGGGATCGCAATATTTTGTAGGACCCGATAACGGTCTACTTTCTTTGCTTGTGTCAAGGGTTGATGGGAATAACGAGAAACTCAGCTTCGTCCATCTGGATCAACCAAAATATTGGTTACCTGAAGTCTCCAATGTCTTTCATGGACGGGATATATTTGCACCCGTCGCTGCCCACCTTGCTTCAGGAATACCTTTATTCTCGCTTGGTACATCAATCCATGATCCGGTCAGGATTGAAATTCCCATGCCAACCCGCCTCCCGAGGGGCTGGCTTGGTCAGGTGATCCATATCGATCATTTTGGGAATCTGTCCACCAATCTTAATGTCAGCCATTTCAATCCAACAAAGGAGGTGATGGTTAAAATCAAAGGGAAGCAGATCGCTGGTTTGGTTTCCACATTCGGTGAACGTCCTGTAGAAACACTTATCGCCTTGCTGGATAGTAGCGGATCATTAGCCATTTCAGTAGTCAATGGGAGTGCCGCACAAGATCTAAATGCTGCGATAGGCGATGAAATCGAAGTACTCATCGATGGTCGAATTCTGAGTAATTATGAATAATGATGAAGCGATGCCCAACCCGCCTGCCCTGGATATCGAAAACCTCAGTTTTCGCTATCAACGTCGTGAGGACTTTGCACTGCATAACCTTTCCTTCCAGGTAAAGCCAGGAGAAGTCCTTTTAATTGCAGGTGCTTCTGGATGTGGAAAAACCACCCTGATGAGATGTATCAATGGGTTGATTCCCCGCACTTATCATGGGGAATTATATGGGGAAATCCGCGTTTATGGAAAATCAGTATCTGAAATGACCATGCCAGAGCTCTCTCAACAGGTAGGTACTATCCTTCAGGATCCTGAGCGTCAGATTGTTGGAAGCTATGTGTTGAATGAGGTTGCCTTTGGGCTTGAAAATCTGGGGC
>CAZXPK010000054.1:0-22050 GCA_964642565.1 uncultured Anaerolineaceae bacterium
TATTCATGCTGGATGAAGTGGATAAACTCGGGCAGGATTTTCGTGGAGATCCTTCCTCTGCACTATTAGAAGTCTTGGATCCAGAGCAAAATTTTGCTTTCTCCGATCATTATCTCGAGCTTGCATACGATCTGTCCAAAGTGATGTTCATTACCACTGCCAACTATATTGGTCCAATTCCATCGGCGCTTCTTGACCGCATGGAAGTGATTGAATTTCCCGGCTATATTGAAGAGGAAAAAATAGAGATTGCCCATCGATTTTTGCTCCCTCGCCAGCTCGAAGAAGCTGGACTGGATGAGGATAAAGTGATATTCCAGGATCAGGCACTCAAACGTATCGTGCGGGAATACACCTATGAAGCCGGTGTCCGTAATTTCGAACGTGAGATCGGTATGATTTACAGGAAAATTGCCCGGATCAAAGCCGAGGGAAAATCATATCCACGGCGAGTAACTCCAGTTGCATTGGAAAAGTTCCTCGGACCACCTCAATTCTTCAACCTGGAAGCTGAACGGCAAGATGAGGTGGGCGTTGCCACCGCGATTGCCTGGACAGAAAACGGCGGTGAGATCATGCCGGTTGAAGTCCTACTGATGGATGGGAAAGGCAATATGCAGATTACAGGGCAAATTGGTAATGTCATGCAAGAATCAGCTCAGGCAGCCCTTTCATATTTAAAATCGCGCTCCCGTCAATTTGATATTGACCCGGAGGTGTACGAGAATTTGGATATTCATATCCATATACCTGAAGGAGCCATACCCAAGGACGGACCGAGTGCTGGAATTACGATATGTACAGCATTGGTATCGGCATACACAGGACGAGAGGTACGGAAGGACGTGGGTATGACGGGTGAGATCACCTTACGCGGACATGTATTACCGGTGGGGGGCATTCGGGAGAAAGTCCTTTCTGCACATCGTTCCGGTCTCAAGACCGTGATCCTGCCAAAACAGAATGCAAAGGATTTGGTCGACGTACCAAAGCGGGCAAGGAGCGAATTGCAGTTGGTTTTGGTAGATCACATCGATCAGGTTCTGGATGTGGCACTCAAGCCGCCCAAACCCAACAGTGTACATCACCAACGCGTTTCAAGAAGATCGAAGACCAAAGCAGAAGAGGTTGTGGTGGAGGTCATTTCCGAATCCAGCTCCACATAAACCCAACCAGCCATACGTCACGCGTAATCAGAAATTAATATACAATTACCTGGTCAGGTTGTTAGATCTGCTCAACATGTATCAGGTATGGTATGTGATTCTGGTTTAAGAGAAATTTGCGTGATTGGGTATGGTGGATAATTCATCTGAAATACTTTCTTTACTCTCCAGAGGAATGGGACCTTCTCTGCAATGGTTTCCAGAAGATGTTCCATTGTCATCCTTGGCTGCAACATTGGTTGGGATGGCTAATTCAGACGGCGGGACAGTAATTTTGGGAGTTTCTCCCCGAGTGGGTGAGTTAGTGGGGGTAAATGACCCGGAAGCTGCATGTGAACATGTCTTTCAAGCAGCAATTCTTGCGGATCCAACCCTGGTATTGCCTATTCCGCGCCATGTTACTGCTCAAAAAGCGGAGATGCAGAAACCGGTGAATCTCATCATTATCAATGTTCCTGCTGGTCTACCCCACGTTTACAGCTTAGATGGCAGGTACTTCGGGAGAGAGGGAGCGCAAACCAATCCATTAACCGCTCGACAGCTGTATAAGCTTTTCCATCAGCGTGGTACCGTTCAATTTGAATCTCGGGTGATACCCGAGGCAAGCTTATCGGACCTGGATGAAGATATAGTAATGACATACGCTGATCGAATAGGGAATGTCCCCCCAGGCGATTTAAAGAAATCTTACGAATTTCTAGTCAGGCGCGGTTGTCTGAAGCGAGCTGGCAATGAATTGCAACTGACCTATGCCGCGTTATTATTATTCGGGCGCATTCCCCAACAGTGGCTGCCCAATGCAACTATCCTAGCAGGACGTTTTCCTGGAGTGGCTCTTTCAGGCGTGTATATTAAACGAGATATTACGGGCAATCTACCTGACCAACTAAGACAGGCAGAAGAATTTATCCGAACCAATTTAAAGACAGTTGTTAGACTGGTAGGATTGCAACACCAGGAAAGCCTGGAATATCCTTATGAAGCCGTGCGAGAGCTTTTGGTGAATGCTGTTGCACACCGTGATTACAATCTACAGGGTGATAATATCCACTTGAATATTTTCGCCAACCGGTTGGAGATATCTTCTCCAGGCACATTACCTGGTCCTGTGACGTTGAAAAACTTGTTGGAAGCACGCTTTGCCCGTAATGCGGTCATCTCACAGGTGTTATCGGATCTTGGTTTTGTAGAGCGTCTTGGGTACGGATTGGATCGTGTGGTTGAAGTAACACGTCAGGCAGGGCTATTACCACCTCAATTTGAGGAAGCAGCCGGTACTTTTCGCGTAACCTTGTTTGCGAGCCAGCCAAGAGAATATTCTGATGGAAGTTTGCCAGATCTCTCCAGTTATTTAGTCTTGAATCTAAATCCTAGACAACAAACGGCTCTCGCCCAGCTAGCCCAAAACAAACGTATCAGCAGCCATGAATACCAATCCCTATGCCCCGAAGTGCATGCCGAGACGCTACGGCGTGATCTGGCAGACCTGGTTGCCAAAGGTATTGTTATCAAAGTGGGTGATAAAAAGGCGACTTACTATATTTTGAAAAAAGTATAAACTAGGGATCTTTTTGTTTCTCGGGGGGAGAGTAATTGGTTGCCAGGTGTATCGATTAAGGACACTCGTTCGTTAGATGTTCGGTGTAGGTTTCGGCGAATAAATGACGACCGGAGCCATTACAAGCGGCGCGAAAGTAAAAATAGGGTGTTTCTGCAGGGAATGCAACTGATCTTAGCGCTGCCAGTCCTGGATTGGAAATTGGTCCAGGAGGAAGCCCCTGGTACATGTATGTATTGTAGGGGGAATTTACTTGCAAATCTTGAGCGGAAAGTGGGTTGGTCCACCACGTCCCTTGACTTTGGTTAAAACCCAAGGCATATTGGATGGTTGGATCGGAAGCCAATACCGCTCCGGAATTCAAGCGATTGAAAAATACTGAAGCTATGAGTGGCATTTCCTCCTCCAACACAGCTTCACGTTGAACAATGGAGGCGAGGGTGACTGCTTGGCAAAGGCTCAAACCTTGAGTGGTGAAACCACTGCGTAGCTCGGAACTAACCTGGGTTTCGAAATTCATCAATATTTGAGGCAATAATTCCTTCATTGTACTTTCACGCGGAAAGATGTAGCTGCCAGGAAAAAGGAATCCCTCAAGTGAATCATCTGACATGCAGCTGGAGAAACTATATCCATCAGGGTGGGTGCGTACGGATTGCAGAAATTCTTCCGGGGTAATATTAAAACCGGAAGTCGATAGAGAGTTTGCGATTTCTTCAAGTCGCCATCCCGGTAGGATGGTCAGTGTGATATCGGCCGAGATTGAGGATTGGATTGCCTGAGCAATCTCGATGGCAGACATTGCTGGGCTGAGCGTATATTCACCAGCTTTCAGGCTGGTATCCAGACCAGTGTATTGAAGATAACTACGGAAAACACCTGGATTTGAAATTAAACCAGCTTCCCAAAGCTGCCCAATGATGGAAGGTACCGATTCTCCCGGATCGATCGTCAGGCTTATCTCAGGTTCATCGGGATTCGTTGGCTGAGTCAGGTCGTTGGATTGAAGCAGGATCAAAGTTGAAAGATATAAGCGCCGGGTATAGTTAAGTTGGTTTGATGGTGCTCCAAAAATTTTCTCGGCTTGGGAAGTAATGAGCCTGGGTATTACAATAATAGAGGTTATAAGGAAGAAAAAGATAAGAATAGAAAGGGGTAGACAAGCACCGATTCGGGAGCGTGGATGGGGTTTCAACATCTTATCTACTCACTCGGGAATCTAGGAAGGATTGCAGGATAACAGTTGCTGCGAGCTCATCCAGGTGACCATGGCGTTTTCGGCGTACAGTGCCCATCTCCAGGCGCGCCTGCCGGGCAACCTGCGTACTGAAACTTTCATCCCACATTATCAGGGGTGTATCGCATTGTTGGTGGATTGACTCTGCCAGGCGGTCAGCCCGGCGACCTTGTGGAGTGGGCATTCCTTCTTCATCGAATGATTTGCCTATTACGATCAGACCTGCCTGGTATTGATTGGCAAGGTTTGCGATCGACGCGGCATCCAGGAGGCGTGAAACATGCTGAATCACGGTTAATGGAGTGGCAATCGTACTCGTCGGATCGCTTATAGCGATACCGATATGCTTCTCACCAGGGTCGACGGCTAAAATTCTCATCGAGCTTCCATTTGGACAACTTCAATGCGCATAGCCAGGAATGGCAACCTGGGCCACCAGTTAGGAGCCAGCACAATTTGTGCTTGTTTCGCCAGGGGCAGGGAAGCAGAAAGGCGATCCAACGCTTGAGCAACGTTTACACCCTTAATGATATTAACCACTCGGTTTACAGAGATAGCGGTTTGAAGCTTGCGCGTTGCGTTAATTGTCCAATGTGCATTTCCATCTTCACTAAGCTTCGGGGAGCTAATCCGAGTAATTTCCAAAGTATTATGTAAAGGTAAATAGCCGAAGGGGGTATTGGAATCCATGATGGGCATCAGGAAGCTACGTAATACTTTGCCTGAAACCACTTGAGATTGAACTCGGAGACGTAACGAAAGCTCGAGCTGGTTGCCTGGCTCTCCAATGGATGGGTTGGAGGTTTCTGCTAAAGTCTCGATGATCGTCAGGGTAGGTGATATCAAAGTATCTTCATCTGGCAGCGTGGACAGCATTTGGGTTAACGCTGTTTGCATTAATTTGCCGCATAGGCGATCGCGTAATAATCGTAGGTCTTGAGTGGAAGGGGATGGGACTGAGACATCCGTACCTCCATATGTAGCGAGTGGGTTGGTGACTATCAAATCCAGTCCGAGCTCACCTTCTATTGCCTCCAAATGGTCTAGTGGGATGTTCCCAGATGACCCTGGTTTTATCGCACGTGCATCCAATAGAACTGACTGATGTGGATTGACCATTATATTATCTACCGATGAGATGATAAAACGGACGGCATTATCACCAAGCGTAGTAACAATGGTTCTTGCAGGAATGCTGATTTTTTGGTTGGATAAATTCGAAAAACGGAGGCGACCCATTGCGAATTCATCAGGGATGATGATTGATCCTGTTGAGGTTATCGTGTCGTGCCCTTCAACGATCACATCCTGATTGTAGGTTGGCAGACTTCCAGTGGAAAAGTTAATCGAGGTCGTGGATGCGTCTGCATAGAGATCAAATCTCATCGTCTGAAATTCAACTTGGGGGAAAAGTATAACCTTTGCACTTGGAAGGATAAATATCCCTAATGCAAAAACCGCCAACACACTTAAGCCAAAACAAAAGAACCTCGTAACGGGATGCTCCAACCATGCTGGAGTATGTGGATGGGTGATTTGCTGTAATCTACCCAGGTTAGTAGGTTGGGAATTGCGTTGAAGGTCGACTTTTTTACGTTGGATATCTATCCATTGGGTATCCTGAACACGACGTGGGCTATCGAATACAGAGATACCAATTTGCTTGGCGTAAAAACGTACCGTAGAATCATGGGTGACCAATGCCAGCTGTGCTCCCACCACGGCAGCATGGCGTTTTATCAGGTTAAGGTCTAGTTGCCGATTTAGCACACGTCCATGGTCTGGCCATATCAGCAGAATCCGCCCGGTTTGGCTCCAGCCCATCTTATCTCGAACAGAGAGAGTATCATCGTTCCGATTGAGTTGGATAATTTGGGTTTTCACAGCAATCTGTGACTCGCTTGGTACAACTTGCTAATTCAATAACAGGTCAGTGTCCATCTCGCTAATTGGTTGAGCTCGGAATATAAGCGGACTATTCAATATTGTATAAGTCCATGATGACATAGGAA
The DNA here is from genome assembly GCA_964642565.1 of uncultured Anaerolineaceae bacterium. Lineage (GTDB taxonomy): Bacteria > Chloroflexota > Anaerolineae > Anaerolineales > UBA4823 > FEB-25. The sequence continues at coordinate 5,974 of CAZXPK010000054.1, forward strand.
ATAAATCATCCTGGAACGTGTTCCTTCACCCAAGCTTCCACGCCATCCAATGCGATATCCAACTTGCTGGCATCCTTTCCCCCTGCCTGGGCGAGGGTTGGCTTACCACCACCACCTCCTCCCAGTGGTGCGGCGACGTATTTGACCAGGTCAATCGCATTTAAACCCTGAGTAATCAGATCTTCTGTGACTGACACTACAATAGTGGGTCGCCCATCTCTAACACTTCCAAGTACTACTACTCCCTTGGAAGGGTATTGTTGTCGAAATCGATCCACCATCTGGCGTAATGTCTCACCATCGGCTTCATTCAGCTTTGCAGATAATACATTGATTCCCTTAACCACCTTGATTTGTTGAAGCTTCTGCGTGAATTCAGTTAAAGCCTGACCTTGCCGTAAAGTCGAAGTTTGCTTCCGTAACACGCTTAGCTCATCCAGTAGATTAGTGACTTTCTCTGGTAATAATTCCGGCGTGCTGCCAAGCAAGCTTGATGTCCGATTGAGGATATTGAAGCGATTCTTGATAAGCTCGTAAGCTTTTCTCCCGGTAACGGCTTCGATACGGCGGATACCGGCGGCTACACTACTCTCGCTCGTAATTATACAGACACCAATATCCCCCGTTTCGCTGACGTGGGTACCTCCGCACAGCTCGTATGAAAAGGGCTTATCTCCTCCGATAGTGATTGTCCGGACTGTTTCTCCGTATTTCTCACCAAACAATGCCATTGCCCCTTCAGATAAGGCCAGTTGCAGGGGCTTATAGGTGATCTTGAGTGGATAATCCCCCAGGATGTATTGATTCACCCCTGCTTCAATCTCTAAGAGTTGCTTTGGGGTGACCGCTTTTGGGTGGTTAAAATCGAACCGCAATCGATCTGGTGCGACTAACGAGCCGGCTTGACGGGCATGCTCACCGAGTACGCGTCGCAGCTCAGCATGTAGCAGGTGAGTGGCGGTATGATTACGCATAATATCCCTTCGCCGTTGAGCGTCAACTGAGGCTTTTACCTCATCACCCACTTTTAGCTCTCCTTTGACTACTTTCCCACTATGGACAATCAAGCCAGCAGCGGGTTTATGCATCTCCTGTATCTCAACTACCCAGCCACCATCTGTCGACTGAATTATCCCTGTGTCGGAAACTTGTCCACCCGATTCCACATAAAAACATGTCTCAGGTAAGATGACTTCAATTTCATCCTCTACTCCAGCTGATTCAACAGGGACACCATTATGGATTAAGGCTAGAACCTGACCTGATACTTCTAGCCGATTATATGGATCGTAGCCGACACCATTCTCAGACAGCTTTCCCTGGTTTTGGAGTGTATCGACGAACCGACGGTATACCTCAACAGCTTCACTACCCTGATCTCCCCAGGCTTTACCTGCACCAGAGGCGATACGGTGATCGTTCATAGCCAGGTTGAATCCAACCTCATCTACATCCAGGCCAAGTTCTTTAGCAATATCACGCGTGATCTCGAATGGCAAGCCATAGGTAGTGTATAAATTTACAGCCTGTATACCCGAAAGGATCTTCTCTGTAGTTCTATTAAGCTTATCAAGCATGGCTTCAAGTTGTGTGGTTGCTCGGTCTAAAGTACGTTGAAATTGTTCTTCCTCGTGTGTTATGGCATTTAGAATGGACCTGCGATTATTTTTTAGCTCCGGATAAAAATCACCATAATTCTGGATTACGATTTCAGATACTTTAGCTAAGAAAGGTTCAACCAGTCCAATCTTGCCACCAAACCGGTACGCCCGGCGAATGATCATGCGTGTGATGTAATTCCTTCCCAAGTTACCCGGTACAATGCCATCTGCGATCAGGAATGCTGCTGCTCTGGCGTGGTCCGCGATTACGCGGTAGGGAGTGAAAAAAGATTCACGTTGCTCGTCGGAATGACCTGTAAGTCTTTGGATTTCCAATATTAATGGCCAGAGTAGATCAGTGCGGTAATTGGAATCAACATCCTGCAGCACTGAAACGATTCTGTCAAAACCCATACCCGTATCCACATGTTTTGCAGGTAGTGGCTCGAGCAGGGCGGGGCTGAGACGGTTATATTGAATGAAGACCAAGTTCCACAGCTCCAGAAAACGCAGACAGTCCCCATTAACCTGGCAGACGTGTCCAGGTATGTTTTGCTTATCGCAATATTTAATCCCACGATCCAGATGAATTTCACTGCAAGGACCACACGGACCAGTCTCAGCCATCTCCCAGAAATTATCCTTGCGCCCAAAGTAATGCACATGCGCTGGTGTAAATCCTGGCATCTGTTTCCAGGCTTCAGCGGCCTCATCATCTTGAGGAATATCCCCATGCTCATCACGAAATACAGTTGCCCACAGGTTTTCTTTAGGCAATTCCCAGACGTCAGTCAGTAACTGCCATGCCCATGTGATGGCTTCTTTCTTATAATAATCGCCAAAAGACCAGTTTCCAAGCATCTCAAAGAAGGTATGGTGGATATTATCCCGCCCAACATCTTCCAGATCATTATGTTTTCCATGAACGCGCATGCACTTTTGAGAATCAGTGGCGCGTTTATAAGGTCGTTTATCGATTCCTAGAAACACATCCTTGAATTGCACCATGCCTGCATTTGTAAACAACAAAGTTTGATCCCATCCGGGGACAAGGGAGGCAGAAGGGACAAAGGTGTGACCGTGTTCCACAAAGAAATCAATAAATGTCTGGCGAATCTGTGCACCAGATGGTTTAGTAGATATCATTAAATTTCCAATTTTACTTAAGCTCTGACGTGCAATTTGGGCAGCGTGTGGCTGGTATCGGAATTTGTGTAAAACAATATGGGCATTCCTTTGTGGTTGGAACCATAGGTGCTGGGGCAGGTGTACGCTTTAAACGATTCATCGTTCGTACGAGAAGGAATATCACAAATGCGACGATAATAAAATCAATCACAGTATTGATGAAAGAGCCATAATTGATGGTGACAGCTCCCGCAGCTTGGGCTGCCGCGAGCGAGTCATATTTTTGACCATTTAGAGAGATGAATAGATCAGCAAAATTTACATCTCCCAACAAGAGGCCTAAGGGAGGCATAATAACATCATTGACGAGGGAGGTCACGATCCTGCCGAAAGCTCCACCGATGATTACACCAATGGCCAGATCGACTACGTTCCCACGTAAGGCAAACTCCTTGAATTCCTTTAACATAGATTATCCTCCTATATTTACTATTGATGTACCAATTATACGCAAGATTACAAATTCGTGATTGGCGAAATGAAACCAAGCGCTTGCATGACAATAGCGTTTTGGTTATTGCAGCTCAGTCTTCGTCCATTACTAGCTAATCTTATGGGTTTGTCTGAATTTCCCCTGTGAGATATAATCCCTTCGTTAATCAGTTCTGTAATTAATCAGTGAATTCTAGATGAAATCCACCATTACTGCTGTGAATAGCAAAAAATACCTCTACTTTACCGTGTTTTGCTCTGGGATGACCAGTCTGGCAATCGAGTTTGGTGCTTCACGGCTATTGGGAAACACCTTCGGAACCAGCAACCTGGTCTGGGCGAGTATTATCGGTTTGATCCTGATCTATCTGACCGTGGGGTATTTCATCGGAGGACGCTGGGCAGATCGCTCTCCGAAACTTCAAACCATGTATGCAGTACTGGCTTGGGGAGGATTCACAGCCGGGTTGGTTCCATTTATAGCCCGTCCTGTATTACGTATGGCCGCCGATGCTTTCGACCAGTTGCAGGTGGGCATCTTATTTGGCTCATTCACAGCGGTGCTGATCCTATTCATTATTCCAGTGACATTACTTGGAACGATTTCACCTTTTGCAATCCGTTTGGCAATCGTCGACTCACGCCAGGCTGGTCGCATCTCAGGACAAATCTATGCCATCTCAACGCTTGGCTCATTCTTAGGAACATTTCTGCCAGTGTTGGTGCTTATTCCTTTGGTTGGCACGACCTTCACTTTCCTGGCTTTCAGTTTGTTCCTGACGGTGGTGGCATTGATTGGTTTACAAAAAGCCGCAGGCTGGCGACGAACACTCTTCTGGATATGGATGCCAATCGTGCTGTGTGGATTGGGGATTTTATGGGGAAGGGGTCCGATCAAAAAGACAACCGGCGAGATCTACGAGAGGGAATCTGCATACAACTATATTCAGGTGGTTGAGAATAATGGTTACCGCTACTTACGGTTGAACGAAGGGCAGGGAATTCATTCGGAATGGCACCCCACTGACTTGAATTATGGGGGTCCATGGCAGGAATTTCTGGTTGCACCCTTTTTTAATGCCCCTCCCATCCAGCTTGGGCAGGTGAAAAATATGGCAATCATTGGTTTGGCAGCGGGAACGGTTGCCAGGCAAGCGACTGCGGTGTTTGGAGAAATTCCCATTGATGGATTTGAGATCGATCCAGCGATCATCGAAGTTGGACGTGAATTTTTTGGGATGAATCTACCGAACTTGAACGCCATCCCTCAGGATGGTCGGGTGGGATTAGAACATAGTGCTAAGTCCTACACGGTCATCGCTGTGGATGCTTACCGACCGCCATATATTCCTCCTCATCTAACCACCCAGGAATTCTTCCAGGAAACCAGGGCTCATCTCACTATCGATGGCGTGCTTGTGGTCAATGTTGGACGATCGCCTACAGATCGAACTTTGGTCGACCAAATTGCCAGTACAATTCAGACAGTTTTCTCCTCAGTTTTTATTATGGATGTACCAGGATCGTTTAATTCCATGATCTATGCCACAATTCAGCCTACTCGATTTACCAATCTCCAAGCCAATCTGGATCATTTCAGAGCACAATCAGGTACACCACAATTGCTTTTAGACTCACTGCAGATAGCAGTAGATAATGTGCAATCCACACCTCCTGTGAGTGTTGTGTATACGGATGATTGGTCACCCATCGAATGGGTTACCAATAATATGGTTTTGAGTTATGTGTTGTTTGGAGATTTAGAAGAAATTGGTCATTAATAATAACATGGGATCACTCATTTTCTATGAAGGTATATACATATGAAATTGCTATATAGAAGCTTATCCTGGCTGATTGCGTTAATTATTCCGATTGTTATTGTGCTATCGGTGGTCCGATTGGTGATCAATCCCTGGTACCTGGTGTTCGAGTATCACACTCCAGGGTTCCCAGCAGATCCATATGGTTTCACTCTCCAAGACCGCTTGAATTACGGAAAACTTGCCGTGGATTATTTGATTAACTCTGCGGATATTTCTTTCTTAGGTGATTTACGTTTCCCTTCAGGGCAGCAAGCACCAGAACCTTCCTGCCAATATATGACCGATTGCACGCACTTATACAATGACCGCGAGCTTGAACACATGCTAGATGTCAAGAATGTGGTCAAAGGGGCAATGCGAGTGTTAGAAATCAGCGTTCTTGTTCTCGCCTTACTAGCCTTGTGGGCATGGAGGGGAAAATGGTTTAAATCTTACTTGAAGGGATTACAGCGTGGTGGGATGGTAACCCTGACATTCATTGGTCTTATTATCCTGTCGGTATTGACTGCCTTTAATTATATTTTCATCATTTTTCATGAAATCTTTTTCAAAGCAGGCACATGGACTTTTTTGTATAGTGACACCTTGATTCGGCTTTTCCCCGAACGGTTCTGGCAAGATACGTTCCTGATGGTAGGTGCTCTCTCAGCAGCATTCGGTCTATTATTCTATTTTGGATTCCAAAGAGTTCTCCGTAGGCAGTGATAATAATTTACTGACAGAAAAGTCCCACCAGATCAACAAGATATGGTGGGGCTTATTGGTTATTTGGTTGTTTCCCAAAAGTGGTAATACTATATCTGAGTAAGCCTATAAGAATTGCTTTTTCAGAAGGCATCCAAATCCCTATCAAATTCAGGCATCCCGGTATGTCGGCTCAATCCGTCATTTCACTTTTCCCTGGTTTGCAACTGCTTCAGCTGCTTTACGGACTGCTTCAGGATCTCCCAGGTAGAAGTGCCGCAGTGGGTGTAATTCTTGATCCAGTTCATAGATTAATGGGATGCCTGTAGGGATATTCAGCTCGACAATCTCATTTTCAGGAATATTATCCAGGTATTTCACCAGCGCACGTAAGCTATTACCATGCGCACAGATGATCAACCGTTTTCCGGTCTTGACAATTGGAGCAATCGTACTGTGCCAATATGGGAGCATCCGGTTAACAGTATCTTTGAGACATTCCGTGCGAGGTAGCTCAGCCTCGGTTAGTGAGGCATACCTGCGATCAAATCGAGGATGGCGTGGGTCATTGGGCTCAAGAGCCGGGGGCTGGACGTCATAACTCCGCCGCCATATCTTTACCTGTGCTTCGCCAAATTTAGCTGCCATTTCTGCTTTGTTTAAGCCCTGCAAGGCACCATAATGGCGCTCATTCAGCTGCCATGCGTTAATAACTGGCAGCCATTCCAGCTCCATTTCCTCCATGACAATCCATAAGGTTTTGACAGCTCGTTTGAGGACCGATGTATATGCTATGTCAAAGGTGTAACCACCTTCCCGCAAAAACCTTCCAGCCTCATGGGCTTCATTTTCACCTTGGGGGGTCAAGCCGACGTCAGTCCAGCCGGTGAAGCGATTTTCCAGGTTCCAAGTGCTTTGACCATGGCGTACTAGTACAAGTGTATATGTCTGGGCCATAATTATTCCTTATCTGGGTTACATAATAAACGTCCCCCGCCATATAGCCTTTCCTTACGGAAGGTATCTATGCAAGGAGACGTCAATTTAAGATTATCGTATCTTTCAATATTACTATAAATTACCGAATTGCCTGCTCAGTTTCAGGATCGAATAGATGCATATTACCCATGTTGAAAACTACCTGGGTTCTTTCACCCATTTTAGCTTTTGTGCGTGGGTCAACCCGGGCGACGAAACTATGTTCACCAGTGGTAACATACAATTGAATCTCATTACCCATTAGCTCGGTCACATCCACCATTCCATCAACGGGTTGAGGGATAATCTCGGGAGGTAGATAGTGGGGATCCTGGATATCTTCCGGTCGAATACCCATGATGACAGGTCTGTTGATGTGTTTCGAATACACTTCCATGTTAGAGGCAGGTACCTCAACTTTAAATGATCCGCCGTCCACGTAAAGCTTGCCATCTCCCCGAACCAATTTGGTTTTGAAGAAGTTCATTGCCGGTGAACCAATGAACCCTGCCACAAACAGATTGTCCGGATGGTCATACAGTGCTGATGGTGTATCCACTTGTTGTAGAAGACCTTTGTTGATCACGGCAATGCGGCTCGCCATGGTCATGGCTTCGATCTGGTCGTGGGTAACGTAAATAAAAGTTGTCTGTAGCTGCTGATGGAGCTTACTCAGATTGGCGCGGGTTTCCACGCGTAGTTTTGCATCCAGGTTTGAAAGGGGTTCATCAAACAAGAAAACCTTAGGCTCGCGCACGATTGCCCGACCGACTGCAACACGCTGGCGCTGCCCACCAGAAAGCTGGCGCGGTTTTCGATCTAATAAGTTTTCGATGCCAAGGGTTTCCGCGGCTTTATTTACCCGTTTACGGATTTCCTCTTTGGGAGTTTTGCGTAATTTTAAACCAAATGCCATATTGTCATACACACTCATATGAGGGTAAAGTGCATAAGACTGGAATACCATGGCAATATCCCGATCTTTTGGAGCGACATCGTTCACTACTCGATCACCAATGAGAATCCGACCTTCGGTGATTTCCTCCAAGCCTGCCAAGAGCCGTAGAGCTGTTGTCTTACCACAACCGGATGGGCCGACCAGAACCAAAAATTCCTTGTCTGCAATAGTGATGCTTAGGTTACCAACTGCGATGACATCTCCGAAACGTTTTGTTACATTTTCATACGTGACACTAGCCATTAGATTTTCTCCTTTCAATGAAATATAGTGATTCAATTATATCTTTGGTCTATAAATAATACAATCTCTAGAGTAATCAAATTACATTTTTCCTTGCCTATTTCCAATGCTCATACTAGAATGAGAGCCGGAGGCTGAATGGCAAAAGCTGAAGATATCACACCCATCCGTAAGCAGTACCTGGAGATCAAGCGACAGTACCCTAACGCTATTCTCTTTTTCAGATTGGGAGATTTTTATGAAACTTTCGACCAGGATGCTGAAATAGCTGCGCGTGAATTGGATATCGTGCTGACCTCTCGCCCGGTTGGGAAGGGAGTGCGGGTACCCCTGGCGGGTATACCGCATCATGCAGCTGAGAACTACCTTGCACGCTTGATTGAGCGTGGATTTCATGTTGCCATCTGTGAGCAGGTAGGCGACCAACCCAATAAGGGGATTTTCCCACGTGAAGTTGTGCGTGTAGTTACACCTGGCACACTAATGGAATCAGGGTTATTACCTTCTGATGCTAATAATTATTTAGCCTGTGTGCAGGTTCAAGGTAACCTAGCGGGTGTAGCATACGTGGATATCTCCACGGGAGAGTTTGCTGTAACTGAGGTAAGTAGTGATGATATTCAGATTACTTTGCGTGCTGAACTGACCAGGCTTCACCCAGCGGAGATCTTATTCCCTGATACGCTCCAGCTACCTGAAGGTTTATCTGGTCATCCAACCGCTTGGCAACCCTGGAGGTTCGAACCAACACGATGTGAGGAAGCACTCATGACACATTTTGGGGTTGCTTCGTTGGATGGGTTTGGACTGCGTGGAATGACCTTAGCAGTACAGGCTGCGGGAACAATCCTGCAATACTTGATGGAAACTCAAGCAGCTTCACTTAAGTTATTGACCAAGTTGAACACTTATTCGACCACTGAATTCATGAATCTAGATGCCTCCACTCGACGTAACCTGGAATTGGTCGAAACCATTCGGGATGGGAGCATTCAGGGCAGTTTGTTGGGTGAGCTTGACCGGGCGATTACACCCATGGGTAAGCGCTTGATCCGGCAATGGGTGAGTAAACCATTGTTGGATGTAGAACTCATTCACACACGTCAGACAGGTGTTTTATCTCTATTCAATCAAGGAATGCTAAGAGCGGAGCTGCGAGCTGCCCTTAGGCCTTTGAGTGATCTTGAAAGGTTGACTACACGTTTAGTCAGTGGGTCTGCTCAACCGCGTGATTTGGTTGGAATGCGTGCCACCCTTCAACGCTTACCGGGCATCCGCCAACTTTTTAGTGAGCCGGATGTAGAAAAAAGCATAGCAGAGCAAGAAACACCTCAAAATGCTATGGATTCAGCGTTAAAGGATTTAGATATCTGCGATGATGAATTGCGTTTGCTTGAAGCCGCCATTGCGGATGACCCACCAGCTACACTTCAAAACACTGGTGTGATCAGGGATGGATATTCGTCAGAGCTGGATGGGGTAATTGAACGGTCTCGACATGCCAGGGAATGGATCGCGAATCTGGAAGCGGTTGAGCGTGAACGGACAGGAATTAAGACCCTCAAGGTTGGATATAACAAAATTTTCGGTTATTACATCGAAGTAACACGGGCGAATACTGAGTTGGTACCTGCGGAATATATACGCAAGCAGACCCTGGTCAGTGCGGAACGATATATTACGCCGGAAATGAAAGAATACGAAGCTCTGGTGTTGAATGCCGAAGAAACAATCCACGAGATCGAGATGCGTATATTCCGCCAGGTTTGTGAACAGCTTGCATCCTCTTCGAACCGTTTATTGAGAACTGCACGAGCACTCGCTGAATTAGATGTGCTAGCCTCACTCGCAGAAGTAGCTGCCTTGGGAGGTTATGTGCTTCCTGAAGTTGTAGCTGAAGACACTCTCGAAATTCATGAGGGAAGACATCCAGTTGTCGAACATTACCTGAAGGGTGAACGTTTTGTGAGTAATGATGCGATTTTCGAAGAAGGGGAGCGCATCCGCATCCTGACTGGACCCAATATGTCGGGGAAGAGTACATTTTTACGCCAGGTAGCTTTGATCGTACTGATGGCACAGATTGGAAGCTTCGTGCCTGCAGCCTCTGCCCGAATCGGTCTGGTGGACCGCATCTTCACTCGCATCGGTGCACAGGACGAGATATATTCAGGCCAGTCCACCTTCATGGTCGAAATGGTCGAGACAGCGAACATCCTACACCACGCGACCAATCGGTCATTGCTCATCCTGGATGAGATTGGGCGCGGCACCAGCACTTATGATGGTGTGTCCATTGCCTGGGCGGTAGTCGAATATATTCACAACCACCCATCCTTACGCGCTAAAACTCTTTTTGCCACTCATTACCATGAACTAACCCAACTGGCAGATCTCCTACCGGGGATTCGGAATTACAACGTAGCGGTGAATGAGAGCGGAGGTCAGGTTGTATTTCTCCACAAGATCATTCCCGGCGGAGCAGACCGATCTTATGGCATCCATGTGGGGCAGCTGGCTGGCCTGCCGTCCCCTGTGGTGCAAAGAGCGGAGCAAATTCTCCTCCAATTGGAGAAATCATCGGGAAAGGCAATCAAAATCAATCCAGAAATCCCTCGCCAGATGGCACTATTCCCTGAAACGAACCCATTATTGCAGGATTTGAAAAGCATGGATATCAATGCCCTTTCTCCAATCGAAGCGTTGAATAAGCTATATGAATGGAAGAAAAAGTTCCTGGACTCTCACTAGATAATATGTATCCGACCTTATTGAAAAATAGTTCAGAAGAAACTCACGAACCATGGATAGCTTGGATTAGAAAGAATCCTTTCAATTTCATTCTAGTTATACTTATATTCATAAATATTACCCTGATTGCCATTAACGCCAGCCTATGGATTATGGCCGCTCATAAAAAGCTCTTTGTCGCGGCGGATTTTACATCTTTTTATACTGGTTTTTACATGGTCAGGGTGGGTGAAGGTACTAATCTATATGATGTAGCTCTCCAATCAAGTTACCAACTGCAATTTATGGGTGGTTTAACTTTTGAAGGGGGGGTGTTGTTATTTCCTAACCCGCCGTTCGTTGCTATCGTGTTTTCACCCCTTTCATTCCTTCCACTTAGCACCGCATTTTATCTTTGGTCTCTGATGCTATTGGGTCTGCTCATCTGGATATTGATCAGCCTTAACCGTCTCTTCTCCCATTGGGATAAACAAGACCGCATCGTATTGATAATCGCCATCTTGGCATTTTGGCCTTTAACCTATACTTTCTTACTTGGACAATTCTCATTATTTCTAGTTATTGGTTTGCTGCAAATGTATATTGCCATGAAGAATTCTAAATTGACCCAGGCTGGGCTTTGGCTAGTCTTATTGTCGATTAAACCACATACCCTGCTCATACCTGGAATGCTGACCCTGAATAGGCGATATTGGCGTGTAGCTATCACAGCGGTGATCACCGGTCTATTCATTTTCATCGTCACATGTCTTATTATTGGATTGACGCCATGGATGCAATATGTTCGATCGCTCCAAGCCCTTGGCTCATTCTTTGGAAAATTGGGGGTAAATCCCAATACAGAATATACCCTTAGGGGAGTATTGTCGAATATCATCGGAAATTCTCAAGGAAACTTGATCAATATCATTAGCACGATTATTCTTCTATTTGGAATGATCTATGTATGGTTGATATGGAAGAAAGGTATTCCTCAAGATAGCTCAAGGTTTAGTTTATTTTTCGCTTTTACGATATTGCTATCCGTCTTTTTAAGTTTACATTTAAATCCCCATGATTCCCTGGTTTTGCTCTTACCCGCGGCAATTTTTTATGACTATCTTCGAGAGCACAATTATCCAAGGCGAGTCTTTTCTATATTAGTTCTGGTAAGCCCGCTTGTCTTTTTTGTTGCTGTGTTTAATAACTTTAATTTATTCGGTGTATTACGTCCACCGGTGATCATTATATTGATCCTATTGGTCTGGATGGCTTATTATCTAATTCTCGATCACCGGAGAGTAAATGTAGAATCAATAATTACAAATCCACAAAATTCTAATTAGTATTTTTACCATGGTTTGAATAACCAGGGCTTTTATAGATTGTCTAAAGTCTTTTAATGGTCACCTTCTCTGGCTCGATCTCGATATACCAGTAACCGAAGTCTCCAAATTTATATTCTAGATAGAGATAGTTATGGTCCCGCTCCACTTTAACTAATCGAATGGGTTTTTGAAAACCAAATGTAACCAGCTCGTTATCCCATTCCCCCTGTTCTTCTGGGTCATAATCTTCAGGGGGGTTGAAAATTCGGTCAATATCAGTTTCCTGGAGCAGCAGGCGGAGGATAGCCTCAGGGACATCTACTGACCAAAGCAGACTGGCAGTGGCTTGAGTTTCAACTTCACGGGCACGTTCTTCTTCGGTTAATTCCCATTGCACCGGCGACCAGATTCCCGGTAAGCCATCTATATTCATCGTTTCAGGATCAATCACACCTGGCATAATAAAACTCCTTACTTACAGATAAGAATATTTACTGGTATAAGATTACCTCTTGAGACAAATTCTTACAAGTGGTAGTAAACTCAGTGGTTTTAAGAATAGCTAATATTATTTTCGAATGAATTCATAATGATTGTGGTAAACTATGCGGTTGGGTTTGTCCCATTAATGTGAAATATACTACAGGTCTTATATGGGACTTGTAAGTTGCTATAGAGCATGAATGATAACAGGAGGCAATAAATGACAGAAAAGAAGTGGGTGTATTCATTTGATGAAGTTAATTTAGCTGAGGAATACGTCGATGGTGGCTGGGAAGGAGTGCGGGGATTACTCGGCGGGAAGGGCTCGGGGCTGGCGGATATGACCCGGGCAGGAGTTCCAGTCCCTCCCGGGTTTACCGTAACCACGGAGGCATGCAATGCTTATCAGGCTGAGGGCAAATTCCCAATCGGAATGTGGGAGCAAGAGCTGGAAGCTTTAAAAAATGTCGAGCGACAAACAGGGAAGAAATTTGGAGATCCCAGTAAGCCGTTGTTAGTCTCATGCCGGTCAGGAGCTAAATTCTCCATGCCGGGCATGATGGATACTGTGCTCAATATCGGATTAACCGATGGGACCGCGGAAGGGATGGTGAAATTAACCAATAACCCGCGATTTGTATATGACTCGTATCGCAGACTGGTGGAAATGTTCGGCACAGTGGTATTGGGTATCGAGGATGAGGCATTCGAGGTACCTTTAGCAGAGTTCAAGCAGAAAAAGGGGTATAAACTGGATACTGAGATGACTGCTGAGGATTGGAAAGCCATCACCACAGCATTTAAGGCTGTGGTTAAAAAGGAACAAGGCTTCGATTTTCCGCAGGACCCTATCGTGCAGCTCAAACTAGCAACTGAAGCCGTCTTCAAATCCTGGAATGGCAAACGTGCTGTGGATTACCGGCGGGCAACCAATATCCCGGATGACCTTGGTACAGCAGTGAATATTGTCACCATGGTGTTTGGCAATATGGGTGAAGATTCGGGTACGGGGGTCGCTTTCACACGTGATCCTTCCACGGGGGATAGAAAGATGTTCGGCGAATATTTGCTGAACGCTCAAGGAGAAGATGTGGTGGCTGGCATTCGTAACGCGGAGGAGATCGACCACCTCAATTCCAATTTGCCAGAAGCTTACCGCCAATTCATGGAGATTACTGACAGGCTTGAAAAACATTACCGCGAGATGCAGGATGTTGAATTCACGATAGAACATGGTAAATTGTGGATGCTCCAGACCCGTAATGGTAAGCGTACCGCAAAGGCTGCGGTAAAAATTGCAGTGGATATGGCAAACGAGGGGCTGATCACAAAAGAGGAAGCTGTACTAAGGGTTACTCCTGAACAGGTGGACACCTTGCTGCACCCACAATATGATGCTAAAGCCAAGGAAGAAGCAAAAAAAACAGGACGTCTGTATGCCAAGGGAGTGAATGCCTCTCCGGGAGCGGCAGTGGGGCAGATATATTTCGATGCCAATACCGCTGAAAAACAGGCCAAACAGAACAAGCAGGATGTGATCATGGTACGCCCGTTCACCAAACCTGATGATGTGCATGGCATGATAGCAGCCAAAGGGGTGCTTACCAGTGAGGGTGGAGCCACTTCACATGCCGCGGTGGTTGCTCGCCAATTTGGTATCCCGTGTGTGGTGGGTGCATCACAGATCAAAATCGATCTGGAAAACCGGTTCATGTCAGTGGATGGCAAGGAAGTAAAAGAAGGTGAGTGGATCTCGGTGGATGGCACCACTGGTGAAGTATTTTTGGGACAAATTCCCACAACAGCACCCATAGTGGAGGAGCAAACTGATTTACTCACCCTGTTGAAATGGGCGGATGAGATTTGCGCTATGCCTGGCATGCGAAAATTTGCCAAGGGATGGCCTACCAAGGGATTACAGGTATGGGCGAATGCAGATTACCCGAAGGATGCCCAGAGAGCACGCACTTATGGAGCCGTCGGAATTGGGTTGTGCCGTACAGAGCACATGTTCTTTGAAAAAGATCGTTTACCCATCGTTCAGCGGATGATCCTGGCTGAAAACCCCGAAGATCGCAAAGTTGCTTTGGATGAATTATTGCCTTACCAAAGGGCGGATTTTGATGGTTTGTTTCGGGCAATGAATGGCTATCCAGTGATCATTCGTTTGATTGACCCACCGTTACATGAATTCATGCCTGATGAAGAAATACTGCTCGAAGAAGTAATTACCATGCGGGTTAAGGGTGAAACCGTCGGGTTGGGCGAAAAAGAGCAACTATTGGCAGATATCCGGAGCATGCATGAGAGTAACCCTATGATGGGCTTACGTGGAGTACGCTTGAGCATTTACATGCCACAGATCGTCGAAATGCAGGTAAGGGCGATATTCGAGGCAGCTGCCGATTGCGCCATCGATGGGGTGGTGGTCAAGCCTGAAGTGATGATACCTCTAACTGGTACGGTCAATGAATTAAAGTGGATCCAACCTCGTCTGATAAAAATAGCTGATGCAGTAATGGCGGAAAAGAAAGTCAGCTTCTCCTATAAATTTGGGACCATGATCGAGATTCCGCGTGCAGCAGTGACGGCTGGTGAGATTGCAGAGTATGCCGAGTTCTTCTCCTTCGGCACCAATGACCTGACGCAAATGACTTTTGGTTACAGCCGGGATGATGCTGAACGCAATTTCCTGGTGACTTATATTGCGGAAGGCATCTTGCCCAGGAACCCATTCCAGACTATAGACCGGACTGGTGTAGGACGTTTGATGCAAATGGCGATCGAAGACGGGCGGAAGACGCGACCGGAGCTCGAGGTGGGTATCTGCGGTGAGCATGGTGGTGACCCTGATTCGATAGAGTTTTGCCATATTGCGGGCAATAACTACGTGAGTTGCTCTCCGTTCCGAGTTCCGATTGCGCGCCTGGCAGCTGCACATGCAGCCCTGAAACATAGTGGGAAGGGGTTAGCTGAGGATAAATAAGTCTTATTTTGACATCAACCAAGTAACCGGATAGGATTTGACTAAGACTGCCCAGATATTTTTGGGCAGCTTTTTTTTGTAACGGAAGTAATTGTTAATCGAATATAGGAAAAAACGAAAAGGATCGAATATTCTTTGGGGGCTTAGTTTTTTTTCGGTTAAATACAGATAACGGTGGGTGAATTGAATAGTAATAATTCAATTGCATTCAATTAATCCTTTTTGGGAAGCTGAGGAGAGAGGTAAATTTCATAGATGTATTATAGCACAATCGTTCTATTTTGCAAGAGTATCTACTCACCGAGTGCTCGAATAACCAGCAAATGTTGCCAAAACCACAAGATTTGTGCATTCCTAGCCATATATGGCGGGCCTATATCTGGCCATTATTGGCTCTTTTACGCCTGTGATACCAGATATTCGGACAAGACGCATACCCTGTGAGTAGATACTTGCAAGAGGAATAAGATAAAATCACAATATTTTAAGATTTCTCATAAAAGGATAGCAGAGGACAATTAGCAGTTAGCAATTTATCGAAATGTTGGTTTCGCAAAGCACATAACCATAACTTCAAGTAAATATTTATGATTCCACTGCAAAAACGAGTGGATTGATTCTATCCAGATTGCACCCTCCT
>CAZXPK010000055.1:0-21601 GCA_964642565.1 uncultured Anaerolineaceae bacterium
TTTCGACAATATTTAAGGGAAGCTGGATATGCTGGGACGGTTGGTCAGGATCAGAAAGTTTTGAGAGCAGCAGCTCCACTGCGATACGGCCTGAATCATCCAGGGGTTGACGAATGGTCGTCAGACCAATATACTCTGCCAGGTCCAGATCATCAAAACCCAAAACAGCCAGATCGTCGGGAACATGCAATCCCATTCCACGTGCGACCTTGAGAGTAATTGTGGCTTGTATATCAGCAGCAGCAAAAATGGCGGTGGGCGGCAGCGGCAGATTGAGCAGCTCAAACACAGCCTGCTGCGTTTGTTCCTGTCCATATGGTGCCGAGCGGATATATTCTTCAGCGATGGTCAATCCAGCTTCATACAAACCCTGACGAAAGCCTTCCAACCTTTTAACTACTGGACGGATGGCAAAATCGGGTGGATCAATTTCCCCGATGAAGGCGCAGCGCCGGTGTCCTTTGGAGACCAGGTATTGCGCGGCAAGCTTTCCACCTTGGCAATCATCAATCTCAATACTGCTAAAGCCATTCTGCCGATATTCAATGAATACCGTATGCGGTCCATGTTGCACCAGACGTTGTGCAGAAGGGTCGTCAATCGGCAAGGACATAACGATCAAGCCTTCCAGGTTACCTTTAATAGGTAGATTGGTCAGGTAACCTTGAAGGCGAGGTAGAGAATCGACTGTATAAATAATGAGTTCATGATTCGTCTGCGTCAGAGCGCTGCCAATCCCGCGCAGCCTTTGGACGAAGGAAGGTGCGGTAAAAAAGGGAGTCAACACGCCAATCCTGGGTGAGTTTTGTAGCGCCCGCGCCCGCGCTTCAGCCTTTGGGACAAAGCTGAGCTCGTCAATCGCCGTTATAACCTTTTGGCGCGCCTCGTCACTGACTCTTTCCGGAGAGTTTAGGACGCGGGAAACCGTGGAGATACTCACTCCAGAAAGGGCAGCGACATCATATATGGTCGGTTGACTTTCTCTAAACCCTTTCATCTTATGAATTAACGTGAAATCATCAGGGATTTTGAAAGTGCTTTCAAGAAAGCTGTTTCATCGTTAATATAGCATTAATATACACTCATGTCAATAGGTTTGTGCCGATGTATCTGTAACATCAGCGGTGGGGGATTTTTGAAACTGACATCCACATAAGGTTCTGAACTTTCCATTTAGCATTACCAGGTCACTCCCGCACAGCTTAGCATACAGGCTGCCCACATCCCCTGCCAGGATTTATAACCTCGCACGGTTCGACTGCACATCTTCATACGTCCAATGGCTTGCTCCGTAGCATTGTTGGTCCAGGGCACGTCTTTCTGCCAATCGAACACGCGATAACTGGGCCAATATTCACTCAGACGGATCAAAAGCTCACGTAATTGAGTGAGGGCAGAACGCGATTTCTTGTGTGCCGCATGTCTTTCGGGGATCTGTTTCCACAATTCGAATAAGCGACGACTCCCTTCGGGTGGTAGGTCAGTTATCAAACCTTTGGTCTCATCCAGCACCCACCACCATTCTTTAGGCACCGTTTCGCGTAGCTGGTTCAAGCTACGTCCCACCCAACGGCGTACATGGAATTGGCAAACCTGGTGTTCCACACCCAGCTTTTCAGTCACCCTGTGGAAGGTGATGAGATCATCTGAGACGATGACACTCACTCCAAGTCGCTTGACTAAAGGTTCCAGAAAACGGCGCACCGCCCAAGAATCATATTCATTCACATGACCCATCGCTACTGGTTGCCCAGTGCCCATGTCTACTGCGATTAACACTGGTTGCTGCTGGCCTTTCCCAAGTGGATAGAGCCCATCGATTCCTAACACCCGCACAGGTTTCCAATGACCCTGCTTCTCCAGATCATCAGCTTGTTCCTGCAAATTCCTCCACAGGGTCATGTGACTGAGCTGCACTCCAATTCCTGATAAGGCCATACAACTTCCACGTAAACTCATCCCTAGTACCCAGTAAATAACGGAAAGTTTCCGCAGCCTGAGCGTTTGATCAGCTCGACTAACCCCATCAGGATAATATCGAAAGGTGCGATGACATTGGCAGCAGCGGTACCGATAGACCAAAACGGAATGGCAGCGATTGTCTTTGATTGGTTTGGATACTCGTCCCCAGCGTTGAAATGTCTTACCAGAGCAGTATGGGCAAACTCTTGGACGAATCTCAGTTTTTAGCTTGACATCTGGCAGACTTAGGGTAACAATCGACATGGCAGGCTCCTTTCTGATGTCGGTTTTCTCACCTAACATCATGCAAGGAGCTTGCCTATTTATTAAAACCCACCATATTTGTTACAAACACTATTCGGTAATTATTTTTCCTGGATGTAGATAAGAAAAATCAGGCCATATAACTTCGAAGCTGGCAGGATGCTGATTCATAAATTCCTCTTTAAAACTGTTTTTTTTATAAGTCAATCTATTTCGGATATCAAGTGATTGATTAATAGATTCTCATCTCCGAATCTTTGCGAGCTGCTTAATCTGATTATTGGGATTCATGCTAAATTTTTTGAGGAAATAGTAATTGAGAAAAAATAAAGGTATAATAAAATATTAATAGTCATTAATGTTGGTATGCACATTGGATGGCTATTGGGTTTGAGCGGTTTTCTACAAACGCTAACTTCGCGGGTGGGTTTTATAGTTTGTAATGTAGCCTGGTACGATAAAAAATCAAATAGCTATAAAAACTAAAGGGTATGTACCGTCCTCCTATACAGAGCTGATGATTGAAAGGAGAGGTTAAGATGATCCGCATTTCCCTTAGATCGATCCAAGCAATTGGATCCCTCCAGAGCAAGCCTTGGGCAATCGCTTTGGTTGTGTTGATATTCCTGGGGTTGTCTGTAATGCCCGTGACAGCATTCGACAAAGGGACAAACTTTGATGGACAGCTGGAAGCCGTCGGACCAATCTCCACGCTTGCCCAAGACCAGTTCGCGCCTAGGCTGGCCTATGCCAGCCAGGTGGATGAATACCTGGCTGTGTGGGAAAATGTTGCCCGATCCGATGATTATGATATTCTTGCGCGCCGCGTGGACAATGGAGGCATCCCCATTGGCTCTGAGATATCCATAGACGTTGATGCATACATGGATACCCATCCTGTAGTCGCATATAGTCCTGTGATGAATGAATACCTGGTCGTTTGGGAAAACGAATTTGAAACTGACACCGCAGATCATGATATCCTTGCCCAGCGGGTGGCTGCCAACGGCTCTATGGTCGGGGGAGTAATATATGTAGCATATACCGGCAATTATGATGGAAAGCCAGTGGTTACTTATAATCCTGGCACCCATGAATATTTGGTTGTTTTTGAGCGCCGAGGTGGGAATCCCGAATTCTATCATCAAGACCTAGTTGCCCAGCGGGTGTACGAGGATGGGACTTTGATGGGCGATGAAATCGTGATTGCCAATGGCCTCTTGGATGAGCAAGCGCCAGCCGTCGCCTGTGATGGCGCAAACTATCTGGTGGTATGGCAAGGGGATTATTCTGATGAAACTAACATCTATGACCAGCGGATCGGAGGCGATGGTTCACTGATCGGGGGACAGATCGGGATTTCTACCTGGACGTTAGACCAGCTCAAACCTCAATTGACCTATAACAGCAATGATGGTCAATATTTTGTTGTGTGGGAAGACCATCATTTCTCCCCTTGGGGAATTTATGGCTACCGATTGGATCAGGCTGGAAGCCCGGTTGGATCCCAGGTGAGCGTGGCTACGAGTGGGGAGAAAAACCGCAGCGACCCGCATGTTGCCTATCTTCCCGGAATCCACAGCTACATGGTGGTGTGGCAGTTTGAGTTTTCATCCGGCGACCAGGATATCTCCAGCCGCCGGGTTGCCTATGATGGTTCGCTGCCTGATCCCGAGATAGTCATCTCACAACAATATTCGCAAGAGCAACACCCAGCGGTGGCATCAGACGGATGGGAGCGCAGGCTGGTTGCCTGGGAAGATTGGCGCAATTATGGCGTTACCGGCGTGGATATTTATGGCTCGATGGAAACCATCACAGTCCCAGTATTATCCGGACATGTGTATTCTGGCGATGTTGGGATACTAACCGACCCCATAGCGGGTGTGACCGTGCAGCTGGGATGCTCGAATAATAATGGCTCTTTCGGAAATTTGATTGGCCAGACGATAACCAACGCCCAGGGTGAGTATCAGATTCCCGCTTATGTTCTGTGCGAATATTACAATATTACCGAGACTGATTTAGGAGGATATTTTTCCGTCGGTGCCCAATTCAATGGCGATGGAATGATTGACAGTAATTGGATTTATTACCAATCGCCCCTGACAGGTAAAGTACATTCGGGTAACAATTTCTGGGATAAAATCCAAGGACCCTCGGATGACACGCCACCCGGGAACTGGGCGAATTTCCAACCAGCGAGCTGGGTGAATATCCAGACCGTGGAGGTGAGCGAACAGGTGGAGGATACATACTCCGGTTTGGATGTGTCCACAGCGGAATTTAACATTTCTGTCGACGGAGGCGCTTCGTGGAGTGGATGGTCTTCGGCTGAAATAACGGGTGATCCTGAAACCACAACCCCGCAGGTGATATCTGCCACTGTCCCATTCGGGAGGGATTCAAAGACCCAGAACCAAATCCAGTTCAGGGTGGCGGATATAGCCGGCAACCTTGGAGTAGGACCGGTTCATACGGTCAGGATTGATTCAGTCCTACCCTTAAACCCCACCAGCATCTCCAGTTCCACCCATACCCCAAACGTTTGGTCCAATAATCCATATATCACCATCCAATGGTCGGGTGCCTCCGATGATCGCAGCGGGATAGATGGTTATTCGACAAGCTTCAACCAATCCCCAAATACCATTCCGGATATTTTCCGGGATACAGCCGACCCATCCCTGATTAATTATGCTTACAGCGATTCCAGCAGCTGGTGGTTCCACGTGCGCACGCTGGATGTAGCGGGGAATGCTGCTTCAGGTGCGGTGCATTATGGTCCATTCCGCATCGAAACCGTCCCTCCCACAGCCTGGATCACCACGCCAGGAGGTGCAGTGACTCAGTTGACGATCTTCATTGAATGGGATGGCGATGATAACATGTCAGGCGTAGATTATTATGAAGTCCAGAACAACATTAACGGAGCCGGGTGGAATAATTGGGAGGTTACACCAGTCCCAGGCGCCTATTATACAGGCACCCGCGGGCAGCAGGTATCCTTCCGCGTGCGTGCCCGCGATAACGCTGGTAACATAGGTGAATGGTCTTCTCCGATGCTGTTATCATTCGGCGTAGATATAACGGTACGAGTACAGAATGAATCCTGGTCGTACTTGCAAGGTGCCAAGGTCTACCGCCAAGGGAACTATATGGGACTTACTGATGCTACTGGTACCATCACAGTACCAGGCACCATGATTGGCGACACATTAGCTGCGTTGTACCTGGTCCACGTTGAGCCAGCTGTAAAATCTGGTCACGAATGGGATGGCAACATCAGCTGGGCCTGGCGGGTATACCAAACGAGCATCAGAATTCCGAATGACGGCACACCACAGTTATTACAGGTGACAAACACGAGTGACGTTCAGTTGCTTACCGTACGTAAAGATCAGGCACTGATCGGGGTACATATTATCGCTGTCGTACAATGGGATGCGAATAGTGCCTTTTTCGATGATCTTCGCCAGGGATTGATCAGCGCATCCTCTTTCCTCTACGATGTCACGGATGGGCAATTCTTCTATGAAACGATTGAAATCTTTGACAATGAAGAGAATGGTCCATCAAACGATATCATCATTTACACTGATAACACGGTATGGCCCAATGCATTCTTGTCTGCCATCACAACACCCAAGGGGCGGATGATGTTCCCCCCTGTATTCGGTCCTAGCTGGTCAGACCGGGTTGCCTATGGCACTCTGATCCACGAATTCGGGCACTATGGTTTGTGGTTGGATGATGAGTATAAGGTTCGCACTGGAGATGGCGGTGGATTCTGCACCTTCAATCGTGCTACTGCAACCGAGCCAACCCGTGCCAGTATCATGCAAGATAGCGATGACGCCAGCGAATTGTGTTCCCGTGCCGATCCCAACCATCTTCACAACTCAAATACAATGCAGGATGTGACGAATAAAGGTGAATCCACCTGGGAGACCGTCATGCGGGTATACCTCGATAAAGCCAATCCCAGTCGCTGGACCTTGCAGTCGCCCGATACACGCTCGGTGGCGGTTGTACCCGGACCCAATTCCCTGCCCATCGCAGAATGGGTTAAAGTATCCATAGACAACAATGACACCCAGGCCTGCTCGCCATATAATATTACGGTTGCTTATCCGAGTGGAACACCGGTTATAGGATCTAATGTGTCGGTGGTGTCTCTGCCAGATTCAATCTTATATCAAGGTAAAACCAATAATGCGGGTCAGATTACTGTCCGGGGTGCCCACAACGGCGACATATTGAGTGTGCAAAAGGGCATTGATTCAGTACAATCCATCATCAACTGTACGCCGACTATGCAGGACGAGCCCTCCGAGATCCTACAACAGGAGATCATTATCCAGCCAGACCCATTCACGCTGGAGGTGAATGTAGTGCCTTTGAGCAATGATACTGTGCAGGTCCAGGTAGATTCATCAGTAGTGCTGGCTCAGGCACCCCAAGCACAATTATTGCAGGAGGGTGCAACCCATTCCATTGCGGTGGTTCTTACTTATGATGCTGGATCAGGTTTGTATATCGGTCAGGCTACACTCGACACGATGCTGGAGCTGAGAGGATTTACGCGTGTGGAAGCAGCTGACACCCAGGAAAATACCGTCACCAGGATAGTGTCTTTTAACATACTGTTTGTTAACCCTGAAGGACCAACCTGGTTGAAATCTAGTGATGGGCGCATGGAGATCCTGCTACCAGAGGGAAGCCTAACCGGCAATCCGGTGATAAGCATCCAGCCGACTTCTGTGGCGAACATGCAACAAGACGAACTGGTGGTCATCGGCAATCCCTACTTGGTGACGACTTCGACCGGCGAAGATACACTCCAGCTGCCGGCTACGCTGAATATCTATTATTTCCTGGAACAGATGCACTACGTGGCGATAGGTCTCTACCAATGGGATGCTACAAGCGAGAATTGGACTTTGATCAGCACGAACGTTGATTCGGATAATCATTTTGTTTCGGCGCAGATCACGCAGCTGGGCACCTATGCCATCCTCGGCAAGCTCACGTATCAAATTAACATACCATGGGTCACCAGGTGAGCTGGTCAGGATTTTGATACGAGGAGTTTGTATTTATTAAAATATTTACATTACTTGCCTGATGAGCTTGGCAGCACGGGAGCTGATGGCCTTATGATCGAATGCGAATTAATCATCGGACATTCTCAATTTTCCTAAACGTGCTCCAATCTGCCGAAGCTCACCTGATTCAGTGATTATTCATTAGGAGGATTATGCCTGATCCACTTGAAACCCCACCTTACGAGAAACAGTCCAACTTGGCCTCCGGAATTGCCGCCCGTGCCGGACAGATCCTTGTTATGTTCATCGTCATGGGATTGGAGCTCTTCCTGGGTTCCGGCAGGCTCAATTGGGTCTGGGCGTGGGTCTTCCTGGGTATCGGCCTTCTGAGCCTTTCCATCAACGCGGTCTTCATGCTGCGCTCCAGCCCGGAGACGGTGGCTGAACGTGGTCGTCCCAAGGAAATGAAAGACTGGGATAAGCTGGTGGGGGGAGCGTGGCTGATCGGGCAGTATGTTCTGATGCCGATCCTGGCTGCCCTGGATATACGCTTCGGCTGGACCAGGGAGCTTGCCACCCTGTGGCACGTGCTCGGGGCAGTGGTGTACGCGCTCAGCCTGGGGCTGACGGGTTGGGCAATGATCACCAACGCCTACTTCTCCACTGCAGTGCGCATCCAGGCTGACCGGGGTCAGCAGGTTTGCACCACCGGACCCTACCACTACGTGAGGCACCCGGGTTATGTCGGGTTCTTCTTCCAGGCGCTGAGTGTGCCCATCCTGCTGGGGTCACTTTGGGCGCTGTTATTCGCTGTCCCCGTCGGAGTGTTGATGGTCATTCGGACAGCTCTCGAAGATCACATGCTGCAGGAGGAGCTGCCGGGGTATAGGGAGTATGCCCGGGAGGTAAAATACCGGTTGTTGCCGGGTGTTTGGTGAGCAGAGGGATGGAATTATAGAATTGGTGTGATAATTGAGAAGGTGTCTCATCAGTCCTTCAACACTTGGTTAATTGATTGCAACAAACCACTTAGTTAATTACTTCATAAATTGCAGCATGTTTTTTCAGTCGCAAGCACGAATACCGATATGATACCGAAAGGATAAGCCATGGAACACAACCCTGATATTCAACCAGAGCAGCCAGCCCCTGAAGCGCCTGTCACATCTCAAATACCGACCCCACCCAGCCCTGGTGCAACCCCACCTAAGCAAGAAAAACCGCAGCTTAGCCGCCTGCGACGATTCTTTCGTAATCTGCTCATCGGGCTGGTTGTCCTTGGGATTACATTTCTAGCAGGTATAGTTACAGACCATTACTTACGCTATCAGCCTTTGTCTGAGGCCTTCCTTGAGACCCAGGCAACCCTTAATCAAGCCAATCAAAAAATAAACGACTTGCAAGCTCAAATCGGGCAGCTTAATACTTTACTAAAGGAATCCAACGATAAGGCCATTTCGCTTAAAAGTGAAACCACTGCATTGCAAGATGAATCGGAGATGGCTAAGGCGCATTTGGAATTATTACAAACGCTGGTAGATGTAAGAAATGCGCAGCTGGCACTCTTTCAGGACGACGTTGAGGGAGCCAAAACTGCCCTGGTCAGTACCCAGCAGCGACTGAATAATCTTCTTCCGCGTATTCCTGAATTTGACGCCAATCTGGCACAAAGTCTGCCTCAGCGACTCAGCTTAATCGTTTCGGGTTTGGACAGAGATACCGATACCGCAAAAATTGATCTGGAATTGTTCGCCAAAGATTTGCTTGCAGTTGAAGTAATGATGTTTGGCAGCTGACATGGGACGCATGCTTGAGTATGGCTTGGGTACCAAGAGTAAAGTGTTATTGGCAAAAAACACTGCTCTCAGCATGCAGGAGAGGATTGGGTTCTTAACTTCTAGACGGACTATCCCATAAACAGCGTAATATGGGACGTATCTCATCAATTGGCAGTTCCCTATCTCGCAATTTATAGCATCGACGCTGATCGGACTGGTCTGGGGTTACTTATTCGTTAAACGGGGCTTCGGGACGGCTGTGCTCGGACATACTCTGAGTGACTGGCTGCCAATGATGTTCTTTACGGGTTAACAACCTGCTTCAGCAGGTAGATCTCTCCGTTCCACGAAGGAGCTCGATATGAAGCACAAGGCACTTATGATCATCGGAATCGTGCTGGGAATATTGGCTCTCGCAGTCATCCTGATCTAGCCAGCCGCGCCTCTCTGGGCCCGACTTGGAGCGAAGCCGATGTGTATCCAGGGAAACTGGTCCAAAATTAAATTCGTTCCTTGCCCACCAACATCGACAGCGCGGGTTGAGGTTACACCATTACCCACCCTGACCGCGCAGTCGCCGATTCCCATTATCTTCGATGACGACGGCAGCCCTGATGGTGTCATCGCCCTGCTGTATCTCCTGGGTAACCCGCGTTACGATGTTCGGGCAGTCACGATATCGAGTGGAGAAGTCCATCCCAACCTGTTTGCACATCAGATCATCAAGTTCCTGGCAGGGCTGGGGAGAGAAGACATCCCCGTCGGTACTGGAAGTGGCACCCCTTTGGAAGGGAGTAATGCCTTCCCCGACCCATGGCGACAAGCCAGCGACAGTTTCTGGGAGCTTACCCTACCTCAGATGTCCCCTACGACTGATCCCCACCCGGCTGCCGAGCTCATCCAGGAAACGCTTTCCAACTCAACTTCCCGCATAATGATGTTCGTTAGTGGCACGCATACCAATCTGGCTGAAGCCCTGCGCCTCGATCCAAGCCTCAGAGAACACATCGGTGGGGTCTTTATGATGGGCGGTAGTATTTATGTCCCCGAGAATATCGAGACTGATTGGCCATCGATTCATAATCGCCTCGCGGAGTGGAATATCTGGGTCGATCCGCTTGCAGCTGACGAAGTGTTCGCCTCCGGGCTGCCTCTGCACCTCATACCGCTCTATGCCACCAATCAAGTCACCTGGACGAAAGCGGATGCAGCCAGCTGGGTTAACTCAGCCACATCCGAATGTGTGTTTGCTGCCGATATCTTAAGATGGATGCTGCGTTCCTGGTTAACCAATGAT
This sequence comes from uncultured Anaerolineaceae bacterium, assembly GCA_964642565.1. Taxonomy (GTDB): domain Bacteria; phylum Chloroflexota; class Anaerolineae; order Anaerolineales; family UBA4823; genus FEB-25. Next base: position 10,350 of record CAZXPK010000055.1, read on the forward strand.
GCTTACATTTGGGACCTGGCAGCCGTCGCCGTCATGACCGACCCGCGGCTCTGCTCTGAGGTTCCGCTCGCCCTGGATGTAGTCGTCGACGCTGGTTCTGAGCAGGGTCGCACGGTCGTCAGAGATGGAGCTGTAAACACCCTGGTCTGCCTGCAGCCAGTCACAGCACAGGTCAAGCAAAGCGTGGCTGCCATCCTGGGTCAGCCATAGGTGATACATATTAACCAATTGATGCAAATTCTCACTGGCGGACAAATAATCCGTATCAAAGAAGTGCCTCAATGAAGAAATGCATAATTTAGTCCCCAAAATTGCGCGATAATTGAGAATATGTCCTGCGCGTGCCATTCTTCTTGAGGCAAGTAATTGCCATTAACGACTAAATCGAGTACTCAACCCTAAAGAAACCTCATGAGGTCACCTGGTTTCGATAAGAGCCAGGTGGTTCCAAAGGCAGATAATGATGAAAAAATTGCTAGGATTAAAACCCCTTTGGGCGTTCGGAATCTTCGTCCTTCTCGATATCCTTTGTATGGGTATGGGGATGGGCGTGCCCATCTTCTGTATCCTGTTCGGCTTTCTCGTTGGATGGTTTGCGGTCAAATACATCACTACGACGATCACCCCAATACCGCAGGTATTTCGGAGGGTCCTATTGTATGCCACGCTGACGGCATCAGTCACCCTGCTTGGAATGGTTGTAATCTGGGGACCTACCATATCATTTCTGTTCGATCCTGGTAGAGACCTGGCAAATACGGGTGTCCCGATGATCCTATATGAGCCCATGGCGAGTTTCATCGGCTGGCTAGTATTGATGATCGTGATTTCCCCGTTCCTGCAATTATTAACCACCCTGTTTGGCTCCTATCTGGCACTATTGAGTTGGCTGAAGGATGGAGTAAAGAACTCGGTCCCTATCACTTGAAAATTGGTGTTCAAAGATGGTATTTGGTGCGATAAGGAAAAGGAAATCTTGCCAATTTCGATCATAGCAAGCCATGCAATCAGAACTGATCACTTGACTATGTTTAAATAGCGTATTTTAGCTGATTTTCGAAAAGATGCTTGGAGCTCAATATGACAAAAGTAGAATACTATAGAACAAAACTCCATGAACTTTCCGATTGGGATTCATATTTACTTAAAGAATCGGGACTACCCGGTCCCCGCGGGAACATCGAATTAGCCCAGGTGGTTGCTGATGAAGGTAATTTTCAACTCTTTCAGCGATATATAGCCTACACTTCTGATATAGCTCCAGTGAATTCGCCTGATGAATTTCTAGCCTTTTGTGGTGTCGTTGGCCTGGGAAGATTGCTGGCTGAGGGTGAGATCGACCTCCTAAAAACCTTACGACGATATGCATCTGATCCGCGTTGGCGCATCCGTGAGGCTGTCGCAATGGCCCTCCAGCGACTGGGGGATGTGAATATGGGGCGACTGATTGAAGCAATGCGAGAATGGAGTCAGGGTGTCCCGCTGGAGCAAAGGGCAGCCGCAGCAGGGCTGTGTGAGCCCAGGTTATTGCGTCAGGCCCAGTATGCCCGAAGTGTATTGGGGATTTTGGATCAGATTACCGCAAGTTTTGAGCAGCAGGGCGATCGCCGTAGTGAAGAGTTCCTGGCTTTACGGAAAGGGCTAGGTTATTGCTGGAGTGTAGCGGTTGTTGCTCTTCCTCTGGAAGGCAAAGCTCTTATGGAGAAGTGGCTACAGAATTCGGACAAAGATATTCGCTGGATTATGAAGGAAAACTTGAAGAAAGCACGTCTATCTCGAATGGATTCCGATTGGGTCAAGAAATGGCACGACAAAATCCAAGGGTAAGGGAACCAACCGTGCGTGTAGGCGGATAAAAGCAAGGATAAGTTGCATGAGAGTAAGTTTGATGAAGGGAACCTATTATGAGCATGGTGATTGAGACAGAGGACCTCGGGAAATGTTATGGAAATGTAAGAGCCGTAGAGCATCTCTCTCTGCGGGTCGCCGAAGGAGACATTTACGCGTTTCTTGGCTTGAATGGTGCAGGGAAAACTACCACCATCCGCATGCTGCTCGGGATGATCAAACCCACCACCGGGTATGCCAAGGTGTTCCAAACCAGGGTGCATCTGGGTAGCCGGGAACCTTGGAAATCGGTGGGATATATGGTGGAGGATCCGCATGCCTATCCGGAGTTGACGGTCTATGAGAACCTGGAGGTTGCCCGCCGCTTGCATCCAGGCACCCCGTCCAAGGCAGTTGGGCAAATCCTCGAACGTTTAGGTCTGAATGCTTACGCAGAACGACGGACCGGCACTCTTTCTCATGGCAATGCACAGCGGCTAGGATTAGCCAAAGCCTTGATCCATAACCCCAGACTACTCATCCTCGACGAGCCAGCCAACGGCCTGGACCCGGCTGGGATCGTCGAGATCCGCGAGCTGCTGCTCGAGCTGACCAGCGGTCAGGGCGGGACAGTCTTCATGTCGAGTCATATCCTGGCTGAAGTCTCACGCCTTGCCAGACGGATAGGGATTATCCACAAAGGGCAGCTGCTCCAGGAACTGAATACCGAAGAGCTGGAGCGGAATCGCAGGAGGCGGCTTTTAGTGCGGGTGCGCGACGTTGAGTCAGCTCACCGGGAGTTGGTGGCTGCCGGGCAACCTGCTGAAATCCTCCAGGACGGAACTATCGAGCTGAAAAATGCATCTTCTATTGAACGCCCTGATGACATCAACCTCATGCTGGTCAATGCCGGGACCCCGCCAACTCAGCTGATGGTTGAGGAAGAGGGGCTCGAGGAATATTTCCTCAGGCTGGTTGGAATGGAGGGAGGGCTGCAAAATGAATAACCTTTCCGATATGATCTGGATAGAGCTGCGAAAAGCATTCCGCTCCAGAATGCCTCTATGGACCACCCTGGGATCGCTGTTTATGCCATTAGGAATCGCCTTTTTACTTTTCGTCGCTAAGAATCCAGAAATTTTCCAAAAGCTTGGCTTGGTCACCGCTAAAGCTAATCTGATCGAATATTCCGCAACAGACTGGCCATCCTACCTGGTATTGTTTGCCGAGATCACCTCAGCTGGCGGATTCTTTTTTTTCGTCATGGCAATTAGCTGGGTTTTTGGCCGCGAATTTACGGATGGCACACTGAAAGATATGCTGGCCGTGCCGGTTCAAAGATCAAGCATACTTTTAGCAAAATTTATTGTGGTGGTCGCCTGGTGTGCAGCCATGGCGATAATTATTTACATTTTTGGCTTGGTCATGGGTGCGATGATCCGGCTCCCGGGAGGATCATTCAGTGTTATTCTCCATGGAAGTAGTGTCACTGCAATAACCGTCTGCCTGGTGATTGCGGTTGTTCTGCCATTTGCATTCTTTGCCAGCGTGGGGCGAGGCTACCTTTTGCCAATCGGGGTAGCTGTTCTCACCCTAATTACGGCTAATTTGATGATGGTGTTAGGCTGGGCCGAATACTTTCCCTGGGCAGTACCCTTGCTATTTTCGCAGGGAGAAAGTTCCCTGACGCCGATTAGCTATTGGATTGTGTTTGTGACCAGTCTTGCGGGTATGATCGCGACCTATCTCTGGTGGAAGTATGCAGACCAGAACCGGTAAGTATAATAAACTCACAAAATACTCAAGTTAATGAGCATAAGTGATTTGCTATGTCGATTGCAATCGGAGGTGGATCATGGAGTTAATACCTGCACTTGAAATTGGATGGCTCAACGGGTGGATTCTCCTTGCGTTCGAGTTCTTGATTCAAGGCTTCTTGCTGCTGGTCTTTCCAAAAGATGTGGTGTCTCGTTTGTTTGATAGGTCTGGCTGGAGTGTGGAGCAGAGGGTTTTTCTGAGTATTGGTAAAGTATTTTCCTTCTTCACCCTTATTTTGATCATCCTTACATCATTGAAAATCAATTCAAGTGTGTTCATCGTTGGTTTGATTCTGTACACTATCGGTTTGGCTGGCCTCGTGGTAGCTATGTATAACTTCAAAGATACATCGCTAGATCAGCCGGTGACGAAGGGGGTCTACAAGATATCACGCCATCCCCAAATTGTGACGCAATTTATCTTTTTATTGGGGATTTGTATGGCGATAGGTTCGTGGGTGGCTCTAATCATTCTACTCGTGTCAAAGATATTGCAGCATTTTGGGATCCTGGCGGAGGAAAAGGTATGCCTAAAGCGATATGGTGAATCCTATCGTACTTTCATGGACCGAGTACCGCGTTATTTCTTGTTTTTCTAAGTTACGATTGGGGTTGTTATGGATTGAGTTGCTAAAGGGTAAATATTTAGTTTTCGGGTTGAAAAAGCTACCAATAGGGTGAATCTGACAGTGATTGGGGTGAAAAATGAATAATAAACAAAAGCTAATCTCCCCACGCATTATTGTTCTAGCGATATTTCTTATTGTTGTCATTCCATTCCTCCCGCTGTTGATCTCACGGCACTGGAACTGGTGGGAAGCCTGGGTATATGCCATCACTACCATCTTGGGTTTTGCTTTAAGCCGAGTACTAGCTGCCCGGCGTCATTCAGATTTAATCACTGAACGTGCCGGTTTCCTGCAACATGAGAATATTAAACCCTGGGATAAATTATTAACTTCTTTGGGTTTTCTTGGTGGCGGTCTGGTACCACTGGTAGCTGGACTGGATGCATTATTTAGCTGGCCACCTACGTTCAGTTTGCCAGTAAAATTTGTATCGCTGGTTATTATCCTGGCTGGATATGCCTTAGGATCATATGCCTTAATCGAAAACCGCTTCTTCTCTGGTGAGGTACGCATTCAGGCTGATCGCGGTCACAAAGTTGTGTCCAGTGGTCCCTATCGCTGGATACGGCATCCCGGGTACGCCGGGTCACTACTGACAACTTTGGTAATACCCCTCTTTCTAGATTCAGGATGGGCATTCCTGCCAGCAGTGTTCAGCATAATTCTTCTAGTGATACGCACCAAGTTAGAAGATGAAGTCTTAACCAATGAATTAGAAGGGTACCGTGAGTATGCAAGGCGGGTACGTTATCGTTTGTTACCAGGAATATGGTGATTATCACGCGTTGAAGCGAATTGTTCACAAGACAAATAGCTGATCATGACTGACGACTGCATATATCATGAGAGGGTTTCTTCTAATCGGACCGAAGCGCTTTTCCTGGCGCTCACGCTACTCTTCTTCTTGCTGCTGATCTGGCGTGCGAATGCTGCCGGTCTGGACTTGCTTGCTGTTGTTTTCGCCTTCTTTTTAGTTTGTTTCTTTTTCTACTCGGTAAACTACAGAACACTCCATATCCGCCTCACCCAGGAGTCTCTGAAGCTTACATTTGGCATTTTCACATGGACAGTGCCTATGGAAAACGTAGGAGAATGCCATCTCGATGAGATACCGCTGTTGATGAAGATGGGGGGAGCAGGGATACATTTCATGACCATTCGTAAAAGATATCGCGCTTCGTTCAATTTCCTGGAGCATCCAAGGGTTGTGATTGCGTTTAAGAGTAAAGCAGGACTTGTACGGGACATCTCCTTTTCGACACGTCAGCCAGACGATGTTTTGCACTTCATTCAGGAAACAATAGCCAAGGACAGGGTTAGCTGACATGAATTGATAAACGATCTGCTTTCTAAAGGGTTGATACCAGGCTCGACGTCTTCTCAAACCAGCAGCGGTTCCACCGCGTACAATTACGCTGGTTTTGGTAAAACAATATTACAATTACGATGAAATCCCACCCTTTCAATTGCAGTTAGCACTAAACGGAATGGATAAAATAATCGCAAACTCACGGTACTTGTACCTTGAAATGAGGTGGAAACCATGAAACGATCGATAATTGTCCTGTTAATATTCATAATTATCACAACTGCGTGTGGGAGGCAACCAAACACTCCTTCCCGTGTGCCAGCTTCACTAACCAAGCTACAAGCATCTGCGGTAACATTCGATAAGATTGCTGGCGGCATGCTGGAGGCATGGCATGCGAATGATGTACAAGCGGTGTCCAACATCTTTTCTACGGATGCTGAGGCATACGACAGGAGCTTCGGCGACCATGCTGTAGGGCTTGACCAGATCACGGGATTGATCGCTATCGTAGCGTCCTTTGGACCTGATTGGGCGGCTTTTCAGACGGACCAGTATATCGGGTTGGAGAATGGGCTTGCTGTAGACGAATTGTGGAACCTTAAATTTGGGGATATCCAATTTACCCAAGACCACCCGATGATGGAGGTCGACTGGCTGCAAACTCAAAACGACCGCATTTCAAATTGGACGATTCTTTACGGTCTGGATACCTTAGAAGAATTAAATATGCCTACGTCGCAGCGACTCGAACAGGCAAGGTCTTTGCTATCATCCTACCAGGCAGCCTGGTCATCTGGAGATGCAACCGCAGTTGGGCAGCTCTACACCAGTGATGCTGTACGAGAGGACATGCTATTTATGGAACGGCAGGAGGGGCAAAAGGCTATTGCAGCCTTTGCCAGGACGTTCTTTAGCTGGTATCCAGGTGTGCAGTGGAATATCTCTCTTGAGTTCGGTGAAGGTAGAGGAGATACACCGATAACAGGTGGGTTGTACACCATTAATATTACAGACCTAGCTGGACAACCCTGCAAGGTAAAAATGGCAGTGCTTCTTCAGACGGCTGAAAACCTGGTCACCCATGAAATCTTGTATTATGAACCTCAGTCGCTAATTAAATGCGGATGGGCACAATAAGGATCCTGTGACTCGGCGATTTACGTCGAATCTAGAGAAATCAAACGATCAGACTACACCGACCCAATGAGCATACTTGCCATATGGAAGGTGTTGGTTGTCAGAATGAAAATATTACCAACCTGCGGGGACTGAACGATGATCAAAAAACTGTTTGATTGGACACCGCGTGATATCGCCTATTGGGAAAAAATACGCCAAAAAGGGCTGCGAAATTTCGTCGCCTGGTATGGAATTGTTATCACAGGTGGATTGTTGTTCCTGGTGTTTGGTCTGGTGACTTTTTTTATCTGGCTCAGGCAGGTTGGGGGTATTCATATAACATCTACAAGCCTGATCTTCATTATTGGGCAGCTGATTTTTGTGGCGCTGGTGTGTCTGCTGGGAGGGATTGTCAACAGTTTGATCACATGGGTGGTGGAAGAGAGGTTATATCGCAAGTACAAAGCACGGAATTAATGAGAAAATTAGTTCTGAACCAAGGTGAAAATAGGAGAAACCAATGTCAAGGATTTGGAGCAGACCGTTGGGTGTAACAGATCTATACGGACCGAATTATTGGGATTATTTCGGTGTCAGGCTGGTCGAGCATGCAGCCATCCCTCCGGGAGCATTGCTGCTGGACGTGGGTTGCGGCACAGGCTCGTCGCTATTCCCGGCAGCGCAGAAGATCGGTCCATATGGATTTGCTTTCGGGATCGACATTTGTGTGCATTGAATACCCATCGCCCGCTCTAGGATAGAGCGGCAAAAGCTGGGGAATGCCGCGGTGCTGTTCACCAATGCCAGGAATCTTGGGTTTCCAACAGGTTCGTTTGATATCGCTTTGTGCGGTTTCATGGGCTGGGACAATTGCTTTGATTTCGTCCATTTCAAATTCACCCAGCCGGATACAAAAGCCAAAGAAATCTGGCGTGTGTTGCGCCAGGGGGGCAAGTTCGTTTGTTGCTCCTGGGAGGCACAGGAGGATCTCGCTTGGATGGAAGAGGCTATGCTTCGATACTACCCGTCCATCCTGCAGGATGACCAATACCTGACACAGCGCCCTATCGGTATGTCGTATGAGAAGGCGGAGGGGTATGAGATCATCCTTCGCACTGCCGGGTTTAAAAATATTGAGGTTTCCCGAGAGACAGTGGAGTTTGTGTCCACCAACGAAGAAGAATGGTGGCAGCAGATGCAATCCATCGGTTGGGATATTTTCTTCGAGAAAATCAGGGTCGAAGATGAGCATAATCCCCAAATCATTAAAGAAGCAATACTCAAAGATATTCAATCCCACACACAACCAGACGGGATTCACTTCTTAAAGACTGTATTCTTTATCAGTGGGGTAAAATAATCAAATCAGAGTGATGAGAAACCTGCTTTATCGCTACAGCGATGAGGGTACTATTTGATAAAGCGAACCTCGTGCATTGCACGAGCGAAATATTTTGCCTGTACATATTGGTTCGCAACAAGGATGAGGATTTTCAATGACATCAATAAAAGGAGAATGACATGTCGCCACAACTCATCAAAATTATCATCGCCGGCGTACTCCTGTTGCATGGGCTGGGTCACGGCGGGGCAATTGGAGCCTTGATTGCTCTCGACCGGGGGGTACCCAGCGGAAAGTGGCTGGCCGCGCGCTCGTGGCTGTTCCCCACGCTGGCTCCTCAGGCAGCAAAGCTCATTGCCGTCATCTTCTGGGTGCTGGCGCTGCTTGGCTTCGTGGCGGCTGCCCTATCGTTCTGGGGCATCCTCATCCCGGGGGACTTTTGGAGACCCCTGGCATTGGTCTTCGCATTCATTTCATTCGTTGGCATCGTTCTATTTTGGGGAACCTGGCCCATGTTCAACACCTTGGCTGCCCAGGCGGTGAATCTGGCGGTCATGATCACCCAGCTGTGGCTGCATTGGCCGGCGAAGGATATGTTTGGCAAGTGACAGCTTAAATCGGAAAGCTCACATGGAACCAACTGCTCAGGATTTCTATACTAACCAAACCACGAAATTACTCAGGGATTTTGACCGGATGATACAAAAGGTCAAAAGACCGATCACCGCCCGTTATGGAGGTGAAAGATCCGCAGAGATGATCGCATTGGTGCGTGAGGAATACCGTCAACTGATCCCTAAACTGCCTTATGTAGGTGGCGAGCAGCCATTCACACAATTCGTCATCTCCAGCGGCTGGTTCCTGGCATTTTTTCGGGTGATGCAGGCCCAAGGGGAGCAAGTTCGTGATACGGGCGAGCTGGCTTACTTGCTCTCACGAATATACCTGGAGAGAGTACCTGGGTTTGCTGGACGGCTGCTAGGATACATGTCCTTTTCTCCTGGCTACCTGACCAAACTACGCCGACGGGCAGAGGAATCCCAAAAGCACCCATACCCGCGTGGTTATGTACATAGTTTTGTGGAGGGTGATGGGGTGAATTTCGATTACGGCGTAGATTATCACCAATGCGCCACCTGGGCGCTTTTTCAGGAGCAGGGTGCGGCAGAGCTCACCCCATATTTATGCGCATGTGATTACCTGTACAGCGAGATGTTGGGCTGGGGTCTCACCCGTACCACCACCTTGGGGGAGGGTGGAAAAGTATGCGATTTCAGGTTCAAGCGTGGTGGACCAACGAAAATACACTCGACCGTGATGGAGCTAGGGTGACAAGATGACCAATATAGCGTCAATCCACAGCATCCAATTACGTGAAATGACTATTGATGACCTGCCCATCTTCTTCGAGCAGCAGCTTGACCCCGAAGCCAACTACATGGCAGCCTTCACTGCCAAAGACCCCACCGACCGTCAGGCATTCGATGTCCATTGGGGTAAAATCCTGGCGGATAAAAGCATCACCCTCCGCACCATCTTGTATGATGGTCAGGTGACAGGCTCGGTGCTGTGCCACGCCTGGGGTGGCGAGCCTGAGATCAGCTACTGGCTAGGCAAGGAATTTTGGAACAAGGGCATCGCCTCCCAGGGGTTAGCACTCTTTCTCGATGTGGTGACTGTACGGCCATTGTATGCCAGAGTAGTCAAGGATAATATTGCATCGATCCGCGTGTTGGAGAAAAACGGGTTCGCACGATCAGGGGAAGGTAAGTGGTACTCGAACGCACGCGGGAAAGAGATCGAGGAGCTGGTTTGGGTGTTGAGATAGAGAGTCAATCCCTCCCGTAAACCTTCATCTCCAGCGACCAAGGTTCCGCCTTCGAAAAACACAAGGTCCGCTTATAAGGGTTATCAAATTACACCATTTTCTAGCGACTAAAGTCGCACCTCATAAAATCACAAAGTCAGCGAAGGCTGACTTCGTGAATTTCAAAGCAGCGGTTTCAACCGCAGGCAGTGTTGGAAATTTTTACGACCAAAGTCACATCTCAGAAAATCACAAAGCCGCGAATGCTGACTTCATGGTTTTCAAAGGAGCGGTCTCAACCGCTATCGGTGTGGTAATTTCCATGAATACCTTCGCGTGGTCATCGATATTAGGTTTTAGGTTAGTTAGTATGGGCGTAGTCTTAACCGCCACCCACACCAGCGGTTTTCCTGCGCTCCGCTAAATAACTTGCAATTGTTCCGAGTGCTGAGATGAAACCAATGACGATTTGGAGCAGCAGGATGAACCTGCCGACATTATTGGTGATCCAGGCGAAGGCGAAGCGCATGGCAGCGGGGAATGGATCAGCCAGGTGTGCGAAATTGAATGGAAAGTGATTCCAGAGCCAGATGGAGCCGATCGCCAGGGATAGATCAGAGATTGCTTCCAAGGGGCGGGCAGGATTGCTACGTCCCTGAATTGCACGTTGGATGGGAGCTGCCATGGAGATCAGGATGGGTACATATAAAGCAATCATTTCCACCGTTCCAAAATTATCGGTAAAGAAGCCAGTCTTTTTCCATTCGTGGTAGGCGAAGAAAACCAGTAATAAAAGCATTAAAACGACTGTATATAATCCTGCCCAACGTCGGGTAGGAGCCATCATTCCCTTATCTTTATTTTCTCCTACAGGCTGCATATTTCCTCCTATTCGATTTATCTCCCACCCAAGATCTGATCTGTTCGGAATGCCACATCCACTACTTCGCCAGGTGAAAGTGAGCTAACGAAATATTATACGTCCGATCGCGGTCTTCACCACCTGTGGTGGTTGACAATATCTGCTTACAGAACTCGGCGATATTATTCACCCTGTATTCAGCCTGCAGGTGCGACATGCTGAGATGGTCGGGTATGTGTGCTTTTTCCCGTATCTTTGAATTCCGTGGAATATCTTATCAGATTTTTTAATATGAGGTGGTGGATTGCGGGTAGAAAATCATCGCCCCAACTCCTCCTGCTATCATTTCCCTTCCACATCAGAAATCTTAAAAAATTCACGAATTTTCATAAAACCCTTGTGGAGCAGAACATTTGTGCTATAATAGAGGTGCAATTACTCGCACCCCCAACCTTGGTCTCTACCCAGCAAGTAGTTGAAGAGAAATTATCTTGACCTCATTATGGATCAAGGGGAGATGGGTGAGTAGTTACATGG
>CAZXPK010000056.1:0-21298 GCA_964642565.1 uncultured Anaerolineaceae bacterium
CTGAGGACGTGGTTTCCAGGGAGGAGGCAGCCGGTGGATGACCACACCCTTCACCCCTCGTTGAGCTGGTTAATGCTTCCCCTGGCGTTATTTCTGCTTGTCATTTCAGTACTCATTTCAATACACCATAGCTTCGTTCCGATTCGTTTTCAAGGAGCGAACCTGCAGCGTCCCCATGCTCCCGCTGTTTTGCGACGCAGTATTGAGGACGTTCCCCGGCAAGCGCAGCGCAGCAAGCGGCTATGTCCGAAACATCAAGGGTGAACTTTACCCGCAGCAACGCGAGTGCTTTTTACGAGCGTTGAAGAGCGTACTTTTGCGAGCGATGCGCGACTTTTCTTTGGGAGCGTTATAAAGCAGCAATTCACCTCAGGTAGGATGTAAAGACGCCCCACCGGAGCGTCTCTATCAATGAGAATCACGACAATTAGATTCTGAATTATGCTAAAATTATCCTATGGGCTTTCTAAAGAAGCTGGGTAAAATCTTATCCTCCCCCCCTCCTCGCACCGATCGGGCGCTGTATTTATATGTGCAGTGCAAGAAGTGTGGCGAAAAGCTGCGGGCACGCGTGGATGTATGGAATGAGCTAACCCCCGAGTATGATGGAAAGAGTGATGATGCGGCTTCTTATCATTGCCGCAAGGTGTTGGTTGGGGAAAATAAGTGTTACCAGCCGATCGAATTGAGACTGAAGTTTGACAGGAATCACAAACTGATTGAGAAGACCATCATGGGGGGGAAGTATATCGATCAGGCTGAGTTCAGCCAATAAGGCTAGGGCAGATCAACCATTTCTGGCATGGTGATGATGTGAAAAGCCAGCGTTTCCAGATCGTGGGCTTTGATTGAGTTTTTGCCCACCGCACGGATTTTTTGAATGTGAGATAGGATAAGCGGCTGGTTCCCAAAGTAGGAATCCATGGCTTCATCGTCATTGAGGATATCCTTTACCCCAAGCTGCTCATAGATCTGGCTGACCAGACCATAACCCCAATCTTCCACGATCCCCAGCTCGTCTGCCAGCTCGTGTCTTTCCATGCTGAACAGAAAAGCCAGCCGGGAGACATCCGCCTGATGTTTGGACAGGGTGCTTTGAAGGGTTTTCCTGCCATCCAACACCACACATGGGTGTGGGAGTGGAAAGCGCAAGGCAGATGCTTGGGAGCGGACGCCCTCCGTTATGACCCATTTGCCAGACAGGGCAATATCAATCGCCCAGGCAAGCGAGTAGTTGATCTCCTTTTTAAGGATGTAACCCACAAAACATGGATGGGACATTCTTCCAAGGACATCCGGATTGGCTCGAATGCCGGTGCATAGGATGGCAGGTGGGTGCTGCATGCCTGAGATGGCTCCCAGGATCTGTGGGATCCAATCTTCACCGCCCGGGATATCGGTATCCATGAGGATCAAGTCCACATAGGAGGCTTTTTGATGCAGCAGGGGGATGATTTTTAGAGGCTCATCAAACTCGCCAGCTAGGCGGGTGCGCCAATCGCGGGCAGCGAGCAAGGCCATCCAATTGCGGGCAAACGGGTCATCCTCCACGATGGCGATCTGGAATTCGGTTTTAAGCATACATTATCTCCCTGAGAAATTATAGCCGATTAACCGAGGCCAAGAATTTATTATTGGATTGATATTTCCATGTAGGGGAGGTCCTGTGCAACCCTCTTTTGGTTGCTCGCCACCCACCCTTACCGATTGGGGAGTGGTCGGTGTTGGCCGATGATAAGTTTTGATATGACGATCTGTAGGGGCGCAGGGCAGGGATTCCGTATGACACATCCTTAATTCATCCCCTACGCCCAAATTTTAGGAGGGATAGGTGCCCGGCTGATGGTTGTAGGACCTGCAATTGCAGATGAGTTGGCAATTTTGAAGATGTATAAAATAAAGGGCGCAGCGTATTTGGTGTAATGCAGTTTGAGCAGATTTTTACACTGCTCCTCTACACTAATTTGGAAGATCAAACCGTCAATCGTTTGAAGTGGGGCAGGTAGTCCTTGTTTTGAGCGAACATCTGGTTGACCATTTGCTTGATCTCGGCCAGTGAGAGGACGGCCGAGGTGAGGGGATCATAGGCAATGGCCTGGAAAATCAAGCGCGGATCGCCGGTGAGGGCACCTTCCACGGCCATTTCTTCGGTCTGGGCGGTTAAATTCGTCAGTGTGGCACATTGGGGCGGCAATGCCCCTACGTGTACTGGCTCGAAACCCTTGCGGCTGACCCACACCGGCACTTCCACGCAAGAACCTTGCGGGAGATTGGTGACCAGGTCGGTATTGGGGACGTTGCCATTGAATTGGAAGGGGTCTCCACCTATCAGGGCGTTGATGATAAAAGCGGCATATTCCGCCCCACGCTCGAGCTGTATGGGTGTCTCTGCCGCGAACCATTGACGGGCCTCGTCTTTCCAGGTGCGCTCCGCATTTTGATATTCCTTAAGAATATAAGCATATTCTCCCGGGTTCCAACCCGTGCCATGGGTACAATACTTTTCAATCAGGTCACGGCGTTTGCGGAACCAGGCATTATATTCTGAGTTATGTCCGCTGGATTCGGTAACGTAATAATCCAAATGCAAGAACATCTCGTTGCGGACAAATTCCTCGTTATAGATTTCTGGTCGCTCCAGGATGGCTTTACGGATGAGGGAGTAGGCATCCTTGCCATTCCAATCATATTTCAGATACCAGGCCATATGATTGAGACCAGCACAGGTATATGTAATTTCCTTGTATGGTGCACCAATCCAATCAGCGAGCATCATGGCGGTGCCCTGCACACTGTGGCACAATCCAGTCATGCGGATAAAGCTTTCGCGCTGGAGTGCACGGCAGAGCATTGCCATTGGGTTGGTGTAGTTGAGCATGGTGGCATTCGGGCAATAACGCTCCATATCCCTGGCAATATCCAGCATCACAGGGATGGTGCGCAAGGCGCGGAATATGCCGGAAGGCCCACGCGTATCCCCAACGTTGATATCGACCCCATACTGCTTGGGGATCTCGATATCGTAGCGCCATACATCGGTGCTGCCTGCCAGGATGGTGACCAGTACAATATCGGCATCCCGTAAGGCTTCAACCCGGTCCAGTGTGGCAGTGACCCTGGCTGGATATTTTCCCATGTCGATGATGCGTTGGACGGATTTTTGGGCAAACTCCAGGCGTTCAGGGTCAATGTCCATTAAAGCGAGGGTGGCATCTTGAAGCAATGGGAAGGTAAGCACATCACGTGCCAAACCGCGGGTGAAACCCAGGCTGCCAGCTCCGATGAATGCAATCTTGATCATCTTCCCTCCTTGGGATGGGGATTTTCGTGATAATTATAATTTAGTAGGGGCGAAGCATCTAACACTGTGTTTTAGGTCCCTTTCGCGTTTATCTTCGATGCTTTGCCCTTACACCTACGATGGTAACCTGGCGAGGACGATTAAATTCGGACTCAACCCGGGGTCAAAAGGAGCACCTGCCATATCCCCAAAAGGGGTGAGATTCACAAAACCTGCTTCGGCCAGGCTTGAGATAAGCTCATCTTTCAGGAGTGGACGCAAACGGGAGGTGGTTACCTGCTGTGACCATTTACCTTGTGCGACCCTCTTCAGGGTGACCATATTGAAGGTTAACAAGCCATCGGGATCAAAATCATAAAAGCGCTGAAAGACCCACTCAGCGTCGCCCTCAGAATGAGACTGAGGTTCCATCCAGCGGTCATGAAAAGCCATAACGGCATCAAAGTTGCGGTTTTGGATCATGAGCAAGCCGTCGGGCTTCAGGCAAGCTGCGAAATCGACCAAAGCTGCCGAAAGCGCGGGGAGGGATAACAGGTGAGGCAGTGAGTTCCCAAGACACAGCAGGGCATCAAAGGCGTGCTGACCGAAGGTTTGAGCCAAGGTTCCAAATCCGGCAATCTCGAAGCGGACTTGAACCCTGGCAGAGCTGGCATTTCTACGTGCACGATCGATCATCCCACGGCTGATATCTGCCCCTGAAGCTTGATATCCAAGCTGAGCCAGGGCGATGGCGTGCATCCCGGTTCCCGTGCCAGCATCTAGGATACACTTCGCGTTAATATCATGTAATTTTTCAAGGATAAAGGGGAGCTCAACTGACAACCTGCCTTGCCAATTCACAAACCGGTCATAATCAGAACTTAGGGTATCATACATGGGACTCTCCTCGGGTGATCCACTCGTGTAAGAGGCTATGAGTGAATTATAGTTCACAGAATGGATAAGGTGGATGACCTGGCGATTCTTGACACTTTTATGGTAAAGCTTAAACTAAGCTTAAACTTACCTCTATATGATCTTCACAAATTCTTCACAGGGGAGTGGTATGCTTATGAAAATGATCTATTTATGGAGGTTTGAAAATGAATAAAGCATTGAAATGGATCTTATATATCCTGCTTGGGTTGGTCATCCTGGCAGTCATTGCGGGGATCGTATTTGCGGTTTTCGGTGGATATGGATATGCCATGATGCGACCAAGCTTTCGAATGATGGAGCCCATGCGATTTTACTACAGCCCAATTCGCTCGATATTCGGTGGGCTACTTGGTTTGGGGGTGTTCCTGCTGGTCATCGTGGGTATCGTGGCGTTGGTGAACGCGCTCGTACGAGGTAATCGACCAGCACAGACAACTCCGCCTGCCCAAATGGCTGCACCGGCACGTACGTGTTCAAATTGTGGTAAACCAGCGCAGGATGATTGGAAGACCTGCCCGTACTGTGGGAACCCATTAACGTAGGATAACAATGGTGTGCGGTTGTAATATCGCCCACTTGATATCACAACCTGTCACCCTAATCACCACACAAGCTGCGGTGAGACCCATGAAAATGGTATCTCCGCAGCTTGTGGATTGTCTGATATGTCGTTATTGGGTTTAGCTTGATTTTTCCTGGTGCCCACATTGCGTGGGTGCATTTGGTACTCGTCCATGCCAGGTGCCAGCAACAAATTTAGCCTGGTGATATGGCAGGCGATTTATGCAGGGCACCAGCTTAACTATAAAGTCAGCCAGGTACCAATCCCCATACCCTTTGCCCGGCGGTAGATTTCGGGCGCTACAGCCATATCATCCATTGCCAGTCCAAGGTTGATTGCCAAGGTCCTTTCCTTCGGATTCTCGCGACCCGGTTTTAGACCGGCAACGATCTCACCCAGGTCTGCGTATGGGTCCGGAGTAGTCTGGAAATAGCCGATCGATTTATAGTACTGGAACTGGGCATGGTCATCCGTGCTGATGCGATCCATCTGGGATAATGCGCCTGCAGTCCAATAGCTATCAAAATCCACCGCGCTGCCAAATGAACCGGGCTGAAGCCAATCCTTTAGAATAGTCGGGGTGGGGTGTTTGAGGATTGGACCAGAAGTGACAACCAGATCACTTTCGATCACTGCTTGCTTAGGTTCATTTACTGCTATGACTTCGACATTTAATTTAGTGGACATCTCATCTGCGTAACGCTGCTGCTGATCGGGATGAATATCATATGCATAAACACGCTCAATCGGGAAGAGCACCTTCAAGGCTTCCAGGTTGGTGCGACCCTGGACCCCACAAGCCAATATGCCTGCTGTCTTACTATCAGGGCGGGCGAGATACCTGGCAGCTAGGCTACTCGCGGCACCAGTACGATAAGCGGTGATCCAGGCACAGTCCATCACCGAGTAGGGGATACCCGTCTCAACATCGTTCAAGATGAGAAGCCCGGTAATATAAGGCAGCCCGAGTTTTTGGTTATCGGGATAACCGCTGACCCATTTTATGCCAGCGGATCGCAATGCGGGGATGAATGCCGGCATGGCATGGATGAACGCATCCGGCATGGTATGGATCCCCGGTTTTGGAGGCATTTCGACCTTTCCAGCGCCCTTTTCGCGGAATGCAGTGTCGAGCAAATTAATCACCGTGGCCATATCAAGATTGACTTTTGCTACATCTGCCTGGGATAAATAAAGAATTTGATGGTTGCTCATGGTTATTCTCCTGAGTATGGAATGGGAGCCTTTATGATTTTGTATATTATAAATGCCTATTCAGTTATCAGGTGCTTCACCAGATTAACGGAATCAAGCGTTTGGTATTGCGTACATAATGGTTGTACTGATCACCAAACTTAGCTCTTAATATTTCTTCTTCAACGTTTATTCTATAGATAAGCCCAGGAATCAAAAGCGAGGGAACGGCAACCAGACTGATCAGGCTTGATCGTTATTTGCGGGCTCTTAATCTCCACAGCACGATATTCCTGACCCATTTTCCAATTTCAACAGCCATCAACATACCGAGAGCAATGGCCGCAATCCAGCTCCATTGTTGCAGGGAGAGAGGCACAATCCCCAATAAGGTTCGGATGGAAGGAAAGGCAAAGGCAATTACCACCATCAACAATCCAGCAATCACCGCCAAAACGAGCGGTTTATTGCGGGCGAGCGGACTGGCTCGAAATAGGGGAAGGCGCATTGATCGATAGGCAAAGATATAGATCATTGAATTGACTGCAAAACTGGCGAAAACCATGCTGCGACCTTCCACCGCATTATTATGGGATAAGAAGAAATGGCCGAACAGAGACAGGGCTGCAATGGCGCTTCCGATACTGATTACACCGATCAAAGTCAATCCTAGGGGTGCCAGAACGGGTTCCTTGACAGATTTTGGCTTTTCATCCATGATGCCTTCCTCCTCCGGCTCGAAACCAAGCACAATGTCAGAGGGACCGTCGCATATCAGGTGAATCCACAGGATTTGAGCCACTGCAAGGGGAGCAGGCCAACGGAACATCATGGCAACAAAGATGGTCATAACTTCTGCGAAGGAGTTGGAAAGGGTGTAGGCAACGACTTTTCGGATGTTCTCGAATATCACACGTCCTTCTTCGATAGCAGCCACGATGGTGCGGAAGTTACTATCCAACAGGATCAAATCGGCCGTCTCCTTGGCTACGTCTGAGGCAGCGCCAACGACAACACCAATATTGGCACGCTGCAAAGCGGGGGCATCGTTTACTCCGTCTCCAATCATGGCAGTGATCTCGCCGTTGGATTGTAAAGCGCGCACGATACGTAGCTTATCTTGAGGTCTGATACGAGAAAAGACTGCTACCTGTTTCACTTCCTGCTGAAGCTGTTGGTCACTCAATGTGGCCAATTCTCCACCTTCAAGGCTGTGATCTTCGGGTTTCATCAAACCAATAGTACGGGCGATTTTTTCCGCAGTTTTGCGATAGTCACCGGTGATCATTTTGACTTGAATGCCGGCTTTTTGAGCTACATTCACGGCTTCATGGACGCCATCGCGGATTGGATCCTGCATCCCCACTAAACCAGCCCAAGTATACCCAGTATAATCATCTAGCTCACCCATTGGGCGATAGGCAAGACCCAGCAAGCGTAAACCATCACCTGCCCACTCGTCCACCTTGGCGAGTATTTGATTACGTTCATCTTCACTAATTCGGCACATTCCAAGAACGATCTCCGGGGCACCTTTCAGGTAGTTGAAGTGGTCGCCATTATGCGAGTTGCTTGAGACTGCGGTGATCATATACTTAGTCTCGCTGGTAAAAAGCTCCTCAGCTAACCGCTCGGAGCTATCCAATAGATCTTGAGGAGAAACACTTAGGTTGGCTTTGGCATATTCCCAAAGGGCTACATCAACTGGTCCCTCCAGGTTGTTGCATAGAACCATGCTTTGTATCGCGCGTTCCTGGTTATTCAGATCAACACGTGCTACGCGCATTCGCCCTTCAGTGAGGGTGCCGGTTTTATCGGTGCATATAACGGTTACAGAGCCAAGCGTCTCGACCGCGAGCAGCTTTTTCACCAAACCATGGCGCTTTAAGATTTTACGCATACCCAAAACCAAAATCACTGTGACGGCGATGAGCAATCCTTCAGGCACTGCGGCGATTGCCAGGATGATGGAAACACGCAGCATTTCCAGGAATTCCCTACCCATTAACAATCCAGTGATTAGGATTGCCAATGTGAAGCAAATGACAATATAGGTCAGGGTTTTACTGAATGATTTAAGCCGGACCTGGAGTGGGGTATCTTCCTCGACATGTTCCTGCAAGCTGGTGGCGATCTGGCCTAATTCTGTACCTGACCCAATTTTAGTCACAAGCATTGTCCCGCGCCCGGTGATGATGGCGGTACCCATAAAGACCAAATTTTGACCATCAGTGTCATTTTTATTAACTGGCTCACTTTCACCAGTCAGGATGGCTTCATCCACAGCAAGTTTGGTGCTTTCGGTAATTTCGCCATCCGCTGGAACGTGCTCGCCGGAATTTAACAAAACCACATCTCCGGGCACCAGCTCCCAGACTTCAACTTCAATGCGCTCACCATCGCGGATCACGGTGGTGGTGGGTTTTAACAAACCCTTGAGGGCAGTATAAGTTTGTTGGGCTTGGTATTCCTGTATGAACCCCAGGATGACATCAATCACGACCACCGCCATAATGATGGCAAAGTCGTTGTACTCGCGAACCGCGAGTGAAACCCCAGCGGCGACTAAAATAATGTAGACGAGTGGGCTTTTTATCTGGTTCAGGAGGATGGTCCATACCGTGGTCCCCTTTTCGGCAGGGAGGCGGTTTTCACCATACTGCTGGCGCAACCGAAGGACATCTGCCTGGGTCAGGCCTGAGCCGTTGGTATGGTTCGGGGTGCCAATTTTAATTCCGTTGATGTTGTTTGCACTACTCATCATTTACCTCTAAATATGATTATTTTTTAGTAATCTTCTGCAAAATCGAAGGAAATTCCTGTTCAATATTGGAAAAAAGGTCATGAGCTTCCTGAAGGCGTTCTTTTAATGGGTCAGGCTTATCCACCATCAGCGCTAAACCACGCTCGGTGATCTGATGGAGCCCAGACATTAACCCCAACCATTGGCGCATGTATATGCTCCAACCACCGGGCTTAAATCGGTAGTAATCTCTGCGCGGGATGGGAGAAGCGACGCGTTCAATTAAGCCGCGTTCCACCAGCAAGCGCGCCATGATGCTGATCGAACTTTTACTAGCATGCAGCCTATCTCCCAAATCGGTGATGGATTGGGAGGGCGGATCGGAAATGAGGAGAACGCCAAGGATGCGCCCAGCCATACGGGGAAGCCCCACTTGCTCAAAATAAAGGCCAATGTCTTCGATAAAATGAATATCTTCGATAGGTTGGTGATTGTCCATAATATATATTTCCTAACTTAATCAGTTTTATGAGGTTTTCGGAATTCCAAACAATACATGAAACCATTCCAGATGTTTCTCAGTTGAACATCAAGCATGGTACCTGGTATCAAGTTGACAGGTGCAGTGACGGCTTCCCGCTGACCATGAAAGGCGTTTGTAAAACCGGGGAGGAACTTTTCATACCACTTAGCACCACTTTCATTCTCATCACAGATGATGATTTTGGTACCTGGTTTGGCCACTCTGATCATCTCGTCAATCGCTTGCTTCTTATTGCTAAAGAAGTTGATCCCCCCAATGTGAAAAACCGAATCAAAGCTATTGTCTATAAACGGAAGCTGCTCACCATTTCCAAGGAATAGCTCAACCGACCAATCTTTTCGACGGATCAAGGCATTGCAGCGATTCAGCTGCCCAATTGAGATATCCAGCCCATAGACTTCACCGACTGAGGAGGAGCTGAGTAGGAAAGGTAGGTTAACCCCCGTACCGATTGATACTTCTAATACCTTTCCACCGTTTGGCTCGAGGCGATCCAATACTTCGTGCCGGGCGCGTGACTCGCTAGTGCCAAGAAAAAAAAGTCCGATTTTGGAGAAGGCTGAATAAATCCAAGAGAACCAATCATACATGCGGGCGAAAGGCTTGTTGAGCCCGGTAAGATCTTCTTCTTTGATGAAGTGAGGGATACCTCGCTTAATGGGATATACGTTTTGGCATGAAAGACAGGTCAGGGAGCTGTTTTCGATTGATTCATTATCGGTGGGTGTTTGAAGCTGTAATTCTCCATGACAAGTGGGGCATAAAAGCAGATCGAGGGTTGTAGGTTTCATAGCACAATGCTTATGTAATTAGCGGAGAAGTATACAACGTTTCTAACGTTCTGTAAATACTAAACGTAATAGCATTATGATAACGTTCGAATAGTTGTATTACCATTCTGTAAAGAGCTACACTTACCCAGTGGGTAAAGGGATATTTATCTGGGTTTTTCGAAAGGGAAAATAAGCTTGTCTGCGACTTCTCCAACTGGGATGCAGTGCGTATGTCCGCGAAAAATATTTTCGATCATTGAATTTGTAAATTATTCCAGCTAATTTGACGACGAAATTATTTCATGATATCATGAACATTAATACAATATGAATAAAGGGTTATCCCTTAAGCAGAAAAAACCCGGTAAGAATTATCTATTCATAGCTCCGACAGATCTGCAAGGAGAGTATTGTTTCTTTGGTTAATTTCTGCAGGATCTTAGCTACCTGCAGAACAATTCATTTGCTATTTCCAGGAGGAATAATTGTTGTTGCAGTCCGAAAAAGGAGAAGAGCGATGAAAGTATTATTGATCGGGGTAGGGGGTGTTGGGGAGGCAATCGCGAAAGTTACGCATGACCGACCCTGGCTAGAGAAGATGGTGTTGGCGGATTACAACCTAGAGCGTGCTAAAAATGTTCAGATAAGTGTAGGTACAGCGGATAAATTCCCTGTTGAACAAATCGATGCACGGGATATAAGGCAAACTGTTCAGATTGCGCGTAAACACGGCATCAATTTGATCATGAATGCGGTGAGTAACTTCTATAATGATACGATCTTCGATGCTGCTTATGAAGCGGGATGTGATTACTTGGATATGGCCATGTCGGATGACGGGGCGAACATGGG
Organism: uncultured Anaerolineaceae bacterium; assembly: GCA_964642565.1. Taxonomy (GTDB): domain Bacteria; phylum Chloroflexota; class Anaerolineae; order Anaerolineales; family UBA4823; genus FEB-25. The sequence continues at coordinate 10,888 of CAZXPK010000056.1, forward strand.
CAGCCACCAGTGGAATCAAGCCGTAAAATGGGAGGATAAAGGATTACTGGCAATCCTGGGAAATGGCATGGACCCGGGTGTTAGTGATATCTTTGCCAAGTATGCTGCTGTGGAGCTGTTTGATGAGATTGACGAGATAGGCATTCGCGATGGAGCAGCTTTGGATGTGATCGGCTATGAGTTTGCTCCGTCGTTCTCGATCCTGGATGCCATCGAGGAATGCACCAATCCACCCATTGTATGGGAGAAAGAACGAGGTTGGTTCGAGCTCCCACTATTTGAAAATATTGAGATGTTTAACTTCCCAGAGGGGATTGGCCTCCAGGAAGTGGTGGATATTGAACATGAAGAGCTGGTGCTGATTCCGCGATTCGTCCCATGCAAGCGGGTGACCTTTAAGTATGGATTGGGTGAGAAATTCATCAACGTGATCAAAGTAATCAAAATGCTTGGCCTGCACCAGAAGGAACCGATAAACATCAAGGGTGCATGGGTTGCCCCGATTGAAATGATGGCAGCGGTCCTACCAGCCCCGGCTTCCCTTGGTGATAAGATGACCGGTAAGACCTGTGTGGGTACCTGGGTGACGGGGGTGAAAGACGGAAAGCAACGAGAAGTCTATATTTACCAATCTACGGATAATCAAGATAGCATGGACCGTTACGGATGCCAAGCAGTCTCCTTGCAGACCGCTACGGGGCCAGTGATCACCATGGAGCTCCTGGTTGAGGGTGTTTGGAAAGGAAAGGGGGTGCTTGGACCCGAGGCGTTTGACCCTCGACCCTTCCTTGCACGTATGCAGGAATACAACTTCCCTTATAAAATACGAGAAGAAGAAAGCCAATATACAAAAAACAGGTGACGTGACAAAATTTATCCGCAGGTAAATGAATATGGAAAGGAGAAGAATGCGATGTACAAGAGATCCACATGGTTAACATTGTTGGTTATTTTGGTATTGGTTGGGATATTATCGTCTGCCTGTGCGAAAGGGACATCTGCACCAGTGGTTCAGCCGACAGCCGGAGGAGAGGTAGAGGTCCAGCCGACAGCTGTGACAGCGACTGAGCTGCCGGAACCCACTGCCACTTCCGAAAAGAGTCAGATTGTAATCGTCATTTCGGAAGACCCGCCATCCTTCAATGCCACTGTGGGACAAACCGGATTCGATTCACTCGTGATGGAGTTGGTCATGTTGAGCTTGGCTGACCTGGATATGGATGGGAATGCTTTTCCAGAATTGGCTGCAGAGCTTCCGACTGTAGAAAATGGTGAAGTGGTCATTGACGAAGAAAATGGTACCTTGGATGTGACCTGGAAGCTACGGCAGGATATTCAATGGGCTGATGGAGTTCCAGTCACTGCGGAGGATGTGGTCTTTACCTACAATGCTGTTATTGATCCGGAATATGGGTTCTGGATTGCGGGTATCGATTATGTGGATAGCGTGGAGAAAATTGATGACTACACGGCTGTTGTGCATTACAACACCATCTACCCAGGGTATCTAACCCAATTTGGGGGATATTTGATGGCTGTCTGGCCGGCACATTACTGCGATGCTGAGCAGGGATTCACCCAGTGGGATTGTGGCTCGCAACCACTGAGCAATGGACCATACATTCTTAAGGAATGGATTGTCGGTGACCATATGACCTTTGAACGCAATCCAAATTATTATGAGGCGGGTAAGCCGGCTATTGATGAGATTGTTGTTAAAATCGTACCTGATGAAACCGTGCGCAAGCAAATGCTCATCAATGGGGATGCTGATTTGGACATGTGGACAACAGAACCAATTATCGCTGAGCTGGAAAATCAGCCTAATGTCGAAATCAGCTTGAGCCCATACAACCGCTGGGTAATGAGGATCATCTTTAATCTTGCTGCCAAAGGGACGACGGATCCAGCAGCTACACCTCATCCTGTGTTTTCGGATGTACGCGTGCGCCGGGCAGTGCGGATGGCTATTGATGCGGATACCATATCGAAGGAATTTTTCCTTGGTTATGCCAAGCTGGTTTGGTCGGAGTTCTTCAGACCACCCTACGACACCTGTGATATCCCACAGCCGGTATACGATCCTGAAGGTGCAAAAGCATTGTTAGAGGAAGCTGGCTGGATCGATCAGGATGGTGATGGTGTGCGCGAATGCCATGGCTGTACAACCGGAGCCGAGGAAGGCTATCCGATGGAGATGGAGTTCATCACGTATGCTGAATATGGCGAAGCGCTTGATTTGACCCAGGAATTTATCGCTGAAAAGCTGGGAGAGATTGGTATCAAACTGAACGTGACTAAAGTTGAGGGGAGCGTATTATGGGATACCGCAGAAAACGGTGGGATTGAACAATCGGGCAACTTTGATATCGACATATGGGATGATGGGTATTCCGGCAGTGACCCGACCGATTTCTTGTGGGGCTACTATTATTCTGAGGCAGCCATACCAGATTACGGTTTAAACTACGGTCGTTATATCAACCCACAGATTGACGAATTGATCGATGCGTCCTATACATTGGATGAAGAGGTGCGCAAAGACCTGTTCTGTCAGATGGCAAAGATCCTGGATGAAGATTTACCGGAATTGCTGCTGTTCACAACAGTTGACGCCAACACTCATTCTGTACGGCTGCAGGGTGTGCAGTCTAATCCCAATGAAATCATAACCTGGAATGTAGCAGATTGGACATTGAAGTCACCATAGGGATAGCGCGGATACCAGTTTAGCAGACTGGAGGAAAAGTGGGCCACTATGTAGTCAGAAGGCTACTGCAGGCAATCCCGCTGATGTTCATCGTCAGCATTGTCTTGTTTATATTAGTCAATCTGGCACCAGGTGGCCCACTGGCTGGAAGGGGGCAATCGCGCCGAATGCGTCCTGAGCAGATAGCGATTCTGAAACGCCAGTTCGGCCTGGACCAGCCATTGGCGGTCCGATATTTATTTTGGCTGGTGGGGAATGATTGGACGAAAGTAGATACGGATGGGGATGGTATAAAGGATAGTCCTGGTCAGGGTAAGGGTATCTTGCGTGGTGATTTTGGTATGTCGTACCGTACCCGTAAGCCAGTCCTCGATTCAATACGCAACTCCTTGAAAAACACTGTATATCTGATGTCGGTGACGCTGATTGTGGTAGCAATCATCGCCATACCCGTTGGTGTGATATCGGCTGTCAAGCAATACTCGTTTTTTGACATCGTCGTTACCACCCTGTCTTTCATGGGGCAGGCAATCCCTGAGTTTTGGCTGGGATTGATATTAATTCTAGTTTTCTACGTGTGGCTGAAAAACCCGTTTACCGGCGATTCTCTGCTGCCAGCGGGTGGAATGTATACTCTGGGTGTTGGATTCTCACTAGCAGACTGGATCAAGCATTTGATACTGCCCGTTACCATGGGAGTGGTGGGCTGGGTTACCTGGTACTCTCGTTTTTTGCGTTCAAGCATGTTGGATGTCATCCATCAAGATTATGTACGTACGGCACGTGCAAAGGGATTGAGGATGAGCAAAGTATATTTTAAACATGCACTGCGTAATGCCCTCCTGCCATTGGTAACAATATTTGCGCTAGACCTGCCTTATATATTTGCCGGCTCTTTGTATGTAGAGATCATCTTCTCGTGGCCAGGGATGGGCCGTTTATATTACCAGGCTGCTTTGGATCGTGATTATCCACTACTCATGGCAATCCTGACGATTGGAACAATCGTAGTAATCTTATCGAACCTGCTAGCCGATATTGTCTACGCCAAGCTCGACCCCCGCATTCATTATGACTGAGATACACCCTCAACTAGCGCAAGCTGAAAGTATGCGAGGGTTGATCTGGAGACGCTTCCGCAGGCATCCAGGTGCGATCATAGGCTGCATTGTGTTGATCTGCATCATCCTGGCTGTAGCATTGGCGAGCTTTTTACCTTTCAATCCAGAGAAGTCAGATATGACATCCCGATATCAACCACCTTCTATGGCTCACCCGATGGGAACAGATGCACTGGGTCGCGACTTGATGACACGAGTTCTATATGGGGGCAGGATATCACTAGCGGTGGGATTATCGGTAATGGTCATCACGCTGCTGATCGGCGTACCGGTGGGAGCGATCGCGGGTTACTTCGGTGGCAGGGTGGATAATATATTAATGCGTATCACGGATGCAGCCTTATCGTTGCCGTCTCTATTGGTATTAATCCTGTTAAGTGCCATCTTACGCGAGGTGGATGCACCTTTATTAAAGAATAATCCGGTGTTGACCATTGCATCTGTCATCGGCTTACTCGCGTGGATGTTTACAGCTCGCCTGGTGCGAGCCTCTTATCTGGCTATTCGTGAAATGGATTATGTGACTGCCACGCGTGCTCTAGGCGCCTCGAATATGCGCATTATAGCGATGCACATCTTCCCGAATGCCATTGGACCGGTTATCGTCGAAAGCACTCTTGAAGTTGCTTATGCCATTTTGGAAGAATCAGGGCTCAGTTATCTGGGATTTGGCATCCAGCCCCCCACACCCTCTTGGGGTAACCTGCTCAGTAATGCACAAGAATACCTGGTGAAATACCCCTGGCTGGCAATCTTTCCAGGTGTGATGATCTTCTTATCCGTCATTTCGATCAATTACATCGGCGATGGACTACGGGATGCGTTTGATCCGTATAAAGTGCTGAAAAAAATCGGGGAAGTGTAATGGAAATATCGTTGCAGGTACTATCCGAAGATGAATGCAGTCGGATTCACGAAGAGACGCTGAAAATATTATCTGAGACTGGCGTCCGCATTGATACAGCGCGAGGTCGGGGGTACATCAAGCAGGCTGGCGCAGCTATTGACGAAGGAACCCACATTGTTCACATACCACGCAAGCTTGTAGAGGAATGTATTAATCAAGCACCCAAAGATTTTAGCCTGGGGGGGCGCCTGCTGGGTAAGTCAATACCGATGAACCGTGGTCGATGTGCGGTAATCCTGGACGGGGGAGCCATCTACACCTATGATGCTGAAGCAGGAGTACGCCGATCAGCGACCAAGGATGATTGGTACCTGGCCACCCGCCTCGGGGATTGCTTGGACGATGTTGATGCATATTGGAGCGTGATCGAGGGATGTTGGGGACAGTCACCTGGAGATACAGTTGCATATTGGAGGGCCATCTTCCAGAATTTCTCCAAGCACGTACAGGATGCAACCATGACCCCGGAACAAAGTCGCTGGATGCTGGAGGTGCTCCAGGTGGTGTTTGGTAGTCGAGAGGAGTTCAGGAAGACCCTCCCCGTATCGTTCGTACTTTGCCCGGCTTCTCCGCTTATTATTGAAGCCAGTTATACGGATGCATACCTGGAGACTCTGGAGTGGGGTATTCCAGCAGCAGTCATGACCATGCCACTCTTTGGATTGTCGGGCCCTGCTTCGTTGATCTCGGAGCTTGTACTGGCTAACTGCGAGACGATCGCCATGCTGTGCCTCATACAGTCAGCTGCACCGGGTACACCATTCATATATGCAGCTGCGCCGGTAATTGTGGATATGCACTCCGGCAGGTTTGGTAGCGGCGAGGTGGAACATTCATTATTGGGCGCAGCCATCACTGAGCTTGCCAGGTTTTACCAGCTTCCGGTGGAGGCGAGTGTGGGTGGATCTGACCAGCATTTACCTTGTATTCAAGCGGGTTATGAGCGTGCCCTGAACTATGCATTACCGATCATGGCGCGGCCAGATTTACTGGTGGCGCCTGGTCTGTTGGGTGGTTCAACTATTTTCAGTCCCGAGCAATTGATCATTGATGTGGAAGTCATACGGCGTTGCAAACGCTTGTGCCAGGGAATCGGCAGCAGCGTGGAAAAATGGCTGGGGGAGGTGATCGCCACGTTGGGCCCAGGAGGGAATTACCTGACACATAGCTCAACGCGGAAGGCTGTACGTTCTGGAGAAGTGTATTACAGCAAGCTAGGGTTGCATGGGAGTTATGACCAATGGGTAAACTCAGGCTCACCTGATTTATTAGCGGAGATACGAGAGAATATTCGAGAGTTATTGTCGACAAAACAACCCCTGCCTTTACCGGAATCTGCAGAGCGAGAGCTGGATTACCTGGAAAGGCGGGCTCGCTCAAGCGAATAGAAGCAGGAAAATTAAATTTAGTCCAAATTAACAACAAAAATAAATTTAATCCTCTACAGGAATCATAATTCATTATGCGGAGAATGACCGAATGTCAACCCAATTACCACCTTTAGAGCCATTGCGAACGTCCTACCATCTACAATTTCTAACGGATAAACAACTGGACGATTTACAGAGCGCCACGTTCGAGATTATGGAAAAAACTGGGGTACGGTTCCCATCGCGAAAGGCCTTAACCATCTTTACCGAGCATGGGGCACAGGTCGATTGGGAAACTCAAATTGTACGGCTGAAGCCAGATTTCGTGTTGAAAGCATTATCGACTGTACCAAGATATTTCCTTATGGCTGCACGCAACCCAACTTATGACCTGCAGTTAGAGGAAGGGGTGACATATTTCACTACAGATGGCTGTGGCGTAGAGACAATTGATATGGATACCAGGGAACGCCGTCCTTCATGTAAAGCTGACGTGGGCATGATGGCGAGGATTTCCGACTACCTGCCATCGATAGGCTTTATCTGGCCGATGGTCAGTGCTCAAGACCATGGGGAAACAGCGCCATTGCATGAGATTGAGGCAGCCTGGAACAACTCGGTCAAGCACGTGCAGAGTGAAACCGTAATGGGTGAAATACCATGCCGTTACGCAGCCGAGATGGCGACAGTGATATCAGGCAGCCAGGAAGAGATGCGACGTAGACCGCCATTTTCGCTGGTGGTATGCACCATTGCACCCTTGGTGCAGGATACTGCCGGTATCGAAGGATCATTGGTTCTGGCAGAGGCTGGATTACCGGTTGGCTTCTTAGCTATGCCAACCCTGGGTACGACTGCTCCAGCAACCTTAGCAGGAGCGTTCGCAATGGGAGATGCGGAAATCATCAGTGCCACGGTATTAATGCAGCTGCATGCACCGGGCGCACCTGTTTTTCATTCATTGATGCAAGCCTGGGCAGACCCGCGTTCAGGAGGTTATGTGAGTTATTCACTGGATAGCCGGACGCGTTATGCACCAGTGGAAATGGCACATCATTGGGGAATGGCTTCTTTGGGGGCATGCTATGGGACCGATGCCCATGAAGCAGGAACCTGGCAGGGTGCCGGGGAAGTGGCGCTAGATCCATTCCTGGCAGGCTTGGTGGGAGCAGATATCGTCACAGGCCTGGGGCTTTCTGAAACTTATACGCTGCTTTATCCCGAGCAGATCATCATGGATGATGACTTATACCAACGGGCGCGTTATCAATTGATGAATTTGGATGTGAATGAAGAGACACTAGCTCTTGATACTGTTCATGCAGTGGGTCCGGGTGGTCACTACCTGGGACAAAGGCACACCCGAAATCATATCCGTGAGTCATTGGTACGGGGCATCACACACCAGATTGGGGAAGATGGTAAATATCGCGACCCGCGGCAGGTGGCAATTGAAAAGGTTGATTGGATCCGCAAGAATCACCAGCCTGAGCCATTGGATATTGAGAAGCAGGTTGAGCTGAAGCGCATCCTAGCAGCCGCAGATAAAGAAATATGTAAGGGATAGATCATATGACAAATGAAACCCCAACCCTACAACCCATTGTCCCTGCTTACCACGTCAATATCCTTGAGAATACACAGCTTGATCAGCTTCAATCTGCCACCCTGGAGATATTGGAGCAGGTAGGAATACACTGCCCATCCGACAAGGCGCTCAAAATATATGCTGAACACGGAGCAATGGTAGATTTTTCTAGTCAGATCGTGAAGCTGCCTAATCAAATTGTGATGGAAGCTATATCACATGCTCCACGGTTTTATACCATGGGAGCGCGGCACCCATCGTTTGATCTAAAATTGGATGGCAAGGCGCTCTATTGCGGTACAGATGGGTGTGGGGTTGAAACCATTGATTTTGTCACCCGCCAAAGAAGACCATCGAAAAAAGAAGATGTTGCAAACATGGCGCGGATAACCGATTACCTGAGTGCAATTAGCTTTTACTGGCCAATTGTCAGCGCACAGGATTACCACGAGACTGCGCCCATCCATGAGCTAGATGCATCGTTCAATAACACGATAAAACATGTACAATCAGAGACCATCATGGGCGAATGGACGGCTCGCTATGCCATCGAAATGGCGGATGTGGTAGCCGGCAGCGAGCAAGTCAGACGCCTTCGCCCACCGCTTTCTTTGTTGGTATGCACCATCGCCCCACTGGCACAAGACCGAGATGGACTTGAATCGGCGTTATTATTCGCCCAGGCAGGTCTGCCGATTGGATTTATGTCGATGGTCAACATAGGATCCACAGCTCCGGCTACGATTGCGGGCACATTAGTGACTGGAGATGCTGAAATCGTATCAGCGCTGGTTTTAATCCAAATGGCTTACCCGGGGGCTCCGGTCTTTCACTCTTTGCTACCCGGTACCATGCACCCTCATACCGGCGACTATCAGAGTAGCACTTTGGAGGGCTCATTGCTCTACCCCATAGGAGCTGAGATGGCACATCGCTGGGGGGTTCCTACCTTGGCGGGAATCTTTGGAACCGATGCCCAGGTACCTGGCTGGGAGTCTGCAGCAGAAGCAGCTTCGTCATTATTGTTATGTGCACTGGTGGGTTCAGAAACAGGAAGTGGTTTAGGCTTGGTTGAATCATGCATGTTGTTGTATCCGGAATCGGTTTTATTGGATGCTGACCTTTATCATCGGGTGAGAAACGAAGCTGCCGGATTGGATACCAGCTCGGAAGCACTCGCTTTGGATGTGATTAAGGAAGTTGGTCCCCGCGGGCATTTCCTGGCGCATCGACATACACGGATAAATCTACGTCGACGCCAATTCTCAGACTTGACTGCCCAACCACGTCAGGGAGGTGGATATCGTGACCCGCTGGAAGTGGCGCGCGAAAAAGTAGATTGGATACTTTCGAACCATCACCCACAACCCTTGGAAGAAGCTCAAAAAAATGAGCTGACCAAAATTCTTAAAATAGCCGATATGGAAAAAAGACGCTGAACCGTAGCATACTGCCTGCGTAATCGGCCAGGAGGTACCATGCGTTTAACTGCCCAAATTCTGACGGAAGAAGAACAACATCGCATCCATAACATGAGCTTACGTATACTGGAGAAGGTGGGCATACGCTTCCACGGTGACCGGGCACCGAGAATTTTGCGAGAGAATGGAGTAAGGATCAACCCGGAAGATAAAATTGCAAAAATACCTTCGGAAGTGGTCGAACAAGCCCTTAAGACTGCCCCAAAGTCATTCGTGTTAGGAGCAAGGAACCCAGCACATAACTACCCCATGCCTGCTCCTTCTACACGATATTGCATGGATGGCACGGCTGCCTTCACATTGGATTTTTGGACAGGCGAGAGACGTTACGGGACGAGTAAGGATATTGAGAATGCCTTGCGTGTCTTACAGCACATGGATATGGGGGTGATGGCATGGGCTCCAACCTGTGCTGAGGATAAACCTGCCAAAGTACGTGCGCTTCACGAGTTCTTTAGCATGGCACGATATTGCTCCAAACACGGAGAGCATGAGCTTCACCGGGTGGAACAGGTCCCATACCTAGAGGAAGGTTTGGTTGCCATAATCGGCAGTGAAGATGCTTTGCGCAACAGCAATGCATACTCATTGATCTACTGTCCTGTTGCTCCTCTGACCCATGATGGGCAAATGCTGGATGCCTACCTTGATCTGGGTGAGATTGGACTGCCGGTGATGTGCATGCCCATGCCAGTGAACGGCACCACCGGACCTGCCAGTCTTTTCTCAAATATTGCCTTGGCAAACGCTGAAATGCTATCATCGCTGGTAGTCTTCCAACTGGCACATCCGGGCAGGCCGATCATAATCTCAAGTGCTACGGGGACGGTCGATTTTAGAAACGGAGCTTACCTGGCGGGTGTGCCGGAAATGGGGCTCCAAACCGCTGCACTGACAGTAATGGGTAAATATTATGGTTTCCCGACCAGCGGAGCTGGCTTTACGTCTGATGCAAAGCAAGCTGGTCCTGAAGCAGTAATGGAGAAGCTTATCACGACTTTGCCTTCAGTTCTTGTCGGGGCAGATATCCTGGTGGGGTTTGGAGAAATTGAGAGCGACCAGTTGCTCATTTTAGAGCAAATTGTGGTGGATAATGAAATCGCCCATTTATGCCAGCGTATGGCGGAGGGAGTGGATTGCTCTGTAGAAAAGGATTTGTTCGAAGATATTGCTCATGTAGGACCTGGTGGGCATTTCTTAGGATCCAGGAGCACGCGCACAGCAGCCCGAGGCA
>CAZXPK010000057.1:0-20901 GCA_964642565.1 uncultured Anaerolineaceae bacterium
CTGTACCCTTGCCAACTAAGAAAGAAAGGTTTACAATTCGGCGCTCGACATTCATCGATAAAGATTCACACGAGCATTTTGAAATCCGCACGCATAACCGCTTAATCGATGTATTGGACCCAGACTCCAAAACCATCGATAATCTCATGCGATTGAACCTTCCAGCGGGTGTGGACATTGAAATAAAGATATAAGATTACCGCCTTCATGATCGGGTGTTAATCGGAGAGCTGAGCTAACCATCTCCTCAAGAACGCCCGTCACAGAATGGTGGCAGTGTAAGTACGGTCTTGCACGCGAGCGAACAAACCCCGAGGCTCCACGGTAGACCAGTAGACTGCACTGCGGTCAGGGATGATGCGGCCATGCCCAGGCTGACAGTCCCGAAATATATAATGATAGGAGAAAACCGAGATGTTAAAAGGGCTGATTGGAAAGAAAATTGGCATGACCCAGATTTTCGTTGAAGGCCAGGCACTCCCGGTCACTTTAATCGAAGCTGGGCCATGCTATGTTACCCAGGTTCGTTTACCTGGAAAAGATGGGTATTCAGCCGTCCAGTTGGGTTTTGAGGAAGTTAGACCAAAAATCCTGACGGGTGGTCAGCTGGGGCATCTTAAGCGCAACACTCTCCCCCCGTTGCGCTTTTTGCGTGAATTTCGGGTGAAGGACCCGGAAGTCTCCGAAGGTGATCCGATAAACGTGTCCCAGGTTTTTTCAACCGGCGAGTTCGTTGATATCATTGGCACCAGTAAAGGTAAAGGTTTCGCGGGTGGAGTTAAGCGCTATCACTTCAAAGGTCATCATAAAACCCATGGTACATCCGATCGTGAGCGTGCACCTGGTTCACGTGGCTCAACCACCACTCCTGGTCGGGTATATAAAGGAGCGCGGGGTCCCGGTCATATGGGTAACCGCCAAATAACTGCCCAAAACCTTAAAATCGTAATGGTCGATAAAGACCGCAATCTGATCGGTGTGAATGGCGCTGTTCCCGGACCAAGAGGCAGCGTGGTGGAAATTAAGGAAACCCGGAAGCAGTAGCCGGATCGCGGCACTGATTCTCACGTCTGTGGAGAATAAGATTATGGAAGTTGATGTCTTGAACATGGAAGGTCAGAAAATCCGCACGGTGGAACTTCCGGCGCAGATTTTTGAAGCCCCAATTAATATTGACCTGATGCATCAGGCATTTGTTCGCCAAATGGCAAATGCCCGCCTGGGAACTCATAGCACAAAGACCCGCGGTGAAGTCTCTGGTGGTGGGAAAAAGCCCTGGAAGCAAAAAGGCACAGGTCGGGCTCGCCAGGGATCTACCCGGGCTGCCCAATGGGTCGGTGGTGGCAAAGTACACACCCCAAAACCCCGTGACTATATAATGCCCATGCCTCGCAAGATGCGCCTGGCTGCCCTTCGTTCTGCCCTTTCTGCACGGGCTTCCGAAAAGGCAATCGTTGTGGTTGATGAGCTAACACTTACTGAAGCCAAGACTAAACTCATGGCTCAAGTAATGGCTAAGCTTGTCGGTGATGAAAGTGCTGTCATCTTAATTCCGGATAAAAATCCGACCTATGAAATGATCATTCGTTCAGCCAGCAATCTGGTCGGTACGAAAACGATGTTGGTAAATTATCTTAACATCCGCGACCTGCTCAGTTTTGACAAGATCATCCTACCAGTCCAGTCGCTGGATGTCATCTCTGCGCATCTAGGCTAGACGGGAGGCAATCATGAGCACAATTTACGATGTCCTGCGTCGCCCGATCGTTACAGAGAAATCGAACTTTCAAAACTCAAACCTGCATCAATACACCTTTGAGGTTATCTCGAGTGCCACAAAAGGTTTGGTGAAGGATGCGATTGAGACCCTCTTTGATGTCAATGTAGTTCGGGTCAATTTGATCAACGTTTCTCCCAAGCGAACCCGTCGTTGGAAGAGCCGCCGCCTCATGGTCCGTCGCAGTGGATACAAAAAAGCCATCGTAACACTGGCAACCGGTGACACGATAGACATGTTTGAAGGAGTTAAATGATGGCCGTAAAGAAATATAAGCCGGTAACTCCAAGCCTGCGCGGAATGACCGGATATACCTTTGAAGAGATTACGAAGAGCAAACCCGAACGATCATTGATCGTGGATAAGCACAAGCATGCTGGTCGTGATACAACCGGACATATATCCGTCCGTCATCGCGGTGGTGGCAACAGGAAACATATCCGCATCGTGGATTTCAAGCGCGAAAAACACGGTATTCCAGCCAAAGTTTCAGCGATTGAGTATGATCCTAACCGGACAGCACGCCTGGCTCTTTTATTTTATACCGATGGCGAAAAACGCTACATCGTTGCACCGATCGACTTAAAAGTTGGTGATTCCGTAATGTCTGGCCCTACTGCAGAGGTTCGCCCTGGAAATAGCCTACCCATCTCGAACATTCCTGTAGGCACGTTGATCCATAACCTGGAGCTTAAAGAAGGGCGTGGTGGTCAGCTGGTCCGTTCTGCAGGTGGTGCTGCCCAATTATTAGCCAAGGAGGGTGATTTTGCCCAGATCCGCATGCCCTCTGGCGAAGTACGCTTGATCCGTCAGACCTGCTATGCTACCGTTGGTCAGGTTGGAAATTTGGATCACAGCAATATCAAACTCGGGAAAGCTGGTCGCAAACGCAATATGGGTATCCGCCCAACGGTGCGTGGTACAGCGATGAGCCCACGTGATCACCCCCATGGCGGTGGTGAAGGTCGACAACCTACAGGTATGCCCGGACCCAAGAGCCCGTGGGGAAAACCGACCCGGGGTTATAAAACCCGTCGAAATAAGCTGTCGGATCAATATATCATCCGCCGGCGTGGCAAGAACCGCAGATAGTTCTGAACTGTAGAATGGGTTTCAGGAATAGTTGTCAGGAGTCGAGAAAATGGGACGATCTCTGAAAAAAGGGCCCTTTGTGGCACCTAAACTTCTCAAGAAAATTGAAGACATGAACGAGCGTGGCGAGAAAAAGGTCATCCGCACCTGGAGCCGCGCAAGCACTATCTTTCCTCAGATGGTGGGACATACTGTGGCAGTCCATGATGGTCGGCGGCATGTACCCATCTATATTACTGAAAATATGGTTGGGCACCGTTTAGGCGAATTTGCTCCTACACGTACATTCCGCGGACATGTTGCCTCTGAGAAGAAAGTAAAGAAAGTGGAGGCTGTGGAGTAGCCTATGCCAACACATGATATTCGCGCCCAGGCACTTGATACGCCTGTCTCTGCTCAAAAAGTACGGCTGGTGGTCGACATGGTCCGGGGAAAAGATGTCGTACAGGCATTGACCATGTTGAAATTTGTACCCAACAATGCTGCCAAGCCAGTTTCATCTGTGCTGTCATCAGCTATCGCCAACGCAGAAGAAAACTTCGGCGTCAGTCGTGATGATCTTTTTGTTTATCGCATTTTTGCTGATGAAGCTACCACCCGCAAATGGCGACGCTTTGGACCACGTGGCAGATTTATGCCTTGGTTACGACGCTCATCTCATATCACCGTTATCCTTCGTGAGCGAGAAGGAAAGTAGGAGCTTTTATGGGTCGAAAAGTAAATCCGATTGGTTTTCGCCTGAAGATCAACAAAACCTGGGAAGGACGCTGGTACGCTGAGGGTCGAGAATATGTCGAACAGCTTCACCAAGACTTCGCCCTACGCAATCTGGTTCGTCAGGAAGCAGCTCGAGCAGGTGTTTCGCGTATAGAGATAGAACGCTTCCCTGGTAAAGTCAAGATCGTTGTCAACACTGCCAAACCCGGTGTGCTCATCGGTCGTAAAGGTGAAAGTGTCAAGAGCCTTCGCCAGCATCTTGAAGCTATGGTCGGCAAGAAGATCGATCTGGAGATCAAAGAGATCAAGAGCCCAGATCTGGACGCGTTTTTGGTGGCAAATAATATTGCAGAGCAGCTTGAACGTCGTATTAGCTACCAGCGTGCCATGAAACGTGCGATCCAACAGGCAATTCGCCAGGGTGCCCAAGGTATCCGTGTAGAAGTCGGCGGTCGTCTGAGTGGAGCTGAAATGGCTCGTGTAGTGAATATGCGTGAAGGTCGTGTCCCGCGGGCTACCTTGCGTGCGGATATTGATTACCATCAGACGCAAGCTCTCACCCAATATGGACGGATTGGTGTCAAAGTTTGGATTTATCGTGGTGAATTGTTACCTGCGGTCGAAGAACAGGTTGAAGCGACCGAGGGTGTTTATGTTAGTGAGTAGTGAGGGTTTTTACCATGCTCATGCCTAAAAGAGTTAAGTATCGTAAGCAAATGCGCGGGCGCATGAAAGGGACTGAGCTGCGTGGTGCCGACGTCCACTTTGGAGACTTCGGGCTGCAGGCTTTGGAGCCTGGATGGGTTACCGCTCGTCAAATCGAAGCCGCTCGTAGGGCTATCATGCACGCCTTGAAACGGCGGGGTAAGGTGTGGATTAGGATCTTCCCCGATAAGCCTTACACCCAAAAACCTGCCGAAACCCGTATGGGTAAAGGTAAAGGTAACGTGGAATATTGGGTGGCAGTGGTCAAGCCAGGCCGCGTAATGTTCGAGGTCGGTGGTGGTCTTCCGGAAGATGAAGCCCGTCAAGCTTTGCGTCTGGCACAGTTCAAGTTGGCGATTAAGACCAAAGTCGTTGGTCGTCATGACCGCGTTACCGGAGGTGAGCAATGAAAATCCGCGAGGTCCGTGCCCTATCCACTGAGGCCATTGAAGCCCAAATTAACGACACAAAAGAAGAGCTGATGAAACTGCGTTTTCAGTTTTCCTCCGGTGAATTAACCGACTTTACCCGCCTGCGCATAACTCGACGCATCATCGCCCGCCTTACCTCTGTTTTGAATGAGCGCTTGCGAAATCCTGAAAGCGAGGAGAACAATGAATAATCGCAGACGAATCACTGGTTTCGTCACCAGTAATACCATGCAAAAGACCGTGGTGGTGGAGATTTCAAGGACTTATCGCCACCCACTCTATAATAAAGTAGTCAACAGTCGCAAGCGCGTGATGGCTCATGATGAGCTTAGTTGTCAGGTTGGGGATCAAGTTCAAATCGTCGAAAGCCGACCTATCTCCAAGAACAAGTGTTGGGTTGTTGAGCAAATTATTCGGCACTCGGTGGGTGGTGGAGAGGAAATACCGGAGGCATAGCCATGATCCAACAAGAGACAGTGGTTAAGGTTGCAGATAATACCGGTGGGCGTTCCATGTTGGTCATCCACGTCATGGGTGGCTCCAGGCGGCGTTATGGTCGTGTGGGTGACATCGTGGTCGGGGCAATCAAAGAAGCCTCTCCTCAAGGCAGCGTTAAAAAAAGCGAGGTCGTCAAAGCTGTCATCGTACGCTGCGCTAAAGAGTGGCGTCGCGATGATGGTTCCTATATTCGGTTCGACGACAATGCTGCGGTCATTTTAGATGTGGATGGACAAAACCCAAAGGGTACCCGTATTTTTGGTCCGGTGGCACGTGAATTACGTGAAAAAGGATTTATGAGAATCGTATCATTAGCACCAGAGGTTCTTTAGTGATTTTGGTGCAGGAGTATAAGCTGTGA
Organism: uncultured Anaerolineaceae bacterium; assembly: GCA_964642565.1. Classification (GTDB taxonomy): domain Bacteria; phylum Chloroflexota; class Anaerolineae; order Anaerolineales; family UBA4823; genus FEB-25. The sequence continues at coordinate 5,582 of CAZXPK010000057.1, forward strand.
GAGTAAAAATTCGCAAGGACGATACCGTTGAGGTGATCAGCGGACGCGAAGCTGATAAGGGCAAACGCGGTAAAGTGATCAAGGTTATGCCTGATGAAGGCAAAGTGGTCATCTCTGGCCTCAATCTACGTAAAAAGCATCAAAAACAGGTTCAATCGCAAGGTCGCACCCTCAAACCAGGGATTATTGAATTCGAAGCCCCCATCGCCATCGGCAATGTAATGTTGGTTTGCCCGAAGTGCGATAATCCGGTTCGGGTGGGTGTGCAACGTGAAGCTGATGAAAGCCAGCGTGTGTGTAAGAATTGTGGTGCGGTGATTGAATAATCGCCGGTTTGGAGCAATACGATGACTCATTATTTGAAAGAACGATATCAAAAAGAAATCGCACCTGCCCTCCAAGCTGCGATTGGGACTGACAACGTCATGCAGATCCCACGCATCGCCAAAGTGGTGGTGAATATCGGTGTTGGTGAAGCACTCGACAATGCCAAGGCTCTTGAGGCGGCTGTTGCAGATTTGACGCTGATCACAGGTCAAAAACCGATCATTACCAAAGCCAAGAAGAGCATTGCTAACTTCAAGCTGCGTGAAGGTCGGCAGATTGGTGTTAAAGTCACATTGCGTGGAGAAAGAATGTGGTCATTTCTTGACCGGTTGATGAATGTCGCTCTTCCACGTGTGCGTGATTTTCGTGGTATCTCACCCAATGCCTTTGATGGACGTGGCAACTACACCCTGGGATTACGCGAACAGCTGGTTTTCCCGGAGATCGAATACGATAAGATTGATAAATTACGCGGTTTGTAGGTTTCCATCATTACAACAGCCCGCAATGACGACGAATCCAGGAAATTGCTTCAAATGCTCGGTATGCCGTTTCGGAAGGAAGGAATCTAATGGCGAGTACATGCATGAAATACCGTGAAATGCGCCGGAAATATCCAACTCGTGTGCGCAATCGCTGTAGAATTTGCGGACGTCCGCGTGGTTATATGAGGCGGTTCGGCTTGTGCCGTATCTGTTTCCGCGAGCAGGCTCTGGAAGGTTTAATCCCTGGCGTTGTGAAGTCATCCTGGTAACGGGCGGAGGTATAGAACATGTCTGTTTCAGATCCAATCTCTGATATGCTCACACGGATTCGAAATGCCGTGATGGCTGAACACTCCACTGTGGCTTTGCCGAATTCAAAAATGAAATCTGCAATCGCCCAAATTTTGAAGGATGAAGGCTACATCAGTGGATATGAAGTTGTAGATGATAGTAAGCGCCCTGCACAAAAAGTTTTACGCATTCGGCTGAAATATGTTGGTGAACGGCGTGAACGACGTGCAGTCATCACCGGCCTGGAGCGGATTAGCCGTCCTGGAGGCCGGGTATATACGGGCAAGCAGGAGATCCCTTGGGTGCTTTCAGGTATGGGTGTGGCTATTATTTCCACCCCCAAAGGTGTCATGACCGGTCAACGCGCCCGCCAGCTTGGTGTGGGTGGCGAGATCCTGTGCAAGATCTGGTAAGGAGTCTGATATGTCCAGAATAGGTCGTTTACCAGTCATCGTCCCACCTCGTGTGGAAGTGAACATCGAAGGCACGAATATCAAGGTTAAAGGTCCAAAAGGAGCCTTGGAGTATACCTTTTCTCAGGATATCTCATTTTCACTTGAAAATGGTGTAATTAATGTGAAACGCCCATCAGATGATAGAGCTCACCGTGCATTACATGGCACAACCCGTGCCCTGATCCAAAACATGGTGACTGGGGTAAGCACGGGTTTTGAGAGGATTTTGGAGATCAATGGCGTAGGTTATCGTGCGGAAGTGCAAGGCAAGAACTTGGTGCTCAACCTTGGATATTCTCATCCAATTGTCGTTGAGCCTCTAGCTGGTATTTCATTTGAAACAGATCCAAAAACTCGCCAGATCAAGGTAATGGGTCCGGATAAGCAAAAAGTCGGTCAAATGGCTGATTACATTCGCAAACAGCGGCCTCCTGAGCCTTATCTGGGTAAGGGTATTAAATATTTAGAAGAAAGAATCCGCCGTAAGGCTGGTAAGTCGGGTAAGGCATAAAACTATGGCTAGCAATCAGAAAACACGTTCTGCAGCACGCAACCGACGCCATACGCGCGTTCGGCAAGATATCTTTGGGACGCCTGCACGCCCCCGCTTGAGTGTTTTTCGAAGCTTAAGTGGTATCTATGCACAGGTGATCGACGATGAAGCGGGCAATACTTTGGTGTCTGCTTCCACAGTTGATCCTGCCCTTCGGGAGCAGGTGAAGGGACTTAAGCAAGCCGAGAAAGCCCATCTGGTGGGCAAAACGGTGGCTGAACGCGCTTTGAGCAAAGGCATCCAGGTTGTCTCATTCGATCGGGGTGGTTATAAGTACAGCGGGCGTGTAAAAGCTTTGGCAGAAGGTGCGCGCGAAGGCGGGCTGAAGTTTTAATCCCAAAGGCACATGGAGAAAAGCATGACAGATTATCCAACTGCAGAATTTGAAATGCAAGAATTAGACGAACGCGTGATTGAGATTGGACGTGTAGCCAAAGTTGTTTCGGGTGGACGCCGGTTTTCTTTCCGCGTCACCGTGGTCGTCGGTGATAATAATGGCAGCGTGGGTATCGGTGTTGGCAAAGCCAATACTGTCCCCGATGCGATGCGCAAAGCCTCTGAAAAAGCCCACCGTGATATGCACAAGGTCTGGCTGTATGGCAAGACCATTCCGCATGAAATAATCGGGCGGGTTAGTGGAGCAGAAGTTTTATTGAAACCAGCATCACCCGGTACAGGTGTCATTGCTGCCGGCGGTGTACGCGCCGTCCTGGAGGCTGTTGGAATATCTGACATCCTGACAAAATCACTACGCAGCAGTAATGTGCTGAATGTAGTTTATGCTACGATGCAGGCATTGGATTCACTCAAATCCCCCAAGGAAGAAGCCGCCCGTCGTGGAAAAGATATCAAGGATGTGACTCCCTTCTGGGAACGGAGGAAGAATGCCTAGCAAAAAAGCACCCAAAGAGAAGATTCTCCGGGTCACCTTGGTCCGCAGCGCGATTGGATATTCTAAAGAGCACAAGGCTACTGTTAGAGCTTTGGGCTTCAAGCATTTACACCAGACCGTGGAACATGTAGACTCTCCTACCCTTCGTGGTATGCTCTACCAAGTCGCCCATTTGGTTGTGGTGGAGGAAAAATAAATGAAGCTTCATGATCTTAAACCACAAGTTGGAGCCAAGAAAGAAGGCATTCGTGTTGGACGTGGTACCGCTTCCCGCAGGGGTAAGACGGCTGGTCGAGGCACCAAGGGTCAGGGTGCCCGCGCTGGAAAACCTGTTCGCCAATATAATCAGGGTGGCAACCTGCCGTTTTTTCGTCGTTTACCCTTTAAGCGTGGTGAAGGCTTCACACCCTTGTCCCGGATTGAGTATAACGAGATAAATCTCGACCAGCTGGCACAATTCCCTGCTGAAACCGAAATCACGCCTGATTCTCTTGCCGAGGCTCAATTGCTTCGCAAACCAGCCAATCCTGTAGTCATTTTAGGTCGCGGTGAGCTCAAGACTGCCTTGAAAATCAATGTTCACCGTATCACCGCCGGTGCAAAGGCGAAAGTTGAAGCAGCTGGTGGAAGCGTAGAAATCATTAAATCGTGAGGTTGATGATAAGGAGCTTATAATTATGAAGCGGTCTGCCTGGCGTTATCTATGGTCAGCACATGATATCCGCAGGAAGCTGTTAATTACCCTGCTTATCCTGGCGATTTATCGCTTGGCTAGCCATGTCCCTGTACCTGGAGCCAACAAGGAAGTGATGGCTCAGATTTTGAGCGCAGGTGGGGCGACGGGTAATCTGATCAATATCCTGGACTTGCTCTCTGGTGGTACGGTTTCCCGCTTCTCTGTTCTGGCAATGGGTGTATATCCTTACATTACGGCTCAGATCATCCTCCAGCTTCTAACACCCATCATCCCCTCCTTGCAGAAGAAGATGGAAGAGGATCCTCGCGAAGGTCAAAAGTGGCAGGAAAAGTGGACTTATTACCTGGCAGTACCCATGGCAGCCTTACAAGCCATTGGGCAAGTCAACATATTCAACAACTCAGCCACCCAAATTGGTTTGTCACCCGTCATACAAAATTTTGGATTCAGTTATTTCTTGCCTTCTCTAACCATCATTGTTAGCATGACGGCCGGGACCATGTTCGGTATCTGGTTGGGTGAGTTGATCTCTGAATATGGATTGCGTAATCAAGGTCTGTCGCTGATCATTTTTGCTGGCATCGTTGCCCGTATCCCAGCCACGATCCAGGGTATTGTTGCTGATGCGACCACCCGTTGGATTGGTTTGATCTTCATGCTCTTACTCAGCCTGATCACTATTTTTGCAATTGTCGTCGTTCAGCAGGGGCGTCGAAATGTACCTGTTATGTATCCCGGACGCCGTGTAGGCAGCCGCATGTCTATGCCGGTCAAAGGTACGCTGCCTCTGATGGTCAATATGGCAGGCATGATCCCCATCATCTTTGCTCAATCCTTGCTCACCTTCCCGTCCATCATCGCTAGCTTCTTCACAGGGGCAAAGAATGCGACGATTGCTAAATTTGCATCGGGTGTAGTCAACTTGTTCGGTGGCTCCGGGAATACCTATTGGATCATGTACTTCTTTATGGTGGTCTTTTTCTCCTTCTTCTATACTGACGTCTTGTTTGCTCAACAAAACTATGGCGAAAACTTGAAGAAGGTTGGCGCACAAATCCCGGGCGTCTCACGGGGTAATCCTACACAAAAATATCTCACACGTGTGCTGCGTCGCATCACCTTGCCCGGTGCTGTCTTCCTCGGAATTGTCGCCGTCCTGCCATGGCTGGTGGGATTGGTAGTACCATTCGGTAAGAGCACCGGTTTATTATTAACTTCCTCTTCCGGTTTATTGATTGTTGTCGGAGTCGTGCGCGATGTATTCTTCAACATCGATGCTGATCTAAAACTGCACGGCTATGACGACTCGTTACTGGTAAGGTAAGAGATTTGTAATGACCAGGTTCATCGTCTTACTCGGTCCCCCAGGAGCAGGGAAAGGTACTCAGGCTGAAGCTATTTCCGCCAGGCTTCACCTGCCCCATATCTCCTCCGGGGATATTTTCAGGGAACATCTGAAGAACCAGACCGAGCTGGGTAAGCTGGCTGCTGTGTTCATTAACAAAGGTGAGCTGGTACCCGATGATGTCACGATTGCTATGATCCGGGAACGGTTGTCACGCTCTGATTGCCTGGATGGCGCTTTATTGGATGGATTTCCACGCACCCCTGCCCAGGCAGAAGCATTAGCAACCATGCTATCCGCTATGGGCGGACAGGTCAAAAATGTACCGTATATCTGCGTCCCCGAAGATGTTCTGATTGAGCGTCTTGCCGGTCGGTGGACCTGTCGAGCATCAGGGCATGTCTTTCACGAAAAATATAATCCGCCAAAGCTACCAGGGGTTTGTGATTTTGACGGATCGGAATTGTACCAACGTGAGGACGACAAGGCTGAAACAGTAAAACGTCGTATCCATGTATATCTGGAACAAACGCAACCTTTGATCGAATATTACCGTCAACATGGTGTATTGATTGAAGTAGATGGGAAAAAACCTATCGAGCAAGTCACTAAAGACCTGCTCTTCTCATTACAGGAAAACGGGAAATCATGAGCTGGGAACGTAATATCATCATAAAAAGCGAGCAAGAGATTGCCACTCTACGAGAAGCCGGTCGCATCAATGCTAAAGCTTTGAATGCTGTGCGTCAGCTCATTCGCCCAGGGGTCACGACCGCAGAGCTGGATGCAGCCGCGGAGGAAGTGATCCGGAAGCATGGAGCCACCCCTACCTTCAAGGGATATCCTGGCCACTACCCGTACCCGGCATCCATCTGTGTGAGTATTAATGAGCAGCTGGTCCATGGTATCCCTGGTAAGCGTAAATTGCAGGCAGGCGATATCGTCTCAATAGATTGCGGCTCGACCTTTGAGGGTTTCGTGGGAGATTCTGCCATCACGATTGGCGTTGGTGATATTTCCCCCGTAGCCCAACGGCTGATCGAAGTCACCGAGCAGGCACTTTATGTAGGCATAAACAAGATGCGGGCGAATAATCGGGTCGGTGATGTATCAGCAGCCATCCAGGAATTTGTGGAGAGCACTGGTTTCTATGTCACCCGCGAGTACACGGGTCATGGAGTTGGCCGGCAAATGCACGAAGGCCCCCAGGTGCCTAACTATGGCATCGCCGGCAGAGGTCAAATTCTACGCCAGGGTATGACCATCGCTTTAGAGCCAATGGTTCTGGTCGGGACGTCTCAAACGAAAGTCCTTCCAGACCAATGGACAGTTGTCTCGGCGGATAGTTCCCTCACCGCACATTGGGAGCATTCCGTCGCTATTACCGAGGGTGAGGCTCTCATATTGACCCTGCCCTAATTCGTACTGGACGGCAGGTGCGTTGACAAGTATAATCAGGTCTTTGGCTATACGGATACACTTGGTGGCCGCGAGGAGTAAGGTTTATGAAAGTATCATCGTCAATACGAAAGCGTTGCTCGAAATGCAAGGTCGTTAAACGCAAAGGTCGTTTATACATCATTTGCGAGAATCCCAAACATAAGCAACGACAAGGATAGGACTTATGGCAAGAATCGAAGGTGTTGATCTACCACGCAATAAACGGGTTGAGGTTGGACTGACCTATATCTTTGGTATTGGGGATTCACATTCAAGAGAGATCCTGAGCGCCACAGGGGTAAGCCCTGATATCCGCGTTAAAGATCTGACTGATGCGGAAGTTGGCTTGTTACGCGATTATATCGGTCAGCATTATAAAGTCGAGGGCGACTTGCGCCGTTCTGTTCAAATGAATATCAAACGTTTAATTGAGATTGGTAGCTATCGTGGCCTCCGTCACCGGCGGAACTTACCCGTTCGAGGGCAGCGTACGCGAACAAACTCTCGCACACGTAAAGGTCCCAAGAAGACGGTTGCTGGTCGCGGCAGACGGCGTGGCGCAACCAAGAAATAATAAACGTAGTTTACGAAGTTTACGAAGTTTACAGAGTTTACGGAGTTAACGGAGTATATAGCGAGGTATTATGGCACAAACTGTAACAACTGGACGCCGAAAATCCACACGTAAGACCAAGCGTCTCCTGTCCTCGGGGCAGGTACACATCCTGGCGACGTTTAACAACACGATCGTCACGATCACTGATACTCAAGGAAATGCCGTCACCAGTGCCTCCGCGGGTGCTTCTGGCTTCAAAGGCTCTCGCAAGAGTACGCCCTATGCAGCCCGCGTGGCAGCTGAAGTGGCAATGAAAAATGCTCAATCATTGGGGATGCAAGAAGTTGAAATTTACGTCAAAGGTCCTGGCCCTGGTCGCGAGAATGCCATTCGGGCCGTGCAAACCTCAGGTATGAAGGTGACTTCGATCACTGATGTGACCCCTGTTCCACACAACGGCTGCCGGCCTCCGAAAAAGCGCCGTGTCTAATTAACATTAACAACAAGGAAGAGGTAAGAATTTATGGCAAAGTATCGTGGGCCAGTATGTAAATTGTGCCGGCGAGAAGGTGAGAAATTATTCCTGAAGGGTGCTCGATGCTACTCGCCCAAGTGCTCGTTCGAGCGGCGTGGCTATCCCCCAGGGTTGCATGGCAAGAGCGCTCAATTCCGCCGCAAACGTGAATCTGACTATGCACGTCAGCTGCGTGCCAAACAGAAGGCTCGCCGTGTATATGGTGTCTTGGAGCGCCAATTCCGGCGCTACCATGCCACTGCCCTGAAACGACGTGGATTGACTGGATTGACCATGCTGCAAATTCTCGAGAGCCGGCTGGATAATGTCGTTTACCGTCTCGGATATGCAGACAGTCGGGCAAAGGCACGCCTCCTGGTCACCCATGGACATTTTATTGTCAATGGACAGCGCACGGATGTGCCTTCCATGACCGTTGCTGTCGGTGATGTTGTTTCCGTTCGCCCCAGCTCTCGCAAGCGGACGTATTTCAAAGAGCTGGCAGACCTGGTGGAAGACCGTAATGTTCCCAATTGGCTGAGCCGCGATTTAAAAGAGCTTGCCGGGACAGTGGTTCGCATGCCTGAGCGTTCGGAAATTGACGCCAACCTTGGCGAACAATTGATCGTTGAATATTACTCGAGATAATCCCAGGCGCGGGGGAAGAGGTGAACTGTGTTAGGACTAAGTAACATGGTAACGCCGAAGATCGAGCGGGAAGCTGAAGCTCGCAACTACGGCAAGTTCGTCATCAGTCCATTGGAACATGGCTATGGCATTACGCTCGGCAATGCCCTGCGGCGTGTCTTACTTTCTTCCTTGGACGGTGTGGCAGTAACATCCATTCGCATCGCGGATGTGCAGCATGAATTCAGTGAGATCCCTGGCGTCCGTGAGGATGTCATCCGGGTGATGTTGCAGATTAAGCAAATGCGTATGCGTTTGATGGATGTGGATACCGCTCATCTCCATCTTGCAGTTCAAGGAGATGGTACGGTAACCGCTGCAGATATTTCTGCTAACCCGGATGTCGAGATTGTCAACCCTGAGCTCTACCTGTTTACGGTGGACGATCCTAAGGCCAATCTGGAGATCGATATGACCATGGAACGTGGTCGGGGATATTCCCCTGCAGACGATCGCACGGGTCGCCTACCCATCGGTGAGCTGCCGGTAGATGCCATTTACAGTCCCGTGCGGCGGGTGAATTGGGAAGTCAGCTCTTCCCGAGTTGGGCAAAGCACAAATTACGATAAACTCATCCTGGAGATCTGGACAGACGGTACGACCACTCCAGAACATGCATTGAGCACCTCCGCTAAAATTCTGATCGATCACCTGCGCCATCTGGCAGGGATCAGCGAGGAAACTCTGGCATCACTCACCGAAGAGGCTAGCGAGGAGGATCACCTCACCAGTGAAATGATCGAAACACCCATTGAAAATCTTGACCTCTCGGTCAGGGTGTTCAATTCGCTCAAGCGCACCGGGATTACCACCGTTGGAGAAGTCTTGGAGCTTCTCGATAAAGGTGAAGAAGCGGTCATGTCCATCCGGAACTTTGGTGAGAAAAGCCTGGACGAATTACGTCAAAAGATGCGTGAGAAGGGCTATCTCCGAGATCAAAAAGAAGAAGAAGCGGAGTAATTGGATATGCGACATCAAAAGGCAGGAAAAAAACTTGGCCGTAAAAAGGATGACCGCGCCGCTTTGCGCCGAGTTCTTATTGCGCAATTGATCGAACACGAGCGTATCGAGACCACCCAGGCAAAAGCCCTGGCAATACGCGGTCAGGCTGAACGTTTGATCACTATGGCAAAGCATGGTATCAAGGAAGGCGATGCCAAGATGGTGCATGCCCGCAGGCTCGCGGCAGCTCGTCTGAGTAATCCTAAAGCGGTGGTCAAATTGTTTGACGATATTGCACCTCGTTATGCTGAACGCCTTGGCGGCTATACCCGCATTCACAAGCTGGGTCCTCGCCTGGGTGACAATGCAGAAATGGTGCTGATTGAGTTGATTGAAGAATAGTCGACGATGAGTCGAATGGTGGATGAAGCAGGCGATAAATTCGCCGAATGGCATAAATTCACCAGCCATCCATGGAACGTTACCAAGTTATCCTCGCCTACGACGGCTCGCATTTCAAGGGCTTTCAACGGCAGGCCAAAGTTCGCAGTGTACAGGGTGTGGTAGAAGATGCCTTACGCAAACTCAACTGGCAGGGAAAAACCATCCTGGCAGCCGGGCGTACAGATACAGGTGTGCATGCCACCGGTCAGGTGATTGCGTTTGAGCTGGATTGGAAGCATGGTCCACCGGATCTTCAGACTGCATTGAATTCACACCTACCTGCTGACGTGGTTGCCAGTGAAGTGAAACAGGTCTGTCAATCCTTTCACCCACGCTACGATGCCAGCTGGCGCAAGTATTTATACCGTATCTATTGCCAGTCCGTGCGCAACCCGCTGTTAGAACCTTATGCTTGGCGTGTTTGGCCTGCTGTGGACATCAATATCTTGCAAGCCGCGGCTCGTCCACTGATAGGTACGCACGATTATGGCGCCTTCGGCACCCCACCTCAAACCGGAGGCAATACCGTCCGAGCAGTGTTGCAAGCAGACTGGATGCCGGAAGCACCCTATCTCGTTTTTGAGATCGCTGCCCAGGCTTTTCTTTACCATATGGTGCGTCGAGTGGTCTTTATGCAGGTTATGATCGCTCAAGGAAAGCTGCCTGTTGAAGAGTTGCACCAGGCTCTGGAGACTGGTGCGGATGTCAATAGTCGTGGAGAACAAGGGCAAAGCCCAGCGAGCTTTATGGTTCATGGACTTGCTCCTGCCCAGGGTTTGATCCTGGCAGAAGTATATTACCCGCCTGAAACCTTCCGTTTGGCTGAGGAAAAGGGATAAAAAATCTGTTGACAGAAGCTGAAACTGGTCACAGTGAAAGTACTCTGTCGAAAATTTGGAGAAAGATGACGTGCAAAAGACATACGTCCCAAAAAAGAACGAGATAAGCAATGAGTGGGTCCTGGTAGACGCCAAGGATAAGTACATTGGTCGTCTTGCCACCCAAATAGCCAGCATTTTGCTCGGCAAGAATAAGCCCAACTTCACCCCCGGCGTTGAAACGGGTGATTTTGTCATCGTGATTAATGCAGAAAATATCAAAGCGAGTGGCAATAAGATGGAAGATAAAATCTATTACCATCACACCGGATATCCGAGCGGCATTAAGTCCATCACCCTCAGGCAGCAGCTTGCCAAGCACCCCGAACGCGTTATCCGCAGCGCTGTTTGGGGCATGCTGCCGCATAACAAGTATGGACGGTCGTTGATCAAGAAGATGAGAGTATATGCTGGTCCCGAACACCCCCATACAGTGCAAAATCCCAGGCTGGTGGATTAGGGTGTAAGTAGAGATTAAGGAGTGAGTATGACAGCTCAGTATTATGAAGGAATTGGTCGTCGCAAGGAGAGCACTGCACGAGTACGTATCGCCAGTGGCACGGGAGTATTCACGGTCAACCAAAAAACCTTGGAGGAATATTTTGGCAGGAAAGGTGATGTTGAAACCATCACCGCCCCACTGCAAGCCGTCGGTGAAGCCCGCAATACCCTGGATATCACCGCAATAGTCAATGGTGGTGGGACCACGGGTCAGACAGATGCCATCATGATGGGACTCGCCCGTGCCTTGCTCATTATGAAGCCGGATGCCCGCTCGATCTTGCGTAAGGGAGGCTTTCTGACTCGGGATGCGCGTGTTAAAGAACGCAAGAAACCCGGTCTCAAGCGCGCCCGCAAGGCTCCTACATACACCAAGCGTTAAATTATTGAAACCAGCCGTAATGCGTACAAACGTGGCTTCTGGGCTCTCGTTTTACGCATTACTTTTTAATTGGACCGTGAGAAAACGGCCCTCCAATGTTATCCAGAGGTCCTATGGCATCGAAAATAATATTACTCGGTCTTGGCCCCGGTGACCCAACCCTCCTCACACGTCAAGCATGGCAGATCCTCGAAAGCACATCCGAGATCTACCTGCGTACTCGCCAGCACCCGACTGTGTCTGGCTTTCCATCCTCTATGCAAATTCATTCCTTTGATGCTCTCTATGACCAGTACCCTTCTTATAATGATGTCTATGCGCATATCATCGAGCGGATATTGGAGCTCGGTAAGCAACCCCAGGGTGTTGTATATGCAGTTCCGGGTCACCCATATGTGGCTGAAGCCACCTGCCCTGAGATTGCCCGTCGCGCCCGGCTGGAAGGGATTTCCGTCCAGGTCATCGACGGATTGAGCTTCATCGAGCCCACATTCGCTGCCTTGGGTATCGACCCACTACCACATCTGGCAATCCTGGATGCATTGGAGCTCTCCACCGCCCATGTGCCACCCTTTCCACCCGATGCTCCCGCGCTGATCGCACAGATCCATTCCAGAGCAGTTGCCAATGAGGTCAAGCTGACCCTCATGGAAACCTATCCGGATGAGCACCCGGTCAGGCTGGTTCATGGCGCTGGCACCTCTCAGGAGCTGGTGGAAGAACTTCCCTTGCATGCCATCTACCATAGCCAAACCATCGGGTTGTTGACCAGTTTGTACGTGCCACCTTTGGAAAAAGGAACCTCATTCGAAGCATTCCAGGAGATTATTGCTCATTTACGTGCCCCAAATGGATGCCCCTGGGACCGGGAGCAGACCCATCAGACCCTGCGCACCAACCTGTTGGAAGAAACCTATGAAGCCCTGGAAGCCTTGGATGCTGATGATCCGTCTCAAATGCGGGAGGAATTCGGTGACTTATTGTTGCAGATCACCCTGCATGCGCAGATCGCCAATGAGTACGGAGAATTCAACCTCGCCCAGGTATTCAAGAGTATCTATGACAAGATCATCCGCCGCCACCCACACGTGTTTGGAGACTGGAAAGTTGAGGGGGTAGACAGCGTGCTCCAGAATTGGGAGAAGCTAAAAGCAGCCGAACGCTCAGAGGAACACATTGAAAATGGTGGACCTGAAAAAGGCTTGCTGGATGGCGTGCCACTGGCTCTACCAGCCCTTTCCCAAGCCGAAGAAATCCAGCGCAGGGCAGCCCGGGTGGGCTTCGACTGGCCGGATATTCGCGGGGTGGTGGAAAAGATCAACGAAGAATGCCATGAGCTGTTGAATGCGGAAGACCTGGTTTCCCGTTCGGATGAGTTGGGGGATTTGCTGTTTGCAGTGGTAAACCTGGCACGCCATTACGAGATTGATGCAGAATCCGCCTTGCGTGAAACCAACACTCGCTTTCGAAATCGATTCGCATACATCGAGCAATCTGCCCGCTTGCAGGGAAAAACGATCAACGACTTGTCTCTGGATGAAATGGAAAGATACTGGCAGGATGCAAAAAAGTTGTAAAATATACTTATGCCAAAGACGGTCGTCGTTATCCCAACTTATAATGAAGCTGAAAACCTTGCAAACATCACCTCTGCTCTCTTCGAGTTGGGTATCGATGGGCTTGAGCTATTGGTGGTGGATGATGCCTCTCCTGATGGAACCGGACAGCTGGCTGACCAATTAGTGCTCAAATACCCTGGCCGGTTTCATATTATGCACCGGACTGGTAAGCTGGGAATGGGGACGGCCTACGTCCAGGGGATCAATTGGGCAATCGAATATGGTGCCCAATACATCATCCATATGGATGCCGATTTCTCGCATTCACCCAGCTACGTCCCGCAATTTATTGCATTGATCCCAGATTATGAGGTGGTCGTCGGTTCACGTTACGTGAAAGGTGGTCGGCTGGACGAGCGCTGGAGTTGGTACCGGCGCTTTTTGAGCTGGTGGGCGAATTCAGTCTGGGTGCGGTTTATCCTGGGGACAAAAACAAAAGACGCCACATCCGGGTTCAAATGCTGGAAAGCCAAAGCCTTGCAGAACATCGGCTTGGGGCGCATCCGATCCAACGGCTATATATTTCAAGTGGAAATGTGCTACCTCTCAGAGAGATTGGGTTATCGCATAAAAGAAATCCCGATTTACTTTGAGGACCGGCGAATTGGCCAGAGTAAAATGGATACCGGGATAAAGATCGAAGCCGCCTTGAGGGTTTTTGACATCCGCTCGCGCTACCATAATTTACGACCTTCTGACGGCAATGTTCGATAATAAAGTTGCGCTCGTCAGTGGGTCGGGGCGTGGGATTGGATCGGCGATTGCGTTGCATTTTGCCAGCCTGGGGGCAGATGTGGTGGTCAATTATTTTCGCAATCGGCTACCCGCTGAGCAAACTGCAGTAAGTATCCGCAAAATGGGTCGGAAATGCCTGGTGGTCAAAGCCAACATGGGCGAGATCGAGGATATCGATCGCCTGTTTGAGACGATCGAGCAGGAATTCCATGGGTTGGATTATTTCATCCATAATGCAGCCTCGGGTTATAACCGATCGGTGATGGAGCAGAGAGCCAAGGGGTGGGATTGGACGATGAACATCAATGCCCGTTCACTGCTCTTTGCTGCGCAGCATGCCGTACCCTTGATGGAAAAGCGTGGAGGTGGTGTGATTGTTACCATATCCAGCCCCGGAGCGGGTAGGGTGCTGCCCGATTATGTCGTGGTGGGTGCCAGCAAGGCGGCCATTGAAGCCATCACCCGTTATCTGGCGGTTGAGCTGGCCTCCAAGAATATCGTGGTCAATGCCGTCTCACCGGGGATGGTGCTCACAGAGGCCCTGCAACACTTTGAGATGGTCCGCACAGACGTGCATCTGGCGGAAAAAGCCGCCGACGTCACTCCAGCAGGCAGGCTGGTGAACCCGCAGGATATCGCCAATGTAGTGGCTTTCCTGTGCTCACCGGCTGCCAGCATGATCCGCGGGCAGGTGATTGTTATAGATGGAGGAGCATCCCTGCTGGCACCAGGGCTTGGTAAATATCCCCATTCCTGAACGGCGGTAAATTACCAGGTCCGATTTTACCCGTGGAAGATTGCGCCATTCTGCAATCTTCTTTTTTTTACCTCGAGTACTTACCCATCAATTGACCCTGTGCCAGGATATGCCCCCGCATGGCGCTCTCCACTTGAGCCTTGGAGGCACCTGATTTTAAATCCAGGCGGGTATCCAGGGCATAGAGCTTAATATTATAGCGGTGAGTGGAACCGCGTGGAGGGCATGGCCCCCCATACCCCAGGCGACTGAAATCGTTCTTTCCATCCGTCCCGCTGCCGGTCTTACCCTGCTCCAGGTGGGTGAGATCGGGTGGGAGGTTGTACAGCACCCAGTGCACCCAGGTGCCCGAGGGTGCATCGGGATCATCCATGATGAGCCCCAGGCTAACCGTAGTAGTGGGGACCCCCGTCCATGCTAAGGGTGGGGACACGTTTTGGTCATCGCAGGTGTAAATTCGAGGGATTTTCCCGCCCTCACTAAAAGCCGTGCTTGTGATTTGTATGGTCATATCCATTCCTCCTTCCGAGGCGGGTGCAGCATCATTCACTTTACAGCCTGCCAGCAATACGATGAATCCCAGGCTGATTAGCCATGCTGAACCCTTGGTCATTTGCTTCATGCTGATCCGTCCTCAGAAATTACTATATTCCATTTTTGCCGATCAATCAAGTGTCACCTTGACCTTCGGACAAAAGATCGGACAATGGTAATGAATATTGTCATCCCGTATCGCGAATGGTTGTTGAGCGATATGCGAGCCGCAAGCGCTCTTCTTGCAGCGTGGCAATCTTCAATACACCTAAATTTCAATGCTAGA
>CAZXPK010000058.1:0-20894 GCA_964642565.1 uncultured Anaerolineaceae bacterium
GTATATTTCTTTTTTTGATAAAAGTCGATGGGCAGATGTCCCGAATGGATATGGACAAATGTCCCGAATATCCATGGATTTTAAGCCAGTATCTTCATAAGAAAATATAAATCGCAATACGGACACAAAAGGTCAATCTAGTGGATCGCCTTATAATC
This sequence comes from uncultured Anaerolineaceae bacterium, assembly GCA_964642565.1. Taxonomy (GTDB): domain Bacteria; phylum Chloroflexota; class Anaerolineae; order Anaerolineales; family UBA4823; genus FEB-25. The sequence continues at coordinate 159 of CAZXPK010000058.1, forward strand.
AATACCCCCAGTAGTGAGGGTATTCTGTTTAAAATGCCTACATATGGGGGTAAGGGCTTGGTGTTGGGGATAAAAACTAAAATCGTGGTCAACGTATAATTGAAGAGTTGAATCAACGTTTATATTCAGACTTGGATTACATAATTCTTAATCAGTTGGTGGCAGGATATTGTCCTTATAAGCCAATGGTTTGGCGTTCGATCCGCTCCACACTCGCTTAGATGCTTTACTATCTAGGCTTCTTTTTGTTTTGGTTGAGAGTCCCCATAAGGGGATCTATCCGAATCTCTCCACACTCATTGAGAAGATGCTCCGATGTTGGGAGGTTTTTTTGGTTGAGAGCCCCAGCAGGGGATTGTATTCAGACCTCTTCACATCCATAACTCCCAGATATTGAAATGGTCAATGTCAGTTACCGGGTCAATTCGCTATTGAAAATTACTATGCCCATACTCTGCCCATACCTTATGGGTGTTGTTTTTTAGTTTGATCAGTAAATTGACCAGACTTAACTTGTGCATTTATTTCAAATGCCTATTGGGCGAGCCATATTTCACCCATATCAAAGCTTTGGCTTTCCCATACTAGCAAAACACCCTATTGATATCAATATTGACACCCCAAAGCCAAATCTGGAATTTACGCTGGAATTTTCGCTATTGACAAGGCAAACGTTTGCCATTATAATTCACCTTAATGGAGAACGTTTGCCATTCTGGATTATTTCCAATTTTATAGACTGTTTTGGCTATAGATTGTTTAGATAGAGAGAATCGCGGAGGTTGATTTTAGAATCGATTTGGAAAATGGAGGATCCGTCCGTATTTCCATTATTTCTGTAGGCGTCCATATTATTTTCGTTTGAAACTTCTGGTCCAAGAAAAGGAATTTTATATGCGTTCTCTCTCAGCCAAGAATTTCCTACGCAGAAGAATAATATTCCCCTCACGCGAAAAACTAACCCCTTATTTCTTTATTCTTCCATCTGTTTTATTCCTAGGCGCGATCCTGGGCCTTCCAATACTATACAGCATTTTGATCTCGTTTCAAAAGTACAATCTTGAGACTCTGGTATCTGGCAAGGCACAATTTATCGGGCTTCAGAATTATTTTGCAATACTTGGCAACCCCCAACTTAAAAGCGCTCTAATACATTCATTGGTTTTTACTTTTTTCTCCATTCTTTTTCAATTTACGATCGGGCTAGGATTATCGATCCTGCTTAATAAAGCTTTTCACTTACACAATGTGATGAGAGGTGTCTTGCTTTCGGGCTGGCTAGTCCCATCTGTGGTCACCGGAACAATCTTCCTGTGGTTGTTCAACCTGGATTATGGTTTGGTAAATTTCCTGTTGACCTCTTTAAGGATTGTTAATGAACCCATAGCCTGGTTCTTCCAAACCAATACAGCTATGGCCGCTGTCATTATCTCAAATATCTGGCTTGGGATCCCCTTCAACGTAATTCTGCTGAGTGCGGGTATCGCAGGACTTCCAGAAGATATATATGAAGCAGCTACAGTTGATGGGGCGAACGGATGGCAAAAAGTTTTTTACATTACTCTTCCCCTACTTAAATCAACCATCATGGCAGTCTTGATGTTAGGGTTCATTTACACATTACGCGTATTTGACATTATTTGGATCATGACCAAAGGAGGCCCGGGAACAGCAACGGAAGTCCTGCCCACTCTTGCTTACCGACTTTCTTTTATTAATTTCAACTTTGGACAGAGTGCAGCTGTGTCCGTAATCATTCTGGCGATACTTCTTATTGCTGCAGTACTCTATCTTAAATTCACTTATGGTGAGGAGAAATTGTGAGCCGAAAAAAGATAGAGACCTCCTCAAGGTTTGCTTTGGGGTTATTCGCATGTGTGATTTACATCATTCCGTTGTTTTGGATGGTATCAACATCGTTAAAACCCGTGGAGCAAATTTTCCAAAAGCCGCCCGTGTTATTTCCTTCATCCCCGCAATTAGATAGTTATCGATCCATTTTGGGCATGCATACCAATAGGCCCGATCTTTATATCAACACTTTGGTTTATTTTAAGAACTCTTTATACATTGCCACGTGGACTACCATCCTGGTGTTCCTCTTGGCTGTCCCGGGTGCCTATGCACTATCACGTTTCAAATTTCGCGGGCGGAGTGCCTACCTGCTTTTCCTGCTAGTCGCACAAATGTTGCCCAGCGTTTTGCTTGTCATTCCTCTATTCGTGCTGTTCAAAAGGTTTGGTCTGTATAGCACATATTTAAGTGTAATTTTTGCGGACACGGCCCTTGCCTTACCATTTGCAATCATTATCCTGCGAACAAGTTTTTTACAAATTCCAGACACCCTAGAAGAAGCAGCATGGATCGATGGCGGTTCGAGGATCCAAGTATTGTGGTTCATCATCCTTCCCCTGGTAAGGGCAGGCTTGGTCGCCGTAGGTGTCTTCTCTTTCCTGACAGCCTGGGGTGAGTTCGTCTTTGCCTTATCTTTCTTGCCAAAAACTGAGATGCAACCTGTTTCGTTAGGCGTTTTCCAATTTATAGGCATGTATAAATCCAATTTCGATACCATGATGGCATTTTCAACTCTCGTGGCAATTCCAGCAGTAGTTGCATTCATGTTTTTGCAGCGCCAATTTGTCAGTGGCCTAACATCTGGATCTGTGAAATGAAGACTTATCTTTGAGAAGGAGGTGATGTTTGGTTGTGTGTTTTTCGCTGTTCTTGATCGTTCCAACCAAGATCTACTGAAAGGAGAAATGTACATGTTCAAGCAATTCAATTCGAGAATTCTGATTCTAGCAACATTGGTGCTCGTACTCATCGCGACAGGTTGTACATCACCTACCGCTACTCTAGAACCTACCACAGCAGCTCCCGCCACTTCAGCTCCCGCCACTTCAGCTCCTGATACCGCTGCTTCGACTGGCACTGAAGTCAACATGTGGACCTACTATGGCGACACCGGGCCGGCAGCAGCATGTGTAAAAACTGCCGGTGAGGACTTCAATGCAGCGCAGTCAAAATACGTTCTGAAAATCCGGAACCTGGCTTTCACAGACTTCAACCAGCAGGTTACCACCGCGATTGCGGGAGGAGTTACGCCGGATTTGATGATCGTTGACAACCCGGATAATGCGAAATATGCCGCAGCAGGCGCACTGGCCGATCTTACCGACTATGTAAAGGCTTGGGGGCAGGGCGACCAATTCCTCCCTGGCCCGTGGAACTCCACCATCTGGGATGGCAAGAACTACGGCATCCCGTTGGGCAGCAACACCGTGGTGTTGTGGATTAATACTGACATGGCCACGGCCGCCGGCCTGGATATTAATAAGCCCCCCACGACGTGGGATGAATTCGAAACCTGGGCAGCAAAGATGACCGACCCAGCAAAAGGGGTCTACGGCACAGCCTTACTCGCCAAGAAAGATGAGACCGGCACATTCTTGTTCCTGCCGTGGGTGCTCCAGAATGGTGGCACTCTTGAGACCCTCGATTCCCCCGAATCCGTTGCTGCGCTGGCTTTTTGGAAGGATCTAGTCGACAAGGGTTATGCTCCCAAGACAGCCATCACGGACGGTTTTGCCGAAATCTATACCCAATTTACCACCGGCAAAGCAGGCATGATGATCAGCGGCACCTGGAATGTTAATTCCATTCCGAAGGATGCCCCGGACCTGAATTGGGAGGTTGCACTTCTCCCTTATACCCAGAAGCCTGCTTCTTCCCTTGGTGGTGAAAACTGGGCCATGTTTGCTTCTAGCGAACAGAAAGATGGCGCGTGGGCATTCCTGAAGTTTGTCACCGATCCTGCTTATGGTACCAAACTGACCGACTGCATGGGTTATATCCCCAGCCGGAAGGATGTCCTTGCCCAGGTCGCGGCAGAGTCGGCAGATGATCCCACCATGCTGGTATTCCTAAAGCAAATGGAATCTGCTGAGGCACGTGGGCCTTTACCCAACTGGCCTGAAGTTTCAGCATACATCCAGGAAGCGATTCAGGAAGGATTGACCGGGCAGAAGTCGCCTGCAGATGCTATGAAAGCGGCTGCGGACGCAATAGACCCACTCCTTCCGACCTCCGCCGCTACGGCTCCCGCTGAAGTCAACATGTGGACCTACTATGGCGACACCGGGCCGGCAGCAGCATGTGTAAAAACTGCCGGTGAGGACTTCAATGCAGCGCAGTCAAAATACGTTCTGAAAATCCGGAACCTGGCTTTCACAGACTTCAACCAGCAGGTTACCACCGCGATTGCGGGAGGAGTTACGCCGGATTTGATGATCGTTGACAACCCGGATAATGCGAAATATGCCGCAGCAGGCGCACTGGCCGATCTTACCGACTATGTAAAGGCTTGGGGGCAGGGCGACCAATTCCTCCCTGGCCCGTGGAACTCCACCATCTGGGATGGCAAGAACTACGGCATCCCGTTGGGCAGCAACACCGTGGTGTTGTGGATTAATACTGACATGGCCACGGCCGCCGGCCTGGATATTAATAAGCCCCCCACGACGTGGGATGAATTCGAAACCTGGGCAGCAAAGATGACCGACCCAGCAAAAGGGGTCTACGGCACAGCCTTACTCGCCAAGAAAGATGAGACCGGCACATTCTTGTTCCTGCCGTGGGTGCTCCAGAATGGTGGCACTCTTGAGACCCTCGATTCCCCCGAATCCGTTGCTGCGCTGGCTTTTTGGAAGGATCTAGTCGACAAGGGTTATGCTCCCAAGACAGCCATCACGGACGGTTTTGCCGAAATCTATACCCAATTTACCACCGGCAAAGCAGGCATGATGATCAGCGGCACCTGGAATGTTAATTCCATTCCGAAGGATGCCCCGGACCTGAATTGGGAGGTTGCACTTCTCCCTTATACCCAGAAGCCTGCTTCTTCCCTTGGTGGTGAAAACTGGGCCATGTTTGCTTCTAGCGAACAGAAAGATGGCGCGTGGGCATTCCTGAAGTTTGTCACCGATCCTGCTTATGGTACCAAACTGACCGACTGCATGGGTTATATCCCCAGCCGGAAGGATGTCCTTGCCCAGGTCGCGGCAGAGTCGGCAGATGATCCCACCATGCTGGTATTCCTAAAGCAAATGGAATCTGCTGAGGCACGTGGGCCTTTACCCAACTGGCCTGAAGTTTCAGCATACATCCAGGAAGCGATTCAGGAAGGATTGACCGGGCAGAAGTCGCCTGCAGATGCTATGAAAGCGGCCGCGGACGCGATAGCCTCGCTCCTTCCGTAATAGGGTCGTTGGAAACTCTTACGGAAGAGACCTTTATCAGGAGCACAATCGGTGCTTGCCGCACCTTCTACTAATCTCCTTGATTTCCCTTCCCCTGATCGCATCACCAGGGGAAGGGAAGCAGGAGAATTCTAAAGTCTAGCCTGAGTATGGGAGCAGAATTTGAAAAGTTATATGGGTACAAAGTTGCTGGAAATTCGAAAGCCACCCGTTATAAAGAGAGCCGTCTCAGAAGCACAATCGATGCTTGCCGCATGTTCTGACCACACTTCAAAGAACGGCTCCAATGAGCATTATACTTGGGACAATCGCTTATTAGGAGAATTTGATGTGGATAAATCAGGGCCATCTCAAAGTTTAGGGATCCCTAAAAATTGTCATTGCGAGACCAACGCTCTTGGCTGGTCAACACTTGCACCGCACTGTGTTTGGTGCAAAGCAGGTGAGCAATTTTCGCCCAATCAAGAGATTGCTTTGTCGCTAAGTATGCTCCTCGCAATGACAATCGCGGGCTTTAGGAAAACCCTGGTGGATGAATATGGTCTCATCCGACTCCCGGATCCTGATTATTCCTGAATATCAGGAATGTCTGCAAATACCTGCTTCAACCTGCATTCACAGATCTTCTCGGTACACACCGCTGTGGAAATGGTTTTACATTCTAATAAAAATAATCCTGTCTATTACCTAGATAGGCTGAAAAATTCATCTGACTATTTTTGGATACAGGATATTGATTATGCCAGTTACTCTACATGAATTAGCCAAGGCTGCGGGCTGTTCCGTTTCGACCGTCTCAAGGGCGCTGACCGATAGTGACCATCGGGTCAATTATGTCACCAAGGAGCGCATCCTAGCCCTGGCCGACCAGATGGGCTATCACCCGAATATCGCTGCGCGCGGTCTCAAAACAGACCGGACCTTCACGATCGGTCTCGTGGTTTATAACATTGCCAGCCCCTTTACTCCCATCCTTATCCGCGGTATTCAGGAGTATCTCAAACAGCATAATTATTTCAGCATCATCATTAGCACGGATTGGGACTCGGAGCTGGAAAGCGCAGCCGTGCACCAGCTGATCAGCCGGTCCATCGATGGGATCATTTTCGTGGAATCGTGGCGTGATGAATCCAACCAAACCCTTGATTTGGCCAATAAACCGTACGTTTTTGTTTACCGGCTTTTTAATGGGACTTACGCTAATTCAGTGCTTTTGGATGATCGTTATGGCGCCCGCCTGGCAGTCGAACATTTGGTCAACCTGGGACACCGCCGGATTGCCTTAATCAATGGGCCGAATGACTGGAACTCATCTATAGAACGCCTGCTGGGTTATCAGGATGTCCTGGTGCAGTATGGCATCTCCTTTGACCCAGCTTTGGTCGCAGAAGGCACCTGGGAGGTCCAAAGCGGCTACCCGGCTGTAAAGAAGTTCCTGGAGTTACCCGACAGGCCGACGGCGATATTTGCTGCAAATGATTTGATGGCATTGGGTGCCATCTATGCCATCCAGGATGCCGGTTTTGGCGTGCCTGAAGATGTGGCCGTGGTCGGGTATGACGACCGCGAGATTGCCAGTCTTTCCAAGCCGACGATCACGACGGTTTGCCCTCCGAGTTTTGAGATGGGCAAGTTGGCCGCTCAGTTGATGTTGGACCGGCTCGAAAACCAGAATGAAATGCAAGACCCCACCCGGGTCCAGGGCAAGTTGATCATCCGCGAATCCTGTGGGGCTAGTCCGGGCAAGGTACCGCCTGAATACCATGTCAGTCACACCAACCCGCCCGAGCCCATGATCCACAGATGGAGAGGTAAAAATCTAAAAGAATGATAGGCTAATTGATTTTTGAATAGTTCTGCTTGGAAAATTGCTTATCATTTTTAACTTTGGATATCGATCATAATGAGAGACTGACATACTCCCACTCGGATCGACATATTAGTGATCATTGAGAAGGACCACCATCATACTGTTTGATGATATAGGAATCGTTCATGCTTACTAATGTTGAGAATTCAGGATTTGGTCCTGTGGATACATCGAAAAGCCCTTTCGCTCGTTGGAAAACCATGGAATTAAAGAACATATCGCTAAATGAAGGTTTCTGGACTAAAAAACAAACGGTTAATAGAAAAATCAGCCTGTATTTTGGTTTTGAAATGCTGATAAAGGCTGGCAACTTTGACAACTTGCGTATTGCTGCGGGCTCAATCAAAGGTAATTACCGCGGATATGTTTTTCAAGATTCAGATATTTATAAATGGTTGGAAGCTGTGGCATGGGAGATGGGAAAGGAACCGGACAAGGAATTGTCTTCAATGACAGATCAGGCCATTTCACTGATAGCGACCGCACAGCGCCCAAATGGTTATATAAATAGTTATGTTCAGACAAGAGAATCCCCTGAACCCTGGATAGACCTGGATAATGGGCATGAGCTATATTGTGCCGGACACCTGTTTCAGGCAGCAGTTGCTTTTCAACGTGCATTAAGTGATCATCGTTTATTATATATTGCCTGTCGTTTTGCTGACTATATTTGTTCAGTTTTTGGACCGGATAAAAGACATGGGGCTTGCGGCCATCCGGAGGTTGAGATGGCGCTGGTTGAGTTGTACCGGCTCATGAACGAGCCTCGATATCTGGATTTGGCAATATTTTTTATTGACCAGCGTGGCCAAAATATGATGAAAGGCCATCGATCTTATGGCCAAGAATACTATCAGGACCATGTACCGGTGCGCCAGGTTAAGGAGGCTGCCGGCCATTCAGTTCGCCAGTTGTATCTGGCTTCAGGGGTCACAGATCTATATCTGGAAACCGGGGAGCAGGCCTTATTGGATGCCATGTTGCGCCTCTCGAAAGATATTACAGAAACAAAACTGTATATTACAGGGGGATTAGGGTCACGTTCTGATGGTGAAGCTTTTGGTGATCCTTATGAACTGCCTGCCGATCAGGGTTATTGTGAAACTTGTGCAGGCGTAGCCAGTCTCATGTGGAATTGGAGAATGCTGCTTACATCCGGTGAAGGACGCTATGCAGACCAGATGGAACGGGTACTTTATAACAATATCTTAGCCAGCCCTGATCTGGACGGGCGTCATTACTTTTATATTAACCCTTTAATGCTGCGTGAGGCTAAAAATTTGCGCTTATCCACTGACCTACCTCCAAGCGAGATCTCCTTTCTTAAAAAACGTCCCAAATGGCATGATTGTGCCTGCTGTCCCCCAAATGTGATGCGGCTCTTTTCCTCTTTTACCCATTATCTATCCACACATGATGCAAAAGGCATTCAAATCCATCATTATGCCTCTGCGGAAATTAGCTGTGACCTACCCTCAAAGCAGCATGTAAAACTGAATATGATAACCGAATACCCATGGCAAGGACTTATCAGACTGAAGGTTATGGAATCTGGTGAATCGCCATGGGGATTGTCTCTGCGGATACCTGAATGGAGCCAAAAATCAACTTTATCCATCAATGGGAAAGTAGTAAAAGAACTTAGTCTTGAGAAAGGATATCTCGTCCTGGAACGGGCATGGCTAGTTGAAGATATCATTGAACTCGAATTAGGGATGGAACCAATGTTTGTGATTTCCAATCCACGCATCGACGCAACGCGTGGTTGTTTAGCAATCCAACGCGGCCCGATTGTTTATTGTCTTGAGGACATAGATCAAGAAATAAAGGGGCGATTACTCGATGTTGAAATTGATAAAAATGAACCTCTTATCACCAAGTGGGAAGGTGATCTGTTAAATGGGGTGATGGTGGTTGAGGCCAAAGGCCAATTTATTGATATCGAAGGGTGGCGCGGGCATCTCTACCAACAAACAAAATTCCCTATTCAGGAAACCACTCACCCTGCCCGACTGGTTGCCATACCTTACTATGCCTGGGGTAATCGGGAGATCGGTGGTATGCGGGTCTGGATTCCGGAAAAAATGTCATAGGATTGGAGCTGACTATATCATGGTTGAATTTATTAATAAAACCAACAGCTTATTTTGTTCCCTGGATAATGAAATCATTGAAATTGAGCCCTGGGGGCGTAATGGCTTACGCGTTCGCTGTACACAGTCCAGCGAAATAAAACGGGATTGGATAAATGCGCTAATTAATCAGGGTGATTATCAGGCTGACATAGAAATTCACTTAAATGGGGCAAGTATTCAGAATGGGGAAGTAAAAGCCAAAATTAATTCCAAAGGTGAATTATCCTTTGTTAATGTTATTGGCGGAAAAGAATTACTAAAAGAAAAACCAATTCATTTGATATCGATCCCAGCTCGAGCCTACAAGGACCTCAAAGGGGACTTATTCCATATTGACTGTTGTTTTGAAGCCTATGATGATGAACATATCTATGGACTTGGACAACATCAACATGGTCGATTGGATCAAAAGGGCTGTGTGATCGAGCTCATCCAGCGTAATACCGAAGTCAGTATTCCTTTTCTACTTTCCAGCAGAGGCTACGGATTTCTTTGGAATAATCCTGCTGTTGGGCGGGTAGAGCTTGGCGCTAATGCAACCCGCTGGGTCGCTGAAGCCACACCTCAAATTGATTATTGGATAACTACAGGTAGAGATCCTGCAGAAATCTTATCCAATTATGCTGATGTCACCGGACATGCCCCCGCGTTCCCATATTGGGCATCTGGGTTTTGGCAAAGTAAATTGCGTTATGCGAGCCAAGAGGAATTGGAGTCAGTTGCCAGGGAATACCACAAACGTAATTTACCCTTATCAGTTATCGTTATAGATTTTTTTCATTGGACCCGGCATGGGGAATGGCAGTTTGACCCGCAATACTGGCCTGATCCAGCGGGGATGGTAAAAAGATTGGAAGACCTGGGGATTAAAGTAATGGTATCGCTCTGGCCTACCGTTAGCCGTTTATCCAAGAATTTCCCTGAGATGTGGAACCATAAATTTATTGTACGTAATAAATTGGGTTCTGCTGCCCAAATGTATTTTGTGGATAATCATGCTGAAGACGGGATTTATCTCCATTACTATGACCCCACACACCCCGGTGCAAGAAAATTTATTTGGGAAAAGGTCAAAGAAGGATATTACCAATATGGAATAAAGTTATTCTGGTTGGATGCCTGCGAACCAGAAATGCTTCCTTTTATTCCAGAGAATCTGCGTTTTTATGCGGGGGATGGGGAGACCGTCGCCAACAGCTATCCACTCGATCATGTCCGGGGGTTCTACGAAGGTATGCTGGCAGAAGGTGAAAAGACGCCATTGTTTTTATGCCGTTCGGCATGGGCGGGCAGCCAGCGTTATGGTGCAGCAGTCTGGTCTGGAGATATAATGTCGACCTTTTCAGCCCTGCGAGCCCAGGTTAAAGCAGGTTTGAATATAGGCTTGAGCGGGATTCCCTGGTGGACTGCTGATATTGGCGGTTTCCGCGGAGGCGATCCTGCCTCGCCATATTTCCAGCAGTTGATCATCCGCTGGTTCCAATTTGGAGCTTTCTGCCCCATTTTTCGTTTACATGGCCACCGAATGCCCAATAAAGATGATTTTAATGGTGGACCGAACGAGGTTTGGTGTTTTGGCGATCTTGCCTACGAAATCATCCAAAAGTATATGTTTCTTCGTGAACGATTGCGGCCTTATATTATGGAGCAGATGGCGAAAACATCCAAAACGGGTGTCTCGCCCATGCATCCTCTTTTTATTGATTTTCCCTCCGACCCCCTTTGTTATCAGGTTGAGGATGAATATATGTTTGGAGCGGACTTGTTGGTAGCACCTGTTTTGGATGCCGATATCAGTATAAGACAAGTATATTTGCCTGCCAACAGCATTTGGAAAGATGCCTGGACAAATCAGGTTTTCGAAGGCGGACAATGGCTTTCTGTTGAAGCACCCTTAGACAGGATCCCATTATTTTTGAAGGGCGATTCAATCCTGCCGATTAGAGAAGTGTAAATGGTGCAGAAATATTCGTCTTTTCTAGATAATTTCCAGAACAAATAGTGTTTGTTGAATTAATAACCACGAAATTTAGCATTTCTCATGTATACCACTAAAATGTGAATGCATTATTGATGGAGAGCAATTTAGAAGATGAGATCATTTGATAACATAAGAACGGCAAAACATCAATTTTGGTCATTCCTCGCTGCTCCACCTCCCATATAACGGCTAACTGCCAAGTAATATGAACATCATTTCCCCTCATAGTGGTCCAATCTGATTTTATGGATTCTTAGAGATGGTGCGATTTGGATCGAAGGCTGAAAATCGATAATGCTTAAAGGTAAGCAAATCCATTTAACATCAGGCCTGAAATGCTGATGATCGTCGACGAAGATGGCCGGCTAAAGTTGGAGCCGGGCAAATACCGATTAACGGCAGGCGGATGCTCCCCCGGCGCGCGTGGGGTGGCGCTTGGAGCACTTCAGCCTATCAGTGAGGAATAAAATATTCAATAATTACTATTTCAAGGAGCTCCCATGTCTGATTACTCAGCAAAACCCGAACACAAATTTACATTTGGTCTATGGACTGTTGGTAATCGTGGTGTAGACCCGTTTGGCAGCGCCACTCGCGAACACAAATCTCCAGCAGAACTAGTTTACTTGCTGGGAGAAGTCGATGCGTATGGTGTCAACTTTCATGACAACGACTTGATCCCGATCGATACCACACCTGCTGAATCCGATGTCATCAAAAAAGACTTCCGCAAGGCTCTGGCCGATACAGGGCTGGTTGTTCCAATGGCGACAACCAATTTGTTCAGCGGCCCGGTTTTTAAGGACGGTGCATTCACTAGCAACGATGCAAAGGTGCGCGCATATGCCCTCCAAAAGACGATGAAAGCCATCGATCTAGGTGTGGAATTTGGCGCAAAAACCTATGTATTCTGGGGCGGGCGCGAAGGCACGGAAACGGATTCCAGCAAGAAACCGTTAGAGGCGATCAAGCGCAGCCGCGAATCCATGAACTTTCTGTGTGAATACGCCCTCGACAAGAAATACGATCTTAGATTCGCCCTTGAAGCCAAGCCGAACGAACCGCGCGGGGATATCTACAACCCAACCACAGGACACATGCTGGCGTTCATTGCCACACTCGACCACCCGGAAATGGTCGGCGTCAACCCTGAGGTGGCTCATGAGCACATGGCTGGCATCAACTTCATGCACGGCGTGGCCCAGGCATGGGAAGCGGGCAAGCTCTTCCATATTGATCTGAACGATCAGTATCCCGGTCGCTATGACCAGGACTTGCGCTTTGGCTCACGTGACTTGAAGGCTGCGTTCTTCCTGGTTAAATTTCTCGAAGATGTCGGCTATTCCGGCTCACGTCACTTCGATGCCCATGCTTATCGGACTGAGGATTACGAAGGCGTCAAAGATTTCGCACGCGGCTGTATGCGCACCTATCTCATCCTGAAGGAGAAAGCCGCCCAGTTCAATGCGGATCAAGAGATCCAGGCACTTCTTGCTGAAATCAACGTTAATGATGGTGAGATGACTTCCTACTTTGGCAGTTACACATCTGAAAAAGCCGCTGCGCTCAAGGCGCAATCTTTTGATCGCAAAGCTATCGCTGATCGCGGGCTGAGGTATGAACGGCTTGACCAATTGACCATAGATTTGCTTCTCGGCGTTCGATAACCAAACAGTAAAGATGAGTACAAAAAAGTATTTTCTCGGTGTCGATACATCCACAACCAGCAGCAAGGCGTTGATAATCAATGGTGCCGGCGCAGTGGTTGCCTTTGCCTCGTCACCGCATACACTGCAAACGCCTCGGCCCCTCTGGTCTGAACAGGATCCGCAGGAATGGTGGCAGGCGGTTTATGTGAGTATCCGATCTGTGTTGAAAAACGCAGGTGTAAAGGCCGAAACCATCGCCGCTATTGGTCTGACAGGACAAATGCATGGGTTGGTTTTGCTCGACGATGCGGGTATGGTCCTGCGTCCCGCCATGCTATGGAACGACCAGCGTACCCAGGTACAATGCGACGAAATTCACAGGATAATCGGACGAGAGAAGTTCATCCAGATTACTGGCAATGTGGCTTTAACCGGTTTCACTGCACCTAAAATTCTATGGGTCAAGGAAAACGAGCCGGAAGTCTACGCCAAAGCCAGACATGTGCTATTACCAAAGGATTTTGTACGCTACAAGTTGACCGGGGATTTTGCCATGGACAAGGCCGATGGATCTGGAACCGTCTTGTTTGATCTGAAAGAGCGTGACTGGTCCGGTGAAGTATTATCTTCATTAGGCATTCCCCGCAACTGGATGCCACCACTTTACGAGGGGCCGGAGATAACCGGATATCTAACCCCGGCTGCCGCTTCAGCCACCGGGCTGAAGGTTGGCACGCCAGTCATGGCAGGTGGTGGGGATCAGGCAGCGCAGGCTGTTGGCGTGGGCGCGGTTAAGCCGGGCATCATCGGGCTAACGGTGGGTACCAGCGGAGTGGTCTTTGCCACTACGTCTTCCGCGCTGATCGAACCCGAAGGACGACTGCATGCCTTTTGCCATGCCGTCCCGGGGATGTGGCATTTCATGGGCGTAATGCTTTCCGCAGCAGGCAGTTTGCAGTGGTATCGTGACACTCTTGCCCCAGGGATAAGTTTTGATGACCTGCTGAAAGAAGCCGAAACTGTTCCCGCAGGCAGCGATGGATTACAGTTCCTACCCTACCTGAGCGGCGAACGGACCCCACACCCCGACCCATTAGCACGCGGTGCTTTCATTGGCCTAACTTTGAGGCATGGGCGTGGACACATGACCCGTGCTGTCCTGGAAGGTGTAGCTTTTGGCTTAAAAGACATCTTTACCTTGATTCAAAATGCCGGGCTGGGTGCGATTGTACAGATGCGCGCTTCCGGCGGTGGAGTAAAGAGCCCACTATGGCGGCAGATTCTAGCTAGTGTACTCGAAGCTGAATTGACTACGGTAGGCGTGGTTGAGGGGGCAGCTTATGGTGCGGCCTTGCTGGCGGGGGTTGGCGCTGGTGGGTGGCTGAATGTCGCATCAGCATGCAAGGAAGTAGTAAGGCTGGCAGAAATCACAAAACCAAATGAAGGGCAAGTTGTGATCTATCGGACCATGTATCCGCTTTATCGCGAATTGTATCCAGCACTGAAATCTAGCTTTCAAAAGATGAAGTGAATTATATGGAAGCGAAAATTGTTGTAGGAAGAACCCGAATCCCATTTTTCCTCAGGTAATAGAATGGTTTTACTTCAATAAAATTCACAAGAAATTGTGAAGAAAATCCATTGGATGCCAAAGCATTGACTGGACCTTATTTACACATCCGATGTACTCGCTTTCTCCGTGTCCAATGGACTTGGCAAAAATGGCAGGACACAGGATGGGAGAAACGTTTATTTTGAAATTGTTCTTTAAACCATTGGTTGAGCCTTCGAGCCGCTCCAATCAACAACTATTTTCTGAAAACACTTCTTACTATTTATTTCCTCGTCAGGACAGAGCTATGGATCGCCTTTCCTTGCTTCATACTGCGGGAACAATTCGGGAACAATTTGGGAACAGATATGCTCGAACAGTATGGTGATTTAGTAACATAATAGACGTAATAGACGGCATTTTTCCCCTTTTCCCCTACCTGCTTATCTATCGCACTGAAGAGGCCGCGGGTTCGAATCCCGCCAGGTCCACAAGATTTAATGCAATTTCACCTGAGTAGTGGCGGATATCCTGGTTTTTCTTATTTTCTTTAATCGTTCAAAAATATTGTATTTCTTTTCTTGACGAAAGTCGATGGGCAGATGTCCCGAATGGATATGGACAAATGTCCCGAATATCCATGGATTTTAATCCAGTATCTTCATAAGAAAATATAAATCGCAATAAGGACACAAAAGGTCAATCTAGTGGATCGTCTTATAATCATATAACCGATAATATCTTTACTACCAATGTTACTTACATCTTACTTTCATGCCAGGGCGACAGGTCTTTTCCTTGCTTCATACCGATGCATATCGAGGCACAGTTCGGGAACAATTCGGGAACAGATATGCTGAAACAGCATGCAAGGAGCACAGCGAGTTGTATGGTTATTTTGGAACAAAATAGACGTAATAGACGGCTTTTTCCCCCCTTTTCCCCTATCTGCTCATCTATCGCACTGAAAAAGCCGCGGGTTCGAATCCCGCCAGGTCCACTGAATTACCTTGTATGGTGGAAATATTCCATATTCAGCGGAGATTAAAGCTGTTTTTGTGGGTAGGTGGATTACCTCTGGACGAATCTGCTCTCAGGTGGAACTGGATGGATTTATGCACTATATAGGGATAAGGTAATAAGATAAGACTGAGACCTACAGGTCTACTAAAGGCAGTTGGGCTGGTTTATTACTGGCGGTTGGGAATTCGACCTCATACCCAATCGCTTTGTATCCTGCTCGCCTTTTGGCATATATTTTTGCCAGTACAGGGATGTCAAAATCCACATAATCGTAGATGATCACTTCCTTCTTGGCCGCGTTCAACCGGTGCAAACGACCGGCATACTGGGTTAATGTGCCGCGCCAGGAAATTGGCAAAGCCAGGAACAATGTGTCCAATCGTTGGTCATCAAAACCTTCGCCTAGATAACGCCCGGTTGCCATAATTACACGCGATTCACTAGACGGAACATTGGCGATCTGCTCTTCCAGTTGCTGGCGCTGCTTCTTGCCCATACCTCCTTTCATCACAAAAACATGCGCAACACGCTTGGACAACAGGTCAGCCAGTGCTTCAAGATGCTCTCGCCGTTCGGTTAACAATACTGGAAAGCGATTAGCCTGAACTGCAGCCACAACATCATCAATAATCAGCTGATTGCGCGCTTCATCGCTTGCCAGTAGGGTGTACACTTCTTGAATGGATTGAGCTACCGCATTTTGTAAATATATCGGCAGGCGGAAGCTGGTTGGCCGAACGACAACCTTATGTTCAAAGGGACGTTTGGCTGCCTGTGTGCGGTCATCGACCTTGTAGCGTACCGGTCCGCACTGCATGAAAATAATCGGTTGGTGTCCATCTTTACGGGTCACGGTAGCAGACAGGCCAGTTAGATATTTGGCCTTACTATGCCGCACCACTTGCTCAAAGCTGACAGCAGATATGTGATGACACTCGTCAACTACCAGGTGGCCATAATTGCCAACGATGTCATTTACAATACCTTGCTGGCTCAAACTCTGGATCATGGCTACATCGAGTTTACCGTTGGGCTTGTGTTTACCGCCGCCAATTTGGCCGATCTCTTTCGACGAAAGTCCAAGAAACTGGCTCAACGCATGAACCCATTGGTCAAGCAATTGGCGGCGATGAACGATCACCAAGGTGTTCACCTGACGTTTAGCAATCAAGTAAGCCGCCACTACCGTTTTACCAAAAGAGGTCGATGCTGCCAAAACACCCATTTCATGTTGTTGCAAAGCATCTGCAGCTTGTTGTTGCTCATCACGCAGCATTCCCTGAAATTGAACCTCCAGCGGCTCGCCCGCACAGCGCTCATCGGTCAAAGCGACTTTCACCTGCACAGATTTAAGCAAATCCAGCAGTTCATCCATGCAGCCGCGTGGCAACCCCAGGTGTTTTGGGAAATCCTCACAACAACTGATGATTCGTGGCTTACCAAAGGTGGACAAGCGCATTCCCTGCGCCTGGTAGAAATCCGGATTTTGAAATGCTGCCAGCCGGATCAGACGATTACGCAAGGAAGACGTCAAATCTGCTTTGGGAATATAGATTTGATTACCCAAAACCAGATTTAGCTGCTCAGGTAGCGGTCCAATGACTGGTGCATCCTTGCGTTTTCTGGAAGGCGGCGCAGCCCAAGGATAATCACTATCCTCGTCTACCACGGGCAGTCGGATGCCCAATAGTTCGTCTTGCTTCTCTGCACGCTTAACCACGGCTTCAATGTCTGACTGGCTCATCCGGCGCAGTGTGGTAAGAAAAGCCCATTGATCTGGATATGGATCAAATTGCTCATTCACAAATACGCTGTTCCCATTCTCGCGTGGCTTCTTTTGCAATGGCAGTGCAATCAAGTTGCCAAAGCCACCTTTGGGCAGCGTATCCTGGCTGGGAAAAAAGCGATCATAGGAATCCAATCCGATCTCAGGGCGGTGCTCCAGGGTTTGGCTAAGCAGGATGGCTCCCATCTGACGCGCCAGAGTTGCTGGAACTGGTTCGGTAAAAAACATCCAGACATGCCCTCCACTACCTGAACGTGACCGCTCCAACCCAGCAGGAACATTCATCAACAAACAGGTTTCCAGGAATACACGGGCATCTTCTTGCCAGGATGCCTTATCGAAATCCACTGCCAATAACCAACAGGATTCATCTGTCAGCATTGGATAGACGCCAATTGTAAAGTCGCGCCCTGATCTATCTTGGGGATCGAAACCTTGAAGGTGGTTTCGAACAACGATATCTGTGATTGGGAGAAATTCGCGATGGACACAATCTTCGCAACGAATCTTTGGTTTTTCGCAAATCCCGCTGACCCATTCATTGCGGCAGGCCGGTTGATAGCCCTTCTTGCCGGTTTTCATGCTCTCGAATCGCTTGGGATACACATCCTCGCGCCCGCGAAACAGGCTGCGGAAGAGGGCGAACTTTTCTTCCTGCGAGGATTGGTTGGTGACAATTGGCTGCCTATCATCAAGACCAAGCGATGCAATTGGCTGGTGCAAAGCAGCTTTTTCACGCTGTAACTCTGCTAATCGCGCTATGAGTTCAGATCGCCGGGTGATCAACTCTGAGAGTTCTGCTTCGGTTGCAGCGATCAAATGGTTAATATCGTTCAGGTCTCTCATACTCGGGATTGTCTGATAGTTTATGCATTATACCGTCGCGTTTAATCAACTTCAATTTGATTCCTTGGGAATTTTCTGGCCAATAGCGAAAGATTTCGGAAATTATCGGAAATTAGAACGTAATAGGTTGCACGTTTGCTGCCTATTTGGCTGTAATGTGCAAATATTCCGTCCATTCAGAATGCACAAAAAAATTTTATTAACCCGAAAGTCATACCTAAGAAATTCTATGGATGAGTGAAGCAGCCAGGACAGCGATTGGGTCTGATACAAGACGCACCTAACCTTCAAGCGCATGATAAAAGTAGTAAAATGCTTCCGAACTGGTCTTCTTGACTTTATTCAATCGGTTATAAGCTGGATTCTGGATCATCATGTCGGACAGATTGATCAACGGATCAAAACGTAAAATATTTTGACCTCCCTTTCCAATCAAAGCAGACATATAGGCAACCTTTGCCGCACATAGGATAGCCGAGTCCAGTGTGAAATACTCGGCATACACAAAGCCTGCTAGTTTTTTAATCCCGCTTAACAATTCGGCGTACTCCTTATCGAAGCCATAGCCACGCATACCAATCAGACAGGCAGTGTTGAAGCTGTCTGCCAACACATCTGCAGGAGAAATTGCATTTAGCCCTCGGTAGGCGAGTTCCCTGGTAGCGATGGTATGAAAAGTTGTTGCGACCAGATTTAGATTTGTGGCTATATCGAAGAGCAATCCAAGATCATATAACTGCTTGATGATTTCCAGATCTTTATTTTTTCCATAAAGAATGCCGGTTGTTCGCGGTGCAAAAGCGGTTAGCTTATCCCCGAGAAGGCATTCAGGCGCCGGACATTTTATTTGCGTAATCTCGCCTTCAGTTACAACAAGATCGGATTGGATGGCAACCATTTTGCAAACCGGATAGGGATTTTCTTCAAACAAAATATCTACCAGGATCGAGCTTTCTTTTCTCTCAATCGTCGAATGGAAAAAGAATTTGAAATGCTGCTTGGGGACTTGACTGGTACGTTCATCCTCTTCGAAGCGATGGAATACACCTTGCTGTAGAATTGACTGGAGAGCTTCTTCCAATCCTCGATCGGTTTCCATCACGATGTCAAGGTCAATCGAGAATCGCATGGGTGCCCCCATTACCAGTAGCATGGAAGTTCCGCCTTTGAAGATAAACCCCAGCCCACTGGTACTCATGTTCTCCAAAAGTGTCAGCGCCAGGATCATCTTTTCAATCAAAATCGGGTCAGTTGGAATACGGGATGTTCCTCTGATTCCCATAATCCAGTCTTTGGAGCGCGATTGAGTGGAGATCATTGACTTGCCTCACTTTTTTGGAACAATGGGATTTTTGTTTCCCGGTTGACGAAGGTATGAATTTTGGTGCCAACCTTACGTCTTTCAGCGTATCGAAAGAGAGCTTTCTCACTTATTTGGTAACGTTCAAAGACGGTTTCGAAAATGCGTACCAATTCTTGTCCCTGAAATACATAGAATTTTCCATCATCAGCATAAATATCCACCAGGATTTTTTCCATCTTAGGGCAGGGGATATCGTTTACCTTTTGGTGGGGCGACTGGGTGATCAAGTTGGAAACGATGATGTTATCAGTTCTGGGTAGAATATACCTCTCAAATGTTACCCGATCCGGTTGTAGAAAAACTTTACCCCCGTGCCGATCATTCAAGAAATTGAAAACCGAATCTGCTGTTTCTTTTTCGGTTTCCAGGATGATTTGATTCTGCCCAGGCTGGTGAAGCATGAATTCGTGCAGGATTTTAGTTTCCCATATGAGATATTCCACAAATGGAAATGCAGCTTTGATCGAATTACTAAGTGCACTAAGTTCGGTAGAAAAGGTGGGAGTGAATTTCTTTTTCGACTGATGACCAGGTTGGTCGTTTCCCAGGGTATAAACGCCACGATCGATTTTGCGAATCAGGTTCCGTTTTTCTAATGTGTACAAAATTCTCCGAAAAGTATTTTCCGATAGTTCTGGTGATCGTGATCGATAAAAATCACGCAGGTTTGTCTTGCAGAAAAAACTCTGACCGGATAATGCCATCTTCAATTCAGATAAGTGTAAGTTCAAGTCTTCCATATGAAATAGCTCCCAACATACATTCGTAATTCGTCACTTCTAGTTTATTAGTGACGAATTACGAAAACTTTGGAGGTAGTATAACATGTAATTTTGAAATGGTCAGAGGTTTGTAGTCGCAAAAGCAAGCCTATAAGGTTCAAATATTCCGTCCATTCAGAATGCACAAAAAAATCTCATTAACCCGAAAGTAAGGCCTAAGAAATTCTATGGATGAGCGAAACACCAAATCATCGTGCATGCCGAGGCTTTCAGCAGTCAGAATCATGAGAATCTAGCGCCGATGATGGTAGGAGCAAAGAAGAACATGAGGGCGATCGGTAAAGAAGAGAACTATTTCGCAGGCAAACAGCTCAGTGCAGACAGCAATTATCACAGCTACGCCAGCCTCGCCTTGTGCAAAGCAGAAGACTTGGACGCCTACATTCCCGACATCCAGTTTCGCAAGCGTGACGGGCGCTTTGCTGGGCAACCAAGATTCAAAGATGGCATCCATCCCAGAATGAGGCAAGCCAGAAAAACAGGCAAGTTCT
>CAZXPK010000059.1:0-20430 GCA_964642565.1 uncultured Anaerolineaceae bacterium
TCAGCAATCGATTTCACAAATGGCGCTGTGCCGTCCCCAGAGAAACGAGGATAGGAGCTGGTTAGTATTGCTATGCGCATCTTATGGCTCTATCTCAAAAATCCACACTCTATCCTGATGAAAAATCGCTTTGAAACTGGGATCATTATCAATTATTTGTGGATCCAATATTTTTGGTCCCATATAATTTACTGTACCTTGACGTTGACCAATATATATATAACCGATTCCACGTTTCTGGAGCAAGGAAATTATGTCAGGGTTAGTAATTCCTTTATCTTGAATTTCCCGGTTTAAGTCATTCGTTTCTATCAAATTGGTAGTCCCTGAACCTTCTTCGAATCCATAAGTAATAGGTGGTAATGATGTCTTTCGCTCAGCTAGAATTGGTAACCACCAACCTCCATCCGAACCCACTACCAGAGTACCGTCATACGCAAAGAATGAGTTTACCAGAAAGGAAGCATCAGCAGGTGTGTTCTCTCGAATCCAATCCATAGCACGCAAATCTGGTCTGGTAACGAGAGCATAAGTGGGGATGTTTACATCTTTTATACGTGTTGGTAGCCCCCATAGTCCTAAAGCACAAACTATTAATAGTACCAGACCAGGAAACACGAGTCCTATAATATTGTTTTTATTATATGAGTTATCAATATTATTCGGTTTCCTTTTAAAGTGAGGTATCCACTGCACGGCTGTGCCGATAACTACAGAGGCCGGGATATAAAACGCGATGAAGATAGCAAAATTGGTGATCACGCCGGTGCCTGGTAATCCTATCCAATTGGGGTTCGTTGCCAAGATAATAAATAACCACCAAAGTATAAAAATCACTAATCCTCTATTACGTTTCCATAAGCTCCAACCGATGCAGAGAAGGAATATGATCCAAATAAATTTTGGCAGATAGGTTTGTAAATCACCTACACCATTAAATAATTCTGTTGTTGATATTGTTGATGGAAGAGTGGTAATCTGTTCAGTAAAGATATTCAGGATTTTTCCACTAAATATATGAATGAACCAAGGGATAAAAAGAACGATGGAACCCATTCCGATCCAAATAATTCGCCCCAGCAGGGCGATAAAGGTATTACGAGAAAATGTGATTACTATGTATGCGGGAAAAAACAATATACTAAGTATAAGGATTCGATAATGAGTTAGTGCGATGCCCCCTATTGCCAGCCAAACGATCGCCAAACCGCCAAAGTCAAGAGATAAGTTGCGCAACTTTAGCTGGTGGATCCACGGAATATTCTGTAATGAAGGTAAAGGTCTTTCAAGAAGTGACCAGGCTACGTAAATTACAGCAGGTAAAACCGCCTGACCAGCTAATTGTGTATAGCGACCCCAATTGACATAGTACATTGGCATCGGGGAGAGTAACCCAGCTACCAGCATGGCTAAAACACCTGCCCAACGGTTTTTAGCTATCTTGATTGCTAATGGATATAACCCCATAATTGCGAGAATATTGATAAGCTGACCTGCCCATAACAACGCTTTTTCAACAGAAACTCCACTAATCCAATGATAGACAGCTGCAGCACTATGAAAACCGAAATGATAAGTAAAGGTTGTTAGGTTAGCATATGGTTCCCAAGAGTCGAATAATCCACCATGATCGATAATCAGTTGGGTGATCATCGTATGCTGGTAGGAGTCGCCAAAGAGCGGTACATCCAAAGAGCGTATTACCCACAACCTTGAAACAATAATTAACCCGAGGATTATTAAAAAAGCTACATCTGCGAGAATGATTTCTACAGGTGGTGCCTTTCGATTACCAAAAATATTTGTTTTTTGTCTAATACGCGATCCAATTTGAATAAATAATTTTTGGTTCTTCCAAGTCAAAACAAGTAGTCCCGCAATTGATGGTAACCAGGCATAAAATGCACCAAGGTGTAGGCCAACCAGGTTTGTCCACAGAAGAAGCAATGGATAGATGGCAAGGTTCAAACCACCGGCTAGTCCCAGTTTTGAGCACCAGTTGAGCTCGCCCCAACCACGCCAGAGCAGGCTGAATAATGCCCAACCGGGTAGGATGAAAGCAAAAATACCTACAAACAAAACACCAACCCACCCGACAGCAAGCTCGAATAAGCCAAGCAGATAAGACTTACGATCATATTCCAATCGAAATCCCAGCTGGCTATCTTGGGGAACCTGGTTTTCATAGAGAGCACCATCCAGATATGAGTCAGGCGCAGCAGTGAAGATTTGAACCTGACCTTCGCCTTCAAGTTCAACCTGAAGGAAGTAGTCCTTTTGCTGGGAGTCGTTTTGTGGGGGGAAGTCGAACTTATAATAATCCTGGTGGGCGATTTCTGAGAGCGGTAGACGAGCACGGGCAAGATCATCACTCGATTGTGGATTTGTTCTCAAGAGGAAGAGTAAGCTACCTGAGCTAAGAGATTCTGAAGGGGCTAGCAACACAGAAACGCCAGACAAGCCGGCGTTTTGAGCTGTAAAGCTCTGACCAAACGATGATCCATTTTTTATTATCCGGGAGTCACTGGCAGGCAGCAAAGTTGAGGCAGAAGAACAAGCTGATAACAAGAAGACAAATGATGAAGAGAACAACAACCAGCCAATAAGTTGGCGTCTCATTTATTAAAGTCCTCAGCCTGGGTCAGCATATTTCTTATATTCACAAGCCAGCGTAACACAAGAATCTCATACAAAGACAATCGGAAAGAGGTATGTGGATATATTTATTGTTTACTACCCATAGAATCAACAATAAACCTAATCACAATTTACCATCGTTAGCTTTATTTACATCCTTCCGATGTACTTCATCATGATTGTTTAAATCCACCTGCTTTATACGATATAACAACTCTTCCAAAATTTTACGATTGAAACCAATTAAATCAGCAACCAATCCAATCAGTATTACCTGAAAACCTACAATCAGTAACACCGCTGAGAGAACCACCGATTGAATGTGTCCACTCCCCTGCCCTATGATGTAATAATATAGAAATCGCCCAGCTAAACCCAACCCACCAAGTATAAATAACCCACCTAATATCGTAAAAACCCGAAGTGGGCGATACATAGTATACGACCTGACAATGGTTGAACTTGAATTTGCCAGGTAATGTGGGATGCTGCGTATCAATCTTGATGGTCGGGTTTGCGGATTTGTCCGTATTTTTACATACTCTACAGGCAGCTTTCTTGCCCCAGCCTGGATCAAGGTCTCCAAAGTATATGAATAATCATTTAATACCAGCGTGCGTAAAGCTGCTTCCCTGGTGAGAGCCCTAAATCCACTGGTTGCGTCTGGTATATCCATTCCTGAGATTTGTGCCACCACCCAACTTCCCATTCTTTGAAGCAGGCGTTTTAATGGTGAAAAGTTCTGTAAAGTGGCAACTCCACGATCCCCAACAACGATCTGTGCTCTTCCGGTAATAATCGGTTTAACCAAAAGACATATATCTTCAGCATGATATTGGTTATCAGCGTCTGTATTTACAATCACGTCGGCGCCATATTTAATGCAAGCATCAAGACCGCTCGTGAATGCAGCAGATAAACCCATATGCCCAGCAAGACTAACAATATGGTGCGCCCCTGCAGCAAGGGCTACATCAGCAGTACCATCATCACTTCCATCATCAATCACCAGATATTCGATCGAGTCGAAACCTTCTATGAATCTTGGAAGAGATTTTATGGTATTGGTGATAACTTGTGCTTCATTATGGCATGGAATCTGAATAATCAGCTTCATATAGTAAAAGTATACCATTTTAATCTCTTGTGTTTTTAAGTGATACCGATATACTATCAATTAATGAGAACGAAAATGTTTGGGACGGTCCCATATATTCCGGGTTTTCCCCCTGCGAAACCTGAGCCTTTGTCACGGTACCTTCCACCTATCCCTGATGGAATTATCTCCTCCTGGTTGCTAATGAATGTCCCACAAGGTTCTTGGATATTAGACCCTTTTGGTGCATCTCCGCGAATTATGGTAGAAGCTGCCCAAGCGGGATACAGAGTCCTTGTTACTGCCAATAATCCTATTGCCCGGTTTTTGTTTGAGATGGCAGCTGATCCTCCCAAGCCTGAAGACCTTAAAGCTGCTCTTGCTGAGCTTGCTGCCTCTTATATAGGAGATGAGCGGATCGAGACCCATATTCGATCCTTATATAATACCTATTGTGCCCGTTGTGGACAAATTGTGTCAGCGGATGCCTTCCTTTGGGAGCATGGCAATCCTTCACCATATATGCGTATTTATACTTGCCCATCTTGTGGAGATTCTGGAGAACACCCATGTACTCCTTACGATCTAGCCCATTCAAGTCAATTTTCGAGTAGTGGACTACACAAAGCACGTGCATTGGAACGCGTGGTGGCAGCCAATGATCAAGATCGGATTCACGTTGAACAAGCTTTGTCCGTATACATACCCAGAGCTCTATATGCTCTGATCACAGTGATTAACAAAATCCAGGGACTAAATATCTCTACGACAGGTCGAAAATATTTATCTGCATTATTACTATACGCATTTGATCAGGCGAATGCAATGTGGAGAGTTCCTAGCCAACACGAGCGTCGCCGTCAGCTGACCATACCACGCCATTACCGTGAAAATAATATCTGGACTGCGCTCGAAACAGGGATAAATATATGGAGTGCGAGAGATACCTCCGAGCTCAACTCTGCAGTCACCGTAACAACCTGGCCTAATGTTCCACCATTAACTAGTGGAATATGCATTTATGAAGGAAGACTGATAACCTTAATCGATACTTTGAAGGATATAAATATTAAATCCGTATGTACCGCAATTCCAAGACCAAACCAGGCATTTTGGACCCTGTCAGCTTTATGGGCAGGCTGGTTATGGGGCAGAGAAGCAGTCGGCACATTTAAAAGCGTATTACATCGACAAAGATATGATTGGGCATGGCATGCATCAGCACTCTCATCAGTTTTTAAACAACTAGCAAATTTTCTTGACCCTACCACACCTATATTTGGTTTAATCGGTGAGGCGGAACCCGGGTTTATTGGAGCAGTGCTTGTTGCTGCAGGTGTTACAGGTTGTCGCCTGGAAAGCATGGCTATCCGTTCTGAAGAAGATCAAGCACAAATCATTTGGAGGAGTGAAAATAAGGCTGAATTTACCAGGATTGGAACCCCACTCACTCAAATTGCATTGCAATCTGCTAAAAGATTTTTGGAGCATAGAGCTGAACCAGCGAGCTATCTCAGTACTATGGCAGCAGCATTTATGGGCATAGCTAGATTATGGAGCTCAGAAATAGAGAATCAACCAGGTGAGAATAATAGTAGAGTAGAAACCCCTGCCAATGCGGACGAGCAAAGTGGAAGCACCGAGCCAACACCATCCGTAATTTACTCAAACACATATAATTCTGCCCGCGAAGCACTATCATATCGTTCAGGGTTTCTTCGCTATAACCTCCAAGATGTAACGAATGTCGAAACGAGTGCAAAAAATCAAATCGTTCAAACTTCATTATTCTCACCGGATGTAGGAAAAAGTACTTCAGATGAAGACGAAGTAGAAACCCCTGAAATTTTTTCTGCTGATAGTGACCTTGTTTCCGAAAAAGAACGTCCGACTCGATCATCTGATATCACTAGGTCGACATTATTATGGCTTCGCGAAACCGATGATGTAAATCACATATCCATAACAGATGACTATGAGGGTATCCTGGTGAATTACCTGATTAACCACCCAGGATCCACTCTGCATGATATTGATAAGGCAATGTGTGAGGAATTTCCGGGTTTATTTACTCCTGATGCGGAATTTATCCATCTATGCTTGGAATCGTATGGATCACCAGATCCACAGGATAAAACTAAATGGTTAATCCGACCAGAAGACAACCCTGATAAAAGACAAGCAGATTTAGAGAAAGCAAACAGTTTTATCCATCAAATTGGTGAGCGTATGGGTTTTGATTGTACAGATCAGAAAAATAGCCTTTTCAAATCGTACGTTACCTGGGCGGACAAGAAAAGTGACTTGGAATATTGGTTTTTCCCGACAACTTCCGCAGCCATCGGAGAGATTATTTTATACAGTGATCAACCTCCGATGAGAGGTTTCATTGTCCTGCCTGGCAGTCGTGCGAATTTGTTGGTTTATAAATTAAGACGAGATCCACGCCTAAGTAAGGCATTTAATCCCACTCAAGGGATTTGGCGGTTTCTTAAATTCCGACACCTGAGATCACTAACAGAATCTCCTCTGCTTAATCGCGAAAATTTGGATCAATTGCTTGGACTTGATCCCCTCACTTTTTCAACACCTCAATTGTGGTTGATATGATCCGCTTATGGCTGTGAAAGGTCCGGAGGCGGTGTAAGGGTAGCTGCCGGAGTGTGGGTTATTGGAGGAATTGCTGTTGGAGTTACCACGGGGGTAAGTGTCGTAGTGGGGGTGGGAGTCATTGTAGGTGTAACCGTCGGCGTTGCAGTTGATACCAGCATGTTTAGATGAATTTTTCGTTCCGCGTATCCACCCCTGATGCTGTTCATTGTAATTTTTAATGTGACCACTCCCGGAGGTACATCCTTTAAGTCCCAAGAATATATCCTGCTTGGTTGGCTAACAGGTTGGCTGCTTTCAAACAATGGCTTCCAATCAATTGGATTATCCCCCAATCCATAAGTCAAAGTGAAGTTGTTAAAATCAGCCGATACATCCAATTTGGCAAAGATATCCAATGGTGAAGCTGTTATCGTTTGTCCTTCTGTAAGCGATGAAAATTCGATGATTGGATGAGGGTCATTGGATTGACATTCCCGAGCAGGTGCAAACAGGATTGGGTCAGTAAAACCCATCTCTCTAGCCCAGTCTTGCCCTGCTGAGTCATTTTGGATCCATCCAATTGCCCAAACATCGGTTACGTTTAAGGCAAATTCCTCTTTTGAAAAATCCGGACATGCTGTGGACGCCCGCAATCCTGTCCATGTATCAAATACCACCTTAGACCATAGATCCTGAGAGCTTGGCTGAGGTAATTGATCAGAAGCGAAATATTCCGAGCGTTGATTGGGGCACCATTGGGATGGTTCAGTTCCAGAAACAGCACATATTACCCGATCAACAATCCCACTTGGTTTTGAAAAAGGTGTTGGATTACCATCGGTCAATTGTTGAATAGCAGACTGTATAAACTGAGCCCAAATGGGTGCGGCTCCTGTTACACCGGTGATGTCCTGCATGGGTGTATAGTCTGCATTACCCACCCAAACCCCCACCGCGATATCAGGTGTGTAGCCGAGTGTCCAATTATCTCGAAAATCATTGGATGTCCCAGTTTTTGCTGCTGCAGGGAATGGTAGGTTTAGAACTGAATTTCCTCCAAACATTGGAGTTCGGGCATCATTATACGATAATATTGACGTAATTAAAAATGCGTGTTCTGGACGAATCACCTGGTCGCCAGGTGGAGTTTGATATTCGAAAATTACGTTGCCATTATGATCCAGGATTCGTGATATGGCTATTGGTGGTACAAGCCTGCCTCCATTGGCGATTACAGAGTATGCGCCAGTCAGCTCCAGAAGGCTGACCTCACCTCCACCTAGCGTAAGCGATAGCCCATAGTCGTCACGAGTTAATGAAGTAATCCCCATTTTTCGCGCAACCGAAAGCATTCCGTCTTCATTTGGGGTGTTGGGGTTATCGTATATTCCCACATATTGAAGCGCTTTGACTGCAGGGATATTATATGAATTAGCTAAAGCAGAACGGACTGTGACAGGTCCATGAAAACGTCCATCATAATCAACAGGCGTGTAAGGAGGTCGAGGATCGTTCGGGTCACCCGAGGATGGAAATTCTGAAGGTACATCCCAGATCAAAGTCGCGGGGGTCCATCCCTTTTCAAATGCAGCTATATAAGTTACTGGCTTAATCGATGAGCCAGGTTGCCTCGTTGGGCTGGTTGCCATATTTACTTGGCCATCAATCGCGTCATTATAAAAATCTGCTGATCCAACCATGACAAGAATCTCACCGGTCGATGGACGGATGGCTACTAATGCCCCATTGTTGGCATTATAGCCAGTCAGGGAATCAATCTGCTGTTTCACGAGATTCTCAGCTACATCCTGAAGGTTTGGATCGATGGTGGTGTAAACAGAGAACCCAGATCGGTAGATAGTTTGAGCATCAAATTGAGTCTCAAGGATTGATCGAACGTAATTTACCCAATGTGGATATCGAATCTGGACATCTGGTGGATTAAATTGATAATTTTCCAACGCGG
This sequence comes from uncultured Anaerolineaceae bacterium, assembly GCA_964642565.1. Taxonomy (GTDB): domain Bacteria; phylum Chloroflexota; class Anaerolineae; order Anaerolineales; family UBA4823; genus FEB-25. Next base: position 8,292 of record CAZXPK010000059.1, read on the forward strand.
TATATGCAGATACCGCAGCATCGGCATCCACACACACCCTCTCGGCACTGTTACTAACAAAAATACAACCTTGTTCGTTACTTGCCTCATACATTAAGGTCAAGACTTGCTTTTGTCTCTCCCTTGTGGCTTCACGATTATGATAAACATCATATATAGAGGGCGCTTGTGGTAATCCCGCCAGCAAAGATGCTTGAGCCAAGTCAAGTTTATCGGCAGTTGTATTGAAATAGGTCTCGGATGCCGCTTCTACACCATAGGCTAGGTTGCCATAATAAAATTCGTTTAAGTAAAGTTCGAGGATTTGGTCTTTAGTAAATCTACGAGTAATCTCTGCTGCTAGAAGTGCTTCCCTCACTTTACGAATGTAAGATTGCTCGGTACGTTCTTCTGGTGATAGTAACAATGCACGCGCGAGCTGTTGTGTGATGGTTGAGGCTCCGGAAACAGTCCCCCCTTCCTTAAAATTTTGCCAAAATGCTCTGACAATTGCTGTCCAATCAAAACCTGGATGACTGTAGAAGGATTTGTCTTCTGTGGCAATTGTAGCTGCTACCATGAGTGGCGAGATTTTATCCAACGTAATGAAAGTTCGCCTCCCTGCAGAGGGATCCAAAATTTCATATAATAAATCACCGTTTCGATCAAAGATCCTGGTTGTCTCGAAAGTGGAGGCTCGTTGTTGCAAATCTGTGACGCTGGGTAAGGTCGCAGCTATTTTGTAGTATTCATATACAATGATAGATCCACCAACAAGAAGGATAATGATTCCAGTAAGTAATGCTAAAAGGAACATACGAAATAGACAATCTATTCCCTGACCTGTAGATAGGGAAAAGGTTTGGTGCTTCGGCTTTCGTTGTTTTTCTAAATTCTTGGATGGATAGCTTGCTTCTTGACTTTGTCCCCTCCGACCCGCACCATGTTGGATAGGGTTATGTTGAGATGCTGGCTGATTATTTGTGAATGATTTAATCGGAGGAGATTGTGAAGAGATTTTATTGATCCGACCTGGCAATGGCATCCCATACTCATCGATTGCAGGAGCTGGCTTCGATGGGATTTCTTCTAAGATGATCGGCGTCAATGCAAGGTTATTAAAATTCTCAAGTGATTCAGGCTCCTTTTGACTTAGTGGCAATTCTTCCGCATTTCCTTCAGATACCGACCCAATTGTGGAAACAGGTAACAAGCCACTTCCCTGAATTATTGCTTGGGCGTGAGTACTTGCTTCAGTTTTATTTTCAATCCCTTCTGGAGGTAGTTCACTCGGCTTTGTATCACCCAAGGCAGATTCAGGAAGATCCTTGTGGGTTATGTGCTCACCTTCAGTGGAATTTAATAATCTGCGAAAACGTTTCGCCAATTCTTTGTTATCACCATTCGTGATGGGGTTGGACATAGTTATTTTGGCTTGTTGGCGACTAAAGCCGTCCAGGTGCCTTTCATAGTCACTTCATTACGTTGGTTTGTTACAACTATCTCGATGGTCAATGAGCCTACCCCTAACCGTGGTATTGGTTTTGTCTCAATAATATTTAATGTTGCATGAATTGTGTCGCCAATAAAGACAGGATTCGTAAATTTCCAATTATTGATTTCTCTGAAAGCGATTACAGTTCCCTCCAAAACTCCAGTGCGCATCGCTAATCCAGATGCAATTGATAGTCCTAACAACCCATGCGCCACCCTCTTTTTATATGGTGTTTTCTCGGCGAACTCCGCATTCGTATGAATTTGGTTATAATCACCAGATAAGCCTGCAAACGAAACAATATCGCTTTCTGTTATGGTTCTCCCGGGTGACATGATTTGTTGCCCGACTTCAAATTCTTCAAACCACATACCACGCTGCGGTGCAATTGTACCCATCTGAACCTCCGTTATTAATAAAGACTTTAGAAAAATATATATTAAAAATTATAACATGTACATATAACAGAACAATCGATTTGACCTAGACCTATACCACACGGAAAATTGTCGTATGCATGATTGGAATTTTACTCCTGACCATCAAATTTCATTGACACTCTCAGCTGATGCAAGATTAAACCCAACTGATTACACCAATGATCAAATCTGGGAGCTCAATTTTGGCAATTCCGAGCCCTCTGCTTTATCACTACAGACGACCTTCGGTTTGAGGGCACGGTTTTGTCGCATATTTCCCAGGTTTATCTTTGATGGTCAGGTTATTAATAATCCAGCACACTTTTATCACCCCATCACCATCCATCAATATTACCCAAACTATATCAGCTTATCTTTCAAACCTTTTTCATGTGTTAACGTAATACTTGAATACTGGGTTCCCGGTTCGCATGCTATTGCTGGGAGATCGAAAATTATTAACACTACCCATGAGGCATGTCAAATTCAGCTCGAATGGGCTGAATTGTTAGTGCCTGGACCAGACGGAAACAGAATGGCCACTAACGAAATAGGATTAACTACCATATTAGCCGGTCAGACAGCAAATCTAAACCCAGTATTATTCCTCATCGGAGGTGCACAAGCAGGTAAAAGTCCGTATCCTTCGCTCAACCTGTCTTATGATATTCCTCCCCATGGTGAACAAGAATCACATTGGGCGCACGCAGCTCTCCCAGAAATGAATGCTTCTTATCAGCTGGCAAAAGAAATAATTAATACAAACTGGGATGCTGAATATGCGCGTATCTCCCGTATAAATTCGCAACAGATAGAGATCAATACTAGCAATCAAGATTGGAATACGGCATTTTACCTTGCCCAAACGGTGGCGGACCAATTAATTCTTCAACCAACCCAATTGTGCAATGCGCCATCCTTCGTATATTCGAGGAATCCCGACCAAGGATTTTCGTTACTTATGGATGGCTCTGATTACAATCATCTGTGGAATGGTCAAACCCCCATAGACACAAATTATTTGACAAATTTCCTCCTTCCTGCGTCACCTGAATTACTGAAAGGTATGTTGGATAATTTCCTTGCCACTCAAACACCTTATGGAGAAATCGATTGGAAACCGGGTTTAGGCGGGCAGCGTAGTCAACTTCTCGCTACTCCACTTTTAGCGAATATGACCTGGCAGTTTTATGAATACACAGGTGATATTGAGTACCTAGATTATGTGTTCCCTAAATTATTAAATTTCTTCTTTTCCTGGTTTACCAGTGCACATGATCGTGACAATGATTTAATACCTGAGTGGGATCAATCCGTACAAACTGGATACGAAGAACATCCACAATTCTCATACACATACCCTTGGTCTGCAGGAATAGATATATCCACTGTGGAAAGCCCTGATTTAATATCTTATCTTTATCGTGAATGCCAGTCATTAATATCAATTGCAAAGCAATTAAGGAATGATGAAGAGATCAATCGATTAGAAAGTATCGGTGATCAGCTTAAGGCCATGGTGGAACAATCGTGGAGTGATCACCACGCATGTTATCTTTATCGAGACCGAGATTCCCATATCTCCACCCCGCCAGAATTCTTGGGTAAGCTATTGGGGGCTGGTGTTATGGAGATACATAAGGAGTTTCGACAACCCCTTCGTCCAATTATTCATTTCCATTCTAAAAAAGAAGGTACGCACCCAGTCCAAATCTTTATACACGGCATAACTACTACTGGTTCCCACCGAATAGATCACATTCCGACCAATCGAATGCACTGGCACCTTGGTTCTGGGTACATTACAAGTGAATATCTCTATAAAACCATCGAACAGATCGAGGTCACCGGAATATCCGATGATGTTGAGGTAATCGTACAGTCTGCATGTCTACCCAGCATTAATCAAACTCTATTATTACCTCTTTGGGCTGGTATCCCATCTGAAGAAAAGGCAAAAATACTAATAAATTTAACTATCATGAATAAAAAAAGGTTTCTTAGCCCATATGGTTTGAGATCATGCATTGATATTCCGAGCTTGGATGATATCCCAGAAGAGTTTTTTGGAATTCACCTTCCAAGGATAAACCTGATAATAGATGGGTTGATCCGATATGGAGAGCGCAAGAACGCAGCCGAAGTATTCACTCGTCTAATGAATGCTGTGGTTCAATCGCTTAAAAAAGATATGAAATTTCATCAGTTCTATCATAGCGAGACGGGTAAACCGTTGGGAACAATTAACTCTTTAACCAGCCTAATACCTATCGGGTTATTTCTGGAGATCCTTGGGGTGAAAATAATCAGTGCAACCAAAGTAGAAATATCCGGAAGCAATCCATTTCCATGGCCTGTCACCTTAAAATACCGTGGGTTAACAATCATTCAGCAGGAGAAGAAAGCTTTGATCATTTTTCCTGATGGGCAGAATATTACGGTTGATAATAATCACACACAAATCATCAGGAGTAAAAAAACAATTTAGATTATTGGGGTATGTTCAGGAGAATTGGAGGCGATTTTCACTAGAATTGAAAGCATCAAACTGGCTTTCCCATATTTATCGATCCGTAATTACGTTTTTTTTAAACACTTGGATTTTAACAAAATCGACCATGGAATTGTCTAATACCAAGAAGAATATAGTTATATACTCATAGCACCAATTTTGACATTCAGACTATTAAAGATATAATTTATGTAAGCGTGTTTACTCATACTCACTGTCGCATACATCAAAGATAGATAGAGGAAAACATATGGACTGTAAACTTAATCCCGATGATGTCCGCATTTTTAGCGGACGTTCTCATCCAGAATTAGCTGCGTCGATCGCTTTCCATTTACAAATACCATTGGAATCAACGCATTTTTCGCGTTTTAGCAACGACAATTTATATATTCAGCTTGGTGCAAGTGTGCGGTCACGATCAGTTTATATCGTCCAATCCTTGATTCCTCCAGTCAGTGAACACCTTCTCGAGTTATTAATGATGCTGGATATAGCACGCGGAGCAGGTGCAAGAGAGATCCATGCCATCATCCCTTATTTCTCCTATGCTCGCTCAGATAAAAAAAATGCACCTCGGATCTCCATCACCGCTCGCCTGATTGCTGACCTTTTGGAAACCGCTGGAGCGACTCATGTCATGACTGTTACCCTGCACTCGCCACAGGTTCACGGCTTCTTCAAGATACCTACTGATCCTTTGACAGCCAGAGGTATTTTTGTAAATCACCTTCACGAGCTCCAGCAGACCGAGAAATTCGATGGCAGCAATACTATTGTAGTTGCCCCAGATTACGGTAGAGCAGGCTCAGCCGCTCGGTTAGCCCATCATTTTAATTTATCCTCAATATCAGCTGAAAAAAACCGCATTTCAGATACGGCAGTGCAAATTGGCGACTTGATCACCAAACAGGTTGCTGGGTTTGAACGCGCCATTATCTATGATGATGAGATTGCAACTGGAGGGTCAGTTATTACTTTAAGTAAATTCCTGGTGCAAAGCGGGATTAAGGAAATCTATACTGTATGCACTCACGGGCTATTCTTCAATAATGCGTTGGCTCAACTTGAATCCATCTCGCAAATAACCCACATCATTGCCACTGACACTGTCCCAATACCCATTGAAAAACGACCGAAAATCCTGACGGTATTATCGGTGGCACCACTTATCGCGGATGCGATCTTTCGAAATTACACTCGCCAATCGATTGGGCCTTTGTTCGACTTTGGAGATGAAGACTGATATTCCAAAGTTCGTTTATATCTTCTCGTGGAATTCCTCGACCTGATAAGTCAACACATCTAGCTTTTTTCTCCGCCATAAATCGGCAGGTGCCCCCATTTTCATACATAATTGTTCCAGGAACTCTTCCGGGTCTGGTATTTTCTCCCATACCTGAGGCAAGAAAGTGGCACGCCGCATTCCGTCCCTTACCACAACCCCATCAATATTTGGCCTCAATAGCTTCAGCAAATCAGCTGGGTTTTCATAGTTCAATATCTTCGGCCGGGTGAGATATGAAATTTCAATCTCGATTTCCTTTATTTCTTTGTCTTGAATGGGTGGGAAGCGATAATCTTGAAAAGCTGCAGCAACTGCATGTTCACGTACATCCTCAGCTAAACTTTGATAAGGTTCAAGTGCACCCACACACCCTCGTAAATATCCCTGATAAGTCAGAGTCACGAAGCATGCACCCTGTTCTCGAAGCAATGGAGATAATGCATCAAGATTTAATGATGGGAGCGATGTGCCATTGGCGCAATTCTCGATGGATTGCCGAGCTAATCCAAGTAAAAAAGATCGATCTGACTCCGTCAGGTGTTGTTCTGGCACCATAAATGCACTCTCCTATCCATATACTGACCATACCTTAAAATATACAATCGCATTCGTACGTCGTCAAGTACTTAAAACCACGAAACACTTGTCATCTCTTATTAATTAAGGTAGTATCATACTGATGAATAAAGAAACAACCTCTTCTAGCGATCCCATCCAAAATACATCTTCCCCACCAAAAAGCAGCTCGGGTGGTATGTTCCGGCAGCTTCAATTCGTCATAGTTGTTGCAGTTGTTATCGCAACGCTTTTCACTGCCTGGACCGAGCCAGGATTACTTCCTGGGGGACTTTCCGAAAAGCTATCCAATGCCCTCACCCTTCAAAGATCGACACCCCAATCTGAATGGCCTACCACAACTCCCCGTTCAAACCCACGGATCGGTATAGTCGCCGGTCATTCCGGGAATGATTCGGGGGCTGTTTGCTCAGATGCTTTGGGGGGATATCGCGAAGTTGATATTAACCTAAATGTTGCAAGTCTGGTAAGGGAAGACCTCACCGCACAAGGTTATGATGTTGATTTATTAGCTGAATTCGACCCGAGATTAACCGGATATCATGCCCTGGCCTTGGTTTCCATTCACGCTGACTCATGTGAGTATATAAATGATCAAGCTACTGGTTTCAAGGTATCAGCTGCAATTTCGACCAAATATCCCGAACAGGCAGCAAGGTTAACTACCTGTCTGCGAACGAGGTATGCTTCAATTACAGGGCTGCAATTCCATTCAGGCAGCGTGACTGGAGACATGACGAATTATCATGCTTTTAGTGAGATTAGCACTGATACTCCTGCCGCCATTATAGAAACCGGATTTATGAATCTGGACCGGGAAATCCTAACCCAACATCCAGATGTGATCGCAAATGGTATTGCTTCTGGGATACTTTGCTTTGTCCGGAATGAAGATATCAGTGCGACCCAGGTACCATGATTGACAATGCAGACCCACTTAGTAAGGCACTTGAAAACGCCCGGATTTCTTACCATCAGGGTAACCATTCCAAGACTAGGTATTGGGCACGCGTAGCAGCGAATATTTATCCAAATATTGAAGAACCCTGGTTATGGCTGGCAGCTGTATCATCACCAAGGGCGAGTGTAGCATACCTTCAAAAAGCTTTATCAATAAATCCACAAAGTAAACGCGCCAGGCAGGGGATGCACTGGGCAATTAGGCGTGTACGAGCGGAACCAATTCCACGACCACTCACCACAATCCCTGCTAAACCTCGGGGCACCCCTTCCCAGTTAATCTCAAGAGTCAAACCGGTTCCAAGAAAGCGGATCAGTTTTCATTGGTGGGTTCTGATTTTGGGTCTACTAGTTGTTATCACCAGCGCATTAGTGTCTCCTGCAATGGGATTTTATATTAATTCTTTTTTTTATAGTCCTGACGTATTAGTAGCTTCCCATAATAGTCTGATTAAAGCTTCAAATACACCATCCCCCACGAATACACCGACCATTACACCTTCACCGACCCCAACCAATACACCAACTCCAACACCCACAGATACTCCAACCCCAATTCCTACTGATACATCAACGCCTACTTTTACCCCTTATCCCACTGACACACCTTATCCTACATCCGAACCCATTGATGATGAATTACCCCCACCAGGAAACGGTGACCGATGGATTGACGTGGATTTATCTGACCAGATTACCTACGCTTATGAAGGTGATGTGATTGTAAACTCATTTCTTGTATCAACCGGCACCTGGCTGCACCCAACAGTAACCGGTCAATATTACATTTATGTAAAATATGTGTATGCTGATATGGCCGGACCAGGTTATTATCTACCCGATGTCCCTTACGTCATGTACTTTTATGATGGGTACGGATTACATGGGACATATTGGCACAGTAATTTCGGCACACCTATGAGCCATGGTTGTATTAATTTGTCAATTCCTGATTCAGAATGGCTTTTCTATTGGGCAGATGTCAGCACTTTGGTGAATATCCACGAGTGATGAGACTACATAATCATCCGATTGCATCTCAATCGATAACGCGCCGGGAATTTTTAAGATTTGGAGGTCTGGGTATTACGGCAGCGTTAGGGTTATTTATCCCTTCCTCACAGAATTTATCTCGTCTTCTACATCAGTTTAATTTTCACTCAAGTATCCCAAATAGCATCCTTGAGGATATTAATAAAATTGAAGTCATACCAACCAATCAACAAGGTCGCATTCTTGATCCATCCATAAACGTCTACGATAAACCAACATTTACTGGTACGCAGGTGAACCGTTATTGGCGTGATTGGATCCTCCCCATTACTGATGTCACAATTGGGAAGTCGGAAGATTCATTCAATATGGTTTGGTATAAAGTGGGTGATGAAGGATATGTGCACTCAGGTGTAATCCAACCGGTATTTACCATCACTAATCCCGTTATCACACAAATCCCTGAGGGAGGTACTCTAGCTGAAGTAACAGTGCCTTTCACAGACGCACATTGGGATCCCGGTCAGGACAATCCGGTTGCGTATCGTTTCTATTACGCCACCACTTATTGGGTGATGGAGATCGTTCAGGATGCGGAAGGTCTTTCATGGTATGGTGTTCGGGATGATAAATGGGAATACATGTTTTATGTTCCTGCATCACATCTGAGATTGATTCCAGCAAATGAATTATTTCCTATCTCTTTCGATGTTCCTTCGCAGATGAAACGAATTGAGGTCCATATTCCTGAACAGGTAGTGATAGCCTTTGAATATGACCAACCAGTGTTCATGGCTAGAGTTGCATCTGGAGCAGTATTCAGTAACGGCGACTATTCTACGCCCACCGGCAGACATCAGACGTTTCACAAGCGTGCTTCCCGCCATATGGCACGTGGAAATCTTGCTTACAATGGTTACGATTTACCCGGTGTTCCCTGGAATTCATATATAACTGAAGATGGTATTGCATTCCATGGAACTTACTGGCATAATAATTTTGGTCGTCCTCGCAGCCATGGTTGTATCAATCTCACTCCTCAGGCTGCAAAATGGATTTATTTATGGACTAAACCTGATGCTCCTCCGGATCAGGAAGATATCTATGAATCGACTGGAACGAATGTGGATATTATTGGATGAACTAGGGATAGGATCGAATTTCTATGGATATTGCTTTCCAATATAATCAATATGTATTAAAGAAACAGGTATTTGCATTAATTGGGATATTGCGTATATTTAATCCACAGGATCAGCTCGTTCTTTTTAGCCAGCAAAAATTATTTAAACTCAAAGAGGATATTCGCGTTTACGCGGATGAAACCAAAAACCGGGAATTATTAAATATCCAAGCCAGGCAGATCATCGATTTTTCAGCATATTATGATGTGATCGACAGCCAATATTCGACCAAAGTCGGAGGCCTTCGCCGAAAGGGTTTTCGTTCCATCGTTCAGGATGAATGGGAAGTATTCGACCATCAAGAAAAATCACTTGGTATTCTTAAGGAGGATTCGCTCCAACAAGCATTATTACGTCGTTTTTTACTTGGCACACTTGTGCCCCAAAACTACGATCTCAATATCGGGACTGAACGAGTAGCAGATTATAAACAGCGATTTCACTTTTTTCGATATGTGCTTGATATTGATTTCCAAATGGATACTGGTGAAAAACTCGACCACCGTTTGGGTATTGCTGCAGCCATACTTCTGGCCACTATAGAAGGTCGCCAACATAAACAGTCGTGAAGCCTATGGCATACCAACCACTCTTTCAAGGCTTGATTTTTGATGAATATGACCAACCTGTTGGTATAACCACTGTTGGAGATGAACCTTGCTATGTAGTGAATGACGCTGGTTTCCATCGTCATATTCCTTCAGAATCAGTGGATCGCCAGGTATTAATGATGATGAGCAAGATGATTGAAGGACACGAAGACGAGCTTGCAGATCAAACGGCTAAAATGCTTGGTCAGGATGACATCTTCTCTAAAGCATTAATCGAAAATCAGCTCAAGAATTTGGAGCAGCAATTTGAAGCAGTGTTAAAATCAGGGATTCCTGAAGAAGGACGTGCATACATGGGAATGATGGGATTTCGCGTTAAGATCAATGTGCATGGAGAAGTGCTTGAGGTAAACCAGCCAGGAACAGCTGCTCCGGAGGACGAATAAAGAAGATTGTTTATGGCATCAGAATATATTAAGACTGTAACTGAATCAGATTTCGAATATGAAGTTATTGCATATTCTAACCAGATACCAGTAATCGTTGATTTCTGGGCGGAATGGTGCCGTCCATGTAAAACTCTTACTCCCTTACTTGAAAAATATGCTGTAGAAGCACAAGGTACGTTTCGTCTAGCAAAGCTGAATGTTGATGATAATCCGAATCTTGCTCTTCGTTTTGGCGTACGGAGCATCCCAAATGTAAAAGCATTTCGTGATGGTCAGGTTGTCTCCGAATTCCTTGGTTTACAACCTGAACCGCGATTGAAAGAGTTCATTCGTAACCTTGCTCCAAGTCAAATCGATTTATTATTAGAAAAAGGTCAAAGTCAGCTTGAATCCATGGATTGGAATGAAGCAGGCAACTCATTTCGCAAATTCCTGGCTAAATCACCGAGCCATCCTGCAGGGTTATTAGGATTATTAAAAGTGAACCTCATGCAAGGTAACTTCTCGGAAGTGAGGCAGATTTTAGATGAATTTCCCCCCAGTCAGGAATATGCTCATATGGAGGAGCTCCGTCCGTTATTTAATGCATTATGGACGGAAAAAACAAATCAAGTGATGAGCGATGACCTCCTTGATGCAGCTTACAGTAATGCTCTGCGTTTGATGATGCGGGGAAATTTACCAGCTGGTATGGATGGGATGATTGATATTCTTCGCCAAAATAAACATTATCGTAATGATGAAGCAAGAAAAGTACTGCTTGGCTTGTTTGAGGTGCTTGGAGATAACCACCCTCTCACACAACAATACCGTCGAGAGCTTGCTATGACATTGTTCTAATCCCATGATATAAAAAAGGTGTATTACATCATCAATACACCTTTTTTGCTCGGTCATTGGTTGACATTTTTAGCAGCATCTTTCCAATCAGGAGCTGCCCGCTGAAGCTCAATTCGAGATACTTGATTTGATTTTCCGCAATGAGGGCAATGAACGTTATAATGCCCTTGATGTTCACTAACTAGTTGATCCAATGCGGCATGAACAACAGCTTTATCAAGGCCAAACGGACGATGACAATGTTGACATCGGATTTGCATATAATCACTCCTTTCCGGTAAGGTTATGCCATGACTAGATTTTACACCAAAAAAGGTGACGATGGATATACCAGCCTTCTTGGTAAAGGAAGATCTCCAAAGTACGATCAACGAATCGAGACCGTCGGTGTAATTGACGAAGCTAATGCAGCTATCGCCTTGGCACGCACCCTGAGCCTGACTGCACAAACCTCATCTATCCTCATAGAAGTTCAAAAAGACTTGTATCACATCATGGCAGAAGTCTCTGCAACGTCTGATAATGCTGCCCGATTTCGGAAAATCACTGATGAACGGGTTTCCTGGTTGGAAACCCAGATCGATGACATCAGCTCCAAGGTAGTCATTCCTGGAGAATTTATCATACCTGGCGATTCAAAAGCAGGAGCTGCTATTGATCTGGCGCGTACGATTGTTCGACGTGCCGAACGACATTTAGCTCGACTATTACATTTGAAAAAGCTTGACAATCATGAGCTGCTGCGCTATATGAACCGATTATCGTCATTGTGCTTTGTGCTCGAGCTACTTGAAAACCAAACAGCTGGATATCATCACAACACATTAGTCAAAGAATAAACTAGCCACCTGACAGTTTCTTTTCATCGATAGGAACACCACATGATTGGAAAA
>CAZXPK010000060.1:0-19600 GCA_964642565.1 uncultured Anaerolineaceae bacterium
TTACGAAAATCAGATTGGCAGCTTCACAGAAGAGTTTGCCCATCTGTTTGAAGATTACTACCAGCATTCATTTGCTAAAATGTTGACCATACAACCCGCCATACACCGCGTAATCCCTGTGGGTGAGAGCATAAAAATGGATATGCAGGTAGCTCCTTTTGAATCTGCCGTCGGGGTTATCGAAGCAGCCCAATCCTGGGGAGTGATGGATTGTCTCTGTCGCATCCAAACTGCCTATATGGGGAAACCATGCAAGCACCCCGTAGATGTATGCATGATCATGAGTCCTGTTTCAGATGCCTTCATAAATTCTGAGGAAATTAAAGCCCTTAGTAAAGAAGAAGCCTATGCGGTTCTCCGCAGGGCAGACCAGGTAGGTTTGGTTCATTCGGTAAGTAACAACCAGAAAGGCATTTGGTATATCTGCAATTGCTGCACCTGCTCTTGTGGAATCTTACGGGGTATGGCTGAGCTGGGGATTGCCAATGTTGTCGCCAGCTCTGCTTTCATCAATTCGGTTGATGAGACTTTGTGCAATGCCTGTGGCCTGTGTGTGGAGAATTGCCAGTTTGATGCTCTCACCGTTGGTGATTTTGCTGTTGTGGACAGGGTGCGCTGTGTCGGCTGTGGGGTATGCGTCAATGTTTGCCCGGACCACGCATTGGTACTTGTCCGCCGCCCGGAAGAAGAAATCAAGCCCGTACCTATAAGCATGGCAGATTGGGGCAAGCAGCGCGCTGCGGAACGAGGTATCGATTTACGCTCTTTATTGTAGAAGTATGTCGATTGGTCTAAGAATTACAAGAGCGATTATCTCTCCGATGTGGGCAGATAAGGCATTTGAGGACCAGGGATTCCCAAATGCTCGGAAAGTGCTGCCCGCATAGCTGTGCGATCATCCCAGGGATATTCGATCTCACCGAAGCACATCGATTGTTCGTGTCCCTTTCCACAGGCTATGACTACATCACCTGGTCGGGCCATTGAGACGGCAAAGCGTATCGCCTCTCCCCGATCTTCGATGCGCCAATACGACAGCCCCTCAACCCCATCCCTGCTGTTCGCTCCAGCTGCCATTTCTGCCAGGATGTCATCCAGTGACTCTGTACGGGGGTCTTCAGCGGTCAAGATAGTCAGGTCAGCCAGCTCAATCGAGGTTTCAGCCATCATCCTGCGTTTCTGACGGTCACGTAACCCGGCTGCACCAAAAACGGCTATAACCCTTCCGTGGGTAAGCTGGCGGACGGATTGGAGCGCTTTTTGAAGCGCATTGGGCGTGTGAGCGAAGTCTACAATGGCGGTAAAGTCTTGACCCAGATTTATCCTTTCCATCCTTCCTAGAATACCTTGCAGAGATGAAATCCCAATTTGGGCAGCATCCGGGCTCACACCCAGGGCAAACACAGTGGCGGTGATAGCAGCCAGGCAATTCGAGATATTAAAGTCTCCTGCCAAATGACAATTAATTGGGAATTGCTGTCCTTTTCCGGTTGTCAAAAAGGTCAATCCATCTGCCTGTTGCGTAATCTCTGAAGGTTGAATGTCGGCATCAGGGTGAAATCCATAGGATAACATTGAGCCAGTGGAAACTTGAGCAAGATAATCGAAGGAGGAATCATCCCGATTTAATATTGCTTTTTGAGGGTTGCCCTGCGATTTAGGCAAGGTGGAACCTAGACTCATGAACAAGCGTGCCTTTGCTGAGCGATAATCTTCATACGAGCCGTGATAATCGAGGTGTTCATGGGTGATATTCGTGACCACAGCCACATCGAATTCGCAAGCATCAGCCCGATATTGGGCTAACCCGTGGGATGTGACCTCCAGAACGACATGGGAAAGCCCCCCAGTGACCATTTGTGCCAGATATCGCTGTACATCTGGAGCATCAGGGGTCGTCACATGAAAACCAGTATCCAATACCTGCTCACCAATCACGGCATTGATCGTTGATATCATCCCGGATTTCAACCTAGATGCTTGTAGGATATGGTATATCAAATTGGTGGTCGTAGTCTTCCCATCTGTACCGGTCACACCTATCATGGTCAATTTCCGGGCAGGAAACCCATAAAATGCAGCTGCAAGATGAGGTAATGCCATCCGGCTATCATTCACCTGGAGGTACGGTACCTTCAAGTCAGGCAACGGTTTTATACCTACGACTGCCATTGCTCCACGTTCCAATGCAGCCGGGATGTAGTTATGACCATCGGTGGTTCCACCTGCCAAAGCTAAAAATAAATACCCAGGCTGAACCAACCTAGAATCAGATGCAAGGCCGGCGATTTCAGCTTCCCCATTCGTCAGCGTGTAAGGAAATGGAAATCCGCTTAAAAGCGCAGAAAGCTTCATGATTAATAATCAAGACGCCCTTGGGTAATTTACCAGGGCGTCACCAAATCGAAGGGTCATCCTGAACCAGCTATAGATAATATCACTCCATCAATCAGCCCAACCCTGATAACGATCGACTCCAGTTTTTAGGAGATGGATTGGCGCAGAGATTCTAACTGACCCGCCACGGAGGCATCTAATACTTTACCACCTACGCGTATGACTAAGCCACCCAGGATGTTCGGATCGACACGAAAGGAGACGGTTGCCTGGCTACCCACTTTGGAGAGGATGTCTCCCTTAACCGCATCCATCTCCTCAGATGAGAGAGGTAGCGCGCTGGTAACCTCAGCTGAAGCACCACTGATCTTTGCTCCTTCCAAGACTTCCACTTTACCAGCTCTTACACCTGAGAAGAACTCGTTGATTAATGCGTGCTGACGTTTTTCATCCAGCGACTCACCCACCAATTTTTGAGCTGCTGCGATTGCCAACGCTGCGATTTGAGAACGCAAATCACCGAGCATGCGGTCTCGCTCCACATGAACTTCAGCCAGGGCAGCTTCACGCGCCTTGGTCGCATCTGCTTCAGCAGTTGCACGGATCTCAAGTGCAGCTGATTCAGCGCGTTCGGTTGATTCCCGCACCACCTGGTTGGCTTTATTTTGAGCCTCCGCCAGGGTTTTCGCGGTATCCTGCTCTGCATTTGCTCGAGCTTCACTGGCAATACGGGCATCCTCCAAACCCTGGGCAATCTTTCTCTTGCGATTATCAAGCATTTTAAGGATGGGTTTATATGCCCATGCATATAAAAGAATACAGATAATTGTGAAATTAAAGATTTGGAATACTAAATAACCTAAGCTTATACCTAGTTTTTCCATAGCGGATGTGCTCCCAGGAGGATTAGCCCACGAAGATGATGATCAGGGCGACAGCCATGGCGTAAATCGCAACAGCTTCAGCGAAAGCCATGCCCAGGATCATGTTCGTCTGGATGATACCGGCTGCATCAGGGTTGCGACCCATAGCCTGCACACCACCGGAGGCAGCCAAGCCTACACCAATACCAGCACCAATAGCTCCTGCCATTGCCAGACCAGCACCTACTAACTTCAAAGCTGACACAAAAGCGACGGGATCATTCATCTTAATAAACTCCTTCTTAAAATTATATCAATATCAATTAATGATGCTCACCAATATGCGCAATGGTGGCACTGCTGATGAATACTGTGGCCAGCAAAAAAAACACATAAGCCTGGATGGTACCAAAAAACACTTCAAACCCATATAAGAATGGTGGAATGGCAACTGCTACCAACGCTCCAATGATGGAGAGCAGTAAAGCTCCAGCAAAAATATTACCAAATAGACGGAAGGTAAACGAAAGGACTTTAGCAAACTCGAGGATAGCCTCCAGGATACCTACCGCAAAATTTATCATCCCGAAGATGCCTCCAGAAACCAGCTGCTTCACCTGGAAATACTTGGAGAAATAGCCTGGTCCGATTGCCCAGGCTCCATAGACCTGGGTCAGGATAACCGTGATGATGGCGAGGGCTAAGGGGAAATTCAAGTCAGTGGCAGAGCCGCGCAAAAACGGGACGATAGCACAAGCCGTGCAATTCGTGGTAGCAGCTTCCTCACCTGTTCCTTCTTCTGTTGTAGCAGCAGTCACTGGATGCGCCTTATCCACGGTTACTACTTCAAGACTTCCGATATGAAACAAGGTTACGGGTGCATAACCGCTACCGGTTGGAGATTGCTCTAAGCGTCCGATGCTCTCAAAGCCGGGCACGAGCTTGACCATATTTGCAAAAAAGATCAACAGGAAGATGGTAGCCGGGATGGGAAATATTCTCTTGGCCCATTTTCCTGCCGAGCTTTCCACACTGTTCCACAAGAACTCGAAAATGGCTTCGAAAGCGTTATAAAAACCGCTTGGGACCAACTTACCGCTCTTGACGAACTGGTAGGCACCTAAGGCGACAATAATCAAGAGGACATCTGTAAGCAGCGTCGCCAGTATTGAGTTGGTGATTTGGAAGCCTCCGATATGCAGTCCAGTAGGCTCGGCTGCTAAAATGACCACCGGACTGACGGGTTTTAATATTGAAGGTCCAATAAAGGCAGCATAAATACCTACTCCGATTAATGCCAGGATGATCCAGCGTTTTACACCAATTCGCTTTTTCAGTTTTTCTTCACTCACGCTTCTCATCCTCCTCCGGCTTTGGTTGGGTGGTAGCCGGCTGTTTGGGATTCATACTATTCACTGCCCGCATCGCTAACTTATAAGTGAGGAAGAGCGAAAACGGTGCAGAACCTAAAGTAAATATAATGGTAAAAACTGGCTTCGTGCCTAACAACTTATCCAATCCTATACCAGCAAATAAAGCTACCAGGACAATGGCGAGGGTTGCGCAACCAATCTGACCACCGACCGAATATACAGCCAAATTAGGACCGGTCTGAGTCTTTTTAGGTGGTTCAGAAGGTTGATTGCTAAGGCTCATAGCGGGCAGATTTTATCATATGGGTATTCCTGCCGTCAACACCCTCCTTTGTGTTTATGGAGAAATCCTTTGTAAACATTAATTCCATTTTAGAACAAAGATGAGGCAATCTTGGTCGACAAGTTGAACCACGGTCCAAATAGAGTACCAACCAGGATAATACCAAAGATCAAGATTGATAATGCAATCGCATATGATCTAGAGATATTTAATGGCTTGTCCTCATCCTCTGAGCGGAACAGATATACATATTTCAATACCGTCAGATAGTAGTACAAACCTACGATGGAATTAAGCACACCTACAAAAGCCAACCATATCAGACCAACTTTAACTGCTGCAGCAAATACAAATATTTTAGCCACAAACCCTGCCAATGGAGGCATTCCTGCCAAGGACAAAAAAGCAACCAACATCGCCAATGCCAGCCAAGGCTTTCGCCTGCTTAAGCCTGAGTAGGCAGAAATCTCATCTGAACCAACCACCTGTGAAAATGTTACCACAATCCCGAAAGCAGCTAAATTGGTGATCAAATATGCAATCAGATAGAAAACCACACTAGTCAAGCCTAATTGCGATATCGCCACCACCCCAATAAGGATATATCCAGCATGTGCAATGGACGAATATGCTAACAAGCGTTTTATGTTTTTCTGTACCAATGCCAGGACGTTCCCAACTGTCATGGTGAGTACAGAAACGATTGCCAGCATGTTGATCCAATCAGGTGCCACAGCGGGAGTAAAAATTGCGACCAATACCCTTAAAACAACCGCGAAGCCAGCAGCTTTAGAGGCTGTTGAAAGGAATCCAGCGATTGGGGTTGGTGCACCTTCATACACATCCGGTGCCCAAAAATGGAATGGGAATGCAGAGATCTTAAAACCGAAACCTACCAAAATAAGGAGCAAGCTGCCAATTACAGCAATCTTTGGGAATTGAAGGTTATAAAAACTGAGTGCGACCTGATAAATATTCGTCTGACCAGTAAAACCATATAATAAGCTGAACCCATACAACATGATCGTTGAGGCTGTTGCGCCAAACAGTAGGTACTTAAACCCTGATTCTGTGGATTTATCATCCCTGGTCATAAAACCAGCCAAAATGTACATCGGGATGGAGGTGGTTTCAATGGCGAGATAAAGCATAATGATATCTGCTGCAGAAGCCATCAAGCTCATTCCCAAAGTGGAGATCAACATCAGTACGAAAAACTCGCCCTTCTGTCCCACTCCCTTCATGTCAATGGCAAATAATGCTGTAATCGCTGCAGCGAACATGAACAAAATATTGAAAGAGAAACTAAGCCAGTCTTGACGAATCATGCCCCCAAAAATTAGCCGGTCTTGCCCTTGCGGAACCGCTACAAAGAAGCTGACCACCATTACGACTAATAATCCTCCTGCGGTTAACCAACCCAAACCTCGTTTTGTCCCTGGTTTCCAGATCGCATCAACAGCCAGGATTATCCCTGCCAATACGACTAGTAGAATTTCAGGCAGAATTGCCAAAACCATCGTCGGTTCGAAGCTCTCGATGACCATCTATGCACCTCCGAACAGACTAAGGATCCTATCTACACCTGAAGAGACTAGGTTACTCATGATGGATGGATATACTCCTACCGTGATCATGATGACGCATAACACCGTCAGGGCAACCTTATCCTTGATCGTCACATCCCCAACGTGATGGTCGAATTCCTCCGTTATCGGACCGAAGAAGACCCGTCCAATGATGCGGATAATATACGATGCCGTTATAACGATCGATATTGAAGCAATAATCGCAATAATTGGCCTTACTTGCCAGATGCCCATGAAGATGGGGAACTCAGCTACAAATCCCGAAAATCCAGGCATGCCCATGGATACTAAACCGCCAATAATAAATGCAACCGCCACCCATGGCATCTTTTTCGAGAAGCCTCCCAGCTCACCAATTTCCCGGGTATGAGCCCGATCATAGACCATTCCGACAACAGCAAAGAATAGAGCCGTCATGACCCCATGCGAGAACATCTGAATACCCGATCCAGTCAGGCCTTCTTTATTCAAAGTGGCAAAACCAAGCATGACCAAACCCATATGCGAGACAGAGGAGAAACCAATGACGTATTTGAAGTCAGTTTGAACCATAGCGATAAAAGCACCATAGACCACATTGACCAGCGCCAAGATCAGGATCAACCAACGCCAATGTTGCGCACCAACGGGTAGCAGCATGATCCCAACACGCAAGGCGGCAAATGCGCCCAACTTCATAAGCACACCCGCATGGAACATGGAAACCGCTGTTGGTGCTGCTACGTGACCATCCGGGCTCCAGTTATGGAATGGAAATATACCTCCCAATACCGCAAAGCCAAAGAATACGAATGGGAACCAAAATACCTGAAAACTCTCAGAAAAATTAGCTTGAGCGAGCTGGATCATATCAAAAGTATTTTTTCCAGATCCGAAATACATCGCCAGCCCTCCAACCAGGGAGACGACCGAGCCAATGAACAAATATAGGGTAAGCTTCATTGCTGCATATTCACGGGTTTTTATCCAACCCCAAATGGAAATCAGCAAGTACATTGGGAAAACGGCGATTTCATAAAAAAAGAACAACATGAACAAGTCTTGCGCAACGAAGACTCCGAATACACCGCTTGCTAAAATGAAGAGAAACGCAAAGAATTCACGCGGGCGGTCATCAATCCCCCAGGATATCAAAACGCCAGTAAACATGACCACCCCAGTCAGTAGCATCAGGGGAGCGTTCATCCCATCCACGCCAACATAATAAGAAATACCCAACTGAGGCAGCCAGTTATATTTTTCGATATATTGGTATCCACCGGTTGAGATATCGTAATTAAAATATACCCAAGCCGATAGCAGCAAGGCAATGGAAGCAGCAGCTAAGGCAACATAACGTACTACGTTCTTACGGTCACCTGGGATTAGCAAGATCAACATTCCTGCAATAATGGGCGTGAGGACGATGATGCTAAGAATTGGAAAATGCATGATTCACCTCAAAAGCAGGTTACTGAATACCGAACAAGGCACCATAATCTTGTTCAATCTCCTACCCCTTGAATAACACTTGCATGGCAGAATTAATTACACCTAATATCCAAGCTGGCCAAACTCCGATCCATAACATCAAGAGCATCAGCGGACTGATGACGATGATTTCCCGTAAATTGATTTCTGTAATATGCCCAACCCAATGCTCATTGGTGGGGCCATGGAGAACTTTCTTGATCCCTTTAAGGATGTAGGCTCCCGTAAAGAACAATCCAATCATGGATAGGGCTGTAAACAACGTGAAGATTGGCCACGATCCTCGCACTACCAAGAATTCAGATACAAAGCCGTTTAACCCCGGCAACCCAAGGGAAGCCATCGAGGTGAAAATCAGGATGCCTCCATACACAGGGATTAATGGAAATAATCCACCGAAATCATTCAAATTACGGGTGTGCGCTCTTTCATAGATTACGCCCACTAAAAAGAACATTGCAGCTGCAGAGAGGCCATGATTGAACATCTGCAAGACTGCCCCATTCAGTGCCAGTACCGCATCCTTTGTACCCGCTGCATATGCTGCGGCAGCAATACCTAACACGACGAATCCCATATGGTTTACTGAGGAATAAGCCACCAGACGCTTGAAATCATCCTGTCCATACGCTGCTAAAGCGCCAAAGATTATCCCCATGACAGCCAGAAAAGCCAACGCCCCCGCATATTGATGAGCTTCTCGGGGATATAGCGGTAATACCAGGCGCAAGAAACCATATGCTCCAAGCTTAAGAAGTACACCTGCCAGGATCATCGATCCAGCAGTAGGTGCTTCAGTATGAGCATCTGGTAACCAGGTGTGGAATGGCCAGATTGGAACTTTGATGGCAAATGCTATTACGAATGCCCAGAAAGCGATCGTTTTAACTGTTTCCAGGGATAAATTTAGGGGGATATTCGATAATTGGGTAACGGTTGGGAGTAGGCTGAATAATTTAGTCAGATCATAAGTTTTAAATGAAACCCCGATCATCTGAATGGCAAGAAGCAAACCCAAAGAACCGGCCATGGTATATATCATGAATTTGAATGAAGCGTAGGTACGTGCAGATACCTTTCGTCCACCCCATAATTCACGCTCGCCTTTCTCACTACCCCATTGGTTGATTAAGAAGTACATCGGCACCAGACCGACTTCCCAAAAAATAAAGAATATGAGCAGATCAAGCGATAGGAACACTCCAAGCATTCCCGTTTCGAGCAGCAAGAACAGGATCATATATGGTTTGACCCGCTCCGTTATACTAAAAGAAGCAAGTATGGCGACTGGAGTTAGTAATGTGGTTAACAAAACCATGGTCAATGAGAGACCATCCACTCCGAGATGAAATGAAGAACTGATCGCGCCATACCAGAGAGCTTGGGTTTCGAACTGAAATCCCGGAGTATCAGCCTTGAATGAGAGCCATAATAACAAGGAAAACCCAAAAGGTACCAAACTACCAAGTAAGGTGACCCATCTAAGCAGCTTTTTCTCACCTTGAGGTAGAAACAGCAATATCAAAGCCACCAGGGTCGGTGAAAACAAGATGATTGTCAATATATTATCGGTGACGAAACCCATCATTTACTCCTGGTTCCCTGCTGGTTCATCCAAGCAGAGTAAGGTCTCTAATGTTGCACAAATGTGTATACGAAGTAAAACATCGTGCCAAAAGCCAATACCAATGCCATTAATAGATACTGCTGCACCCTTCCGGTTTGCATAATCTTCAAGCTCCGACCGATTTTTTTGATTCCTTCACCGATGAAATCTCCAAAACCATTTACGACAGGCTTGTCGATGTAGTTTCGTAAGATTCCCCCCACATTGGACGCAATACGGGCAATAAAATGAAGGACACCGTCAATAATGCCCCTGTCCAGGATTTGATTTGTAAAATTATCCGCCAGCCAATAGGCAGGACGTACCAAGATCCTATCGTAAATCTCATCAAAATAATACTTATTCTTCAGCACTGTATGTACAGGTCCAAGTGCGATCTTTAAGGGATCCTCTGCACCTGCTTTTTGGTTTCTATATACCAACCACCCCAAGGACAAACCACCCAATGCCACTATAAGTGACACGATTAGCGGCCAGATGTTGAATGGTAATGCTTCGGGTAATTCTGCGAGTGTTCCGCCAATGAATTCATGTACAAAGTTGGGAAGAAGCCCCCCAATGACTGGGAATGACTCGGAAATTCCTGCCCAACCAATTGCAATAGCAAAAACTGCCAGGATCACCAATGGCAGAGTCATTGTCCAGGGTGTCTCCTGAGCATGGTGAGCGGACTCGGTGCGGGGTTCTCCGAGGAAGGTTAAAGTAATTTGGCGCATGGTATAAAAAGCGGTCAAAAGAGCTGCTAATGCTAATGTAATGAATACCACCCAGTGACCATGACCAAACGCATCTGCGAGAATTTCATCTTTAGACCAAAATCCGGCTGTAACCAAAGGAAATCCAGAAAGTGCGAGACCTCCAATCAGGAATGTCCAGAATGTTACCGGCATTTTCTTCCGCAATCCACCCATGTTGAACATATCCTGTGGGTCGACGTGTTCACCAGTATGTAGTACCCCATGTTCTACGCCATGAATGACAGAACCAGAACCAAGGAATAAAAGCGCTTTGAAGAATGCATGTGTAATCAAGTGAAATGCCGCGGCTACATACGCACCAATTCCCAAGGCAGCAATCATGTATCCCAATTGAGAGATTGTTGAATATGCCAATACGCGTTTGATATCATTTTGCGCAACGGCGATGGTCGCAGCAAATATCGCAGTAAATGCACCAATGACCGTCATTAAGGACATGGCAGGGGTTAGGTGTCCAGCCTCACTTCCTGCCTGAAGCAATGGGAACATTCGGATGACCATATAAACGCCTGCAGAGACCATGGTAGCTGCATGGATCATCGCAGATACAGGTGTAGGGCCTTCCATAGCATCTGGCAACCACACATGTAGTGGCCATTGAGCTGATTTACCAACCGTTCCAATAAAGAGCAAAATACCGATCATCCCTGCAGCAGAGAGGCCCAGAATACCTCCGATTGTAGGGGTTGAAGCCAGCTTCTGCAGGGTTTCGGGCTTAAAAATCTCAGAATAACTAAGCGAGCCGATAGCAGAATAGAGATAAGCAATCCCTAGCAGCATGAATAAATCACCTACCCGCGTAGTCATAAATGCTTTGATCATGGCTGCTCGGGCTGAAGGTTTTTGATACCAAAATCCAATCAACAAGTAAGAGCATAAACCCATAATCTCCCAACCAACGAATAAGGTTAGCAGGTTGTCTGAAACTACCAGGGTATACATACCAAAAGCGAACAAACCAATAAACGCAAAAAAGCGTGAATACATCGGTTCGATGGAAGGGACAACATGCTTATGCCCATGTTCATCAGCGACGGTCGCTCCGTGAGGTTGCAAACCCTTCTTGTCGTGGTCGCCCGGTGGTTGACCGAAATTATGGTAACCCACACTATATATAAAAATTATCAGGACAGTCCAGGCTACAAAGAAAAGGGTTACTGCAGAGAGTGGGTCTATACGGACACCAATTTGAAACCAGCTGTCTCCAGTGGGTAGCCAGTTTAGAACCGATACAAAGGGATTGGATCCGAGATGTTCTGTCCTGATGGCACGGAAAAATACAACCATGCTCCCCAACCATGAGAGTAAAGCTGCCCCTACTGCAAGACTATGGCTGAGAGCTTTGTAACGATTGGTAAATAGAACAATCAGAAAGAACGCTAATAAGGGAGGAAGTGGAAGAAGCCAAACGATGGATTCGATCGACATAACAATCCTTTCTGATTACCACTTCAACATATTCATGTCATCAGCCACAACAGAGCTCCGACGACGATATATTGAGATAATTAACGCAAGTCCCACTGCCACTTCTGCTGCTGCAACTGCGAAGACGATGATCGCAAATGCCTGACCAGCTATCCCATCCGATGAACGGTAGCGCCAGAATGCAATCAGATTGATGTTTATCGAATTAAGCATTAATTCGATTCCCATCAAGATAGCTATGGCATTTTTTCGTACCAAAACACCATATAGCCCAACGCAAAAAAGAATTGCTGCGAATATCAAATACCATGAAAGGGGGATCATTGCTTCTTTTCTCCAGCCACAAATATCGCACCAATCATGCCAGCTACCAATAATACCGAGGCTAATTCAAAAGGTAACACATATTGATCGGGAGAGACCAATGCTAGACCCAGTTGATTTATTCGCCCTGATGGATTTGCTAATTCTGGTGCTGAAGCTGTAAATCCTTGCCAATTAATCAAGATTAACACTATTCCAGCAAATAATAATACAGCGATCAATCCTCCGAGCCACCAATTGCGATTCGTCTGAGGACCTGTATCCTGCATAACACCCCTGGTCAACATGGCGGCAAAAATGAATAGGATGGCGATGGCACCAATGTAAACAATTACTTGTATTACTGCGAAAAATCCCGCATCTAAAAGTACATAAAATATGGCTACTCCAAAAAGGGTCAATATCAGCCATAATGCTGAGTGAATAAGGTTACGGCTCGTGACTACCGATATGCCTGCCACCAGTGTGATTGCAGCTACAATTATGAAAATGAGTTGCTCAGCCGTCATAAATAATTACTCCGTTTTATGAAATCACCGAAGTTGGAGGTTCCGGAGCCACTGCGACCGGACGTGGCTTTCCCACAACCTGTATTCCTTTGATCCGATGAGTTTTTAATATCTGGACAGTAATCAACACAATGATGACATTTACTAATAGATGCACACCTGCCCGAATCCATGGGATCACGGTATCCATGATATTAAACCCTGGGATAATCATATAAAACACTTTATCCACGACCGCCGTAACGATGAGTAGTACCAATGCCAAGGGTGTAAGAAACTTCCAATTGAAATTCAACATCTGGTCGATGCGTAAGCGAGGCATTGAAATCCTGATTAATACAACAACAAAATAAACTATAAATGCCTTGATAAAGAACCAGATCACACCAAGAATTGGAACTTGTACAGCCCAAGGACCTCGCCAACCACCAAGGAAGAGAGTTGCCGTAAGGGCAGAAATTGTAAATGCATGTATAAACTCTCCCACATAGAACATGCCAAATTTCAAACCCGAATATTCAGTTTGATATCCAGCTACCAGCTCGGATTCAGCCTCCAGCAGATCAAAGGGAGCTCGTCCAGTTTCAGCCATCGAGCTGGTGAAAAAGATAAACGCAGCGATTGGAGACATAATAATAAACCAAACGCTTTGTGCGTTGACCAGACTGCTCACCCCCATGGAACGACCCAACAATACTGGCACCAACAATGCCAGAACCATGGGGACTTCATATGAAACGATTTGAGCCACTGCTCGGAAAGCACCTAACAATGAATACTTGTTATTTGAAGAATAACCAGCCAGGATAATCCCCAAGGCACCAATCCCGCCAACAGCTACAAGATAGAGCACGCCCACATTCACATCTGTACCGACAATGGTCTGGGCAAATGGTATAACCGCCCATGTAAGCAGCACTGCAGATACCGATAAAATTGGAGCCAGGTTGTAGATAACTATATCTGCTCCAACTGGGGTAATATATTCTTTGGTAAAGATTTTGATCATATCGGGGAATGTCTGGAAAATGCCCCATGGACCCACACGATTGGGTCCCAACCGATCCTGGATGCGGCCATACAGCTTTCGTTCGAGCCAGATGGTGAAAATTACCAATGAAAATCCAAACATACCTACTAACCCAGCTCCAATTAACTTTAATATCACCGTGACCACAGGCTGGGTTACTCCCCACCCGAGTAATAGACTCCCTAACCAATTTGCGATAAAAGTGACTGGATCACTAAAGAAATTCATCCTGCTCTCCTCGTATATCTACTGCTGCAACAACCAGGTAATCAACAAATAAAAGGCTGAGGGATACTTCCTTCAGCCTTTAAACCTTTCCTCCTGAGAAACTCTATGCCCACTCTAAAACACCTTTTCGCCAAGCTGCCAATAATTCAGCAAACAGGATAAGGATAAAAAACACCCCTGATAACACGCCGAACAATGAGAGTTGCCCAAAAGCCACTGCCCACGGAAATAAAAATACCAGTTCAACGTCAAATACTAGAAAAGTCAAAGCGAAAATATAATACTGGACTCGAAATTGAACCCATGTATCGCCAACTGTCTCTATTCCGCATTCATATGTTTCAGATTTGCGGATGCTTGGCCTATGTGGGCTGATTAATCCCGCTAAAAAGATTGGTGCACCAGGAAATAAGGCGACGATGAGTAGAAAGAGACCAATAAATATCCAATCACTCTGCATGTTAATTCTCCTGGGAGTGGGAAATTATTTCGGGCTGCCAATACAAAGACATAAATTAAATTCTTTCGCTAGTTCTGAGGATTTAACTCGATAATTTTACCATAAGTAAAAATCATGTCAACTTACCGAAAATCATATATTATCTATGCTTACATCCTATCAACAAGCGAGGATTAATTTGAAATTACAACCAGCAGATGTATAATTTTGCCGAAGGATTTCAACAATGAGATTCGAAGACTTATCGTGGTTTGATGTCGAGAAGTACTTGCAGAACGAAAACCGATTGATCTTAGTTTTAGGTGCTTGTGAGCAGCATGGTTATTTAAGTCTATTAGCTGATTCGAAAATTCCACTGGCTTTAGCAGATGCTGCCAGCCAAAATACCGGTGTATTAATTGCACCAGTCGTTAATTATGGTATCTCACCCTATTTTATCGATTACCCCGGCAGCTTTAGTTTACGAGCAACCACACTATTGGATTTAGTCGAGGATTTGGTACGGTCTGCTCAACACCAAGGCTTTCGGCGTATCCTTATTCTAAACGGTCATGGTGGAAACGATCCCGTTCGCACTAGACTTTATGAGGTGGCAAACACTTTACCTCAACTGCAGTTAGCTTGGTACTCATGGTGGCAAGCCCATAGTGTCGAATTAGTGGCAATGAAACATGGACTTCGTTCTTTTCATGCTGCCTGGATTGAAGCTTTCCCATTTACCCGAGTGGGAGACCTCCCCGATGGGGAGAAGATTCCACCTCGCATCCCAGGATTGGTCAATGCAAAGATAGCGCGCAAGCTTTATCAGGATGGTGTTTTTGGTGGACCATATCATGTCGATGAAGCAATCCTGTCAGAGGTTTTCACTGCTGCACTTGATGATATTCTTCAATTACTGAAATTTGAGTAATTCGAGTATGATATGCTACATTCATAAGTATCATTAACCTGAGGAGATCAACATGCCTATTCCGAATAAGGAAATCATCAAAACTACGCGAGCACCAAAAGCGATTGGACCATATTCTGCTGGGGTAAAGACTGAGCAATTGATTTTTACAGCTGGTCAGCTGGGTATCATTCCTGAAAGTGGGAATATTATTGAAGGGGGGATCGAACATGAAACTAGACAGGCTTTACTTAATATTCAGCATATCCTTGAAGATGCTGGATCATCACTAGATTGGGTTGTCAAAACCACTGTTTATCTCTGTGATATGGCTGAATTTAACCTTATGAATACCATTTATGCCGAATTTTTTAAGAAAAACCCTCCTGCACGCTCAACAATTCAGGTTGCTGCTCTACCAAAGGGTGCTGCAGTCGAAATTGAAGCAATTGCCTTGGTCTCTACTTAATGAATATAGTATCTTATATGCCTCCCGAGAAAATCCTGAACGCTGCCAATAACCAGAAGTAACTTCAGCACAGCACACCCATCCAAATGATCAATATATCGGTGATCGTGCCTTGCTATAACGAACAAGCGACTATTTACCAGCTGCTGGATGCAATTTATGGTCAAACTTATCCATTAGATGAGATTGAAGTGCTTGTTGCGGATGGATTATCGACGGACCGCACCCGAGAAGAGATTAATGATTTTCAATTAAGTCATCCACAGCTGGAGATTAGAATTATTGATAATATCCGTCGTGTCATACCCTCAGGATTAAATCGAGCGATTGAAGCTGCGAAAGGCAAGTATATCCTTCGGTTGGATGCCCATTCTATACCGAATCACGATTACATCCGCAACTGTGTTAAAGGATTAGAAGAAGGGTTGGGTGACAACATAGGTGGAATTTGGAAGATACAGTCAGGAGCATCCACGTGGATTGCAAAAGCCATCGCGATCACAGCCTCCCACCCGCTTGGTGCCGGTGATGCACGATATCGAATCGGCGGTGCTGCGCAAGAAGTGGACACCGTCCCATTTGGTGCGTTTCGTAAGGAATTAATTAATAAGATCGGTATGTTCGATGAAACCCTGCATACTAATGAAGATTACGAGTTTAATGTCCGCCTCAAGCAATCAGGTGGTAGGGTATGGATGGATCCATCGATATATTCCACATACTTTGCACGATCCACTCTGCGGGACCTTTCTAAGCAATATTTGCGTTATGGATATTGGAAAGCACAAATGCTGCGGGAATATCCAAAAACATTGCGATGGCGTCAGATCGTACCTCCGGTGTTTGTGTTAGCACTAATCGGTTTGGGATTCCTATCATTAGGTTGGAATCTTGCCCGTTGGTTGTTAGCTATTATTGTGATACTATATACTATCGTTATCTTCGGAATTGGCATCCAGATGAGTCTAAAGCATAAAAGCATTTCACTTGCCATTGGGGTCCCATTGGCAACAGCTACAATCCATCTTTCGTGGGGTGCAGCATTCTTGTGGGGTTTACTCATCAAACCCAGCGCGAATGAGCCTCAGAGATGATAGCAGTTAAGACTACCCCAACTTCAGCCAAGTGGCGGTTACGTCCGCGTGAAAGGCGAACCCTCCTGCTTTTGGTTGATTTTCTTATGGCTATGATCGCTTTGATCATTGCGATATACGTGTGGTCGATCGCAGATATATTTCAATCGTTTACATTAAATTTCTTAAGGCGCTTACCCAGCTGGTTCTTCATCCTTCCCTTTTTTTGGCCATTGTTGATGGCCAGACTGTATGATGAGCACCGGGCACGGGATCCAGGACAGACATTGCGCAATATTGCCTTCTCAGCATTAATTGGCTTGGGGTTTTACATGGTGTTCTATTTCACCTATCAAACACCAAAAAATCTACCTCGAATTGGTGTTGCCTGTTTCATCGTCAGTGTATTTATTCTAACCCTCTTATGGAGGTTACTTTACATTCGAATATTCACTGCACCGCAATTTATGCGCCGGATATTGCTCGTTGGAGCGGGCGATACGGGAAAGATCATGCTGAAGATAATTAATCAGATCAAACCCCATCCATTTATCATGGTGGGAATTATTGATGATGATCCTCAAAAGATGGGTAAAATGATAGAAGGGTATGAAGTATTCGGTGGGTCTGAGGTATTAATAAAAGCAATTTGCAACCATCAAATCACAGACCTGATCGTTGCAATTTCTGGACAAATGCAAGGAGGTATGTTTCAAGCGCTATTGGATGCCCAGGAAGTGGGCACCGAGATTATTCGAATGCCTGTCGCTTATGAAGAACTGCTCCATCGTGTCCCAATACGTTACCTCGAAGCTGAATGGATTCTTCGTTCATTCGTCGATAAAGCCCGATCAGAAACATTTTCTGAGATGCTAAAACGTGGATTGGATATTCTCGGTGGATTAGTAGGAATGTTAGTTTTACTCATTCTCTTTCCGTTTGTTGCAATAACAATACTGGTGGAATCTGGTACTCCAATTTTATATAAGCAAATTCGTATGGGTCGGGGAGGCCAGCTCTACAACATATATAAATTCCGTACCATGCGTCAAGATGCAGAAGCAGACGGTCAGCCACAGTGGGCTGAAGAAAACGATCATCGGGCAACCAGGGTGGGTCTCTTTTTACGAAAAACACATATTGATGAAATTCCTCAATTCATTAATGTATTGCATGGCGAAATGAGTTTGGTCGGACCCCGTGCCGAACGTCCTGAATTGGTGGAATGGTTTCAAAAACACGTGCCCTTCTACCGTGCACGTCTATTAGTACGCCCGGGGATGACTGGTTGGGCACAAGTAAATCAACAGTATGCTTCCACGATAGATGAGACAATTGAAAAACTTGAGTACGATTTGTACTATATCATGCATCGCAATTTCCTGATGGATTTACGAATTATTGTGCGAACACCATCCTTGGTATTGAGCTTGAGAGGAAGATAATTTGAAGCCGTACTTCCTCTCCAAAAATCGAACGGTCTTAGCGGGGGATGTGTTATTTATTATCGTCTGTGTGCTAGGCAGCTTTGTGCTTCGGGTCCCATTAGGTGCGAGATTATTTGATTTCAGATATCAAATCCTGACCATGATTTGTGTAGCCTTAATCATCAAACCATTGGTTTATTATCGATTTGGTTTGTATCGCCGTTTATGGGCATATGCAAGTATTCATGAGTTAAAATTGATAGCCATTGCTGTCACCACCGCTTCGATTATTGTATCAATCATCGTCAGCTTAATCTCCACCCTCATGGTAGCCAAGGATTTCTCACGTCTCGTTCTGGTTATTGATTGGTTATTATCCCTTCTAGCAGTGGGTGGCCTGCGTTTTTCTTATCGGATCATTTCCGAAAGCCAATTAACTTCTCGAGGAATTAAAACTCGTTTACGACGAGTTTTGATTGCCGGGGCAGGCGATGCTGGGGCGCTGGTGGTGCGCGAGATGCAGCGGAATCCACA
The DNA here is from genome assembly GCA_964642565.1 of uncultured Anaerolineaceae bacterium. Classification (GTDB taxonomy): domain Bacteria; phylum Chloroflexota; class Anaerolineae; order Anaerolineales; family UBA4823; genus FEB-25. The sequence continues at coordinate 18,672 of CAZXPK010000060.1, forward strand.
AGCCAATCTATCTCCTATCGGATTTGTTGATGATGATCCTGCCAAGCAGAAACAAGAAATCCATGGGACACCTGTGATTGGAAAATTGGATGAGCTGGCGCATTTAATCGATGTAAAAAAAGTTGATGAAGTCATTATTGCGATTCCTAGTGCCCCAGGACAGGTGGTACGAAAAGTTACCGATATCTGCCGGGGTAAAAATATCCCCTCACGTACCATGCCAAGTTTACACGAACTTATAGGCGGAAAAGTCAGCGTAAATCGCTTACGGGAAGTCGATATCACCGATCTACTTCGTCGTGCGCCAACCCATATTGATAACGAGTTAGTTGGGTTGAGCCTTGGGGGACGGCGTGTTCTGGTTACTGGAGCTGGTGGCTCAATCGGCAGTGAATTATGCAGACAGATTGCTAGATGGGAACCCATGGAGCTATTTTTATTAGGGCATGGAGAAAATAGTATTTTTGAGACCTTAATTGAGCTTGAGCAGAGTTATCCATCATTACAAATTCACCCGCTTATTGCAGATATCCGCGACAAGGAACATATCAATCACTTGTTCTCCAATTACAATCCACAAGTTGTGTTCCATGCAGCCGCCCATAAGCATGTACCTTTGATGCAGGTAAATATCGAAGAAGCGGTCAGTAATAACGTGCTGGGTACCCGTAACATCGTTGACGCTTCCATTGAAAACAACGTTGAAAGGTTAGTTATGATATCCACTGATAAGGCAATCTGCCCTACCAGTGTATATGGAGCAACGAAACGAATTGGAGAAATGCTCATTCTTGACGCAGCACATAGGACAGGAAAATCATTTTCTGTCGTGCGTTTTGGCAACGTTTTGGGAAGTCGAGGCAGCGTTTTATTGCTTTTTAAACGTCAGATCGATTACGGTGGACCGGTCACCATCACCCATCCAGACA
>CAZXPK010000061.1:0-19582 GCA_964642565.1 uncultured Anaerolineaceae bacterium
AGGGGGCATTGGATTTGATCGATATACGTTCTTGGAGAACGTTCGATTAAGAACTCTCGATCCTTCACCGGATCACCGAGGGCGATTTGAAAATATGGCTTCCATGTTTCTGGTATGCGATCACTAAAGGTGAGCAAATCGTAGGGTCCAAACATATCCACTGCAGCTGACCACAATTCTGGATGCCTAGAAGCCATGGTGAGGGTCATATATCCACCATAGGAACGACCAACTACAGCTGCCCGGGTGATATCAATCCTGGGGTCTTTTTTCAGTAGCTTCATGGCGTGTACGTGATCCAGACGATCGTTTCCACCCCAATCGTGATCAACATGCTTCATATAGCTTATTCCATATCCTGAGCTGCCACGGACGTTAGGTACAAACACCGCAAATCCATTAAGGGTTAAGAACTGTATCAATGGCATTGAGAACCAGGCGAAATCCGGACGTTCCTGGCTTTGGGGTCCACCATGAATGTAATAAATTAACGGGTATTGTGGTGGGTATGATGTATCTGCGGTGGGCAGATATAAGCGAGCTGATACCCGTAAGCCATCGTATGAGGTGAAGGAGGCATCTTCACCTGAAGATAGATAGGAATCGGGAATCCCTAATACACGTTCGCTTGTATGAGAAATAATCTGATTTCTTTTCTTTCCTGCGATGCTTAGTATTTGGGTTGGAGTGGTAGCCGTCGAATGGCTTAAGATATAGGTGTCACTCCCCTTATCATAATTGACCGATTCCAAAACACCATTCGAAATGGCTTTTTTACCAATAATGACTTTTCCAAGATTCATTTTTAGGTTATCTTCGTCGAATTCTCCCTCGTAAAGCCATGAGCATCCGTCGATGTTATATTCCAGCAGATAGACATTCTTTCTTACTGAAATGAATTTGTAAAGCTCGCCATCACCTTTATGACAGATTCCGGTGATCGAGACAGGTCTTATTTTTGATGGATGTTTAAATCGCAGATAACCTAACCCCAAGGCGTCATCAAACAAGGAGGTGACGAAAATCAAACCTCTATCGTGGCGGGTAAAATGGGTGTAGTTGATCGAATTTAATCGCACCACCTGGTCTGGCTTACGATCTTCAATAGGAATACCATATATCAAGCGGATATTTTTACTTTTTCCCTCCCATAAATAAAGGACATTATCACCAGCCGTATATCCATCGATGATGGTTACCCTGGTATGACTTTTATTATGTGAATCAACATAAGCTCCCCACCGGCTTTGGGCAAGCTTAACCAATTCTCCTGTTACTAAATCCCCTTTAAAAGATTCGTTCATTGGTTCTTTGCGAGACTCGGCAGACAGGTAGCAAATTTGATGAGTGCTATCACACTCCCCGAGATGAACCCGGTAATTTTCGAAGAAATTATTGAATGAAGGTTCAGGATATCCACCTGAAATCGGTATCAGCATCGGCTGATAATTTTCATCACCATCCGTGTCCAACATCACCAGGATTTTACCTATCTTAGGAAAAACGAAATACGATTTACCTCCAATGAGGTCAGGATTTTGCAAAGCAATATCTGGGGGTAGGAGAGGTTCTGGTACACTCCCGCAGTAATCAGTGGAATATAAACTCAGGTGACCGCTAAGATTGCTTATAAAATAGATACGGTTTTCCACAAGTTGTGGTGAGAGAAATAAACGTGCCGAAAGGAAAGATTCGATTCGGGCCATATCCGTGTCCCTTCCTTATTTTATATTTTAGGAACCAATTGTACCTTCAAAATGTACACATAACATACTTAGAATCCTAATATTTCTCTAAGATGAGTGAAAGCTTAATACCTTGACGAAAATAAACATGCCTGATAAACTGAATAACAGTTCATGTGGCACGTGTGTTCTTTCTGGATTTCATAAGGAACCGGTCTGAACAGGAAGTGCAGTTCGGATCGGATGTTTTTATTAATACACCTAATTGGACAAGATTGACACCAGATGCCAAGGAAATAAACATTAACAAATCAAGGAGTAGAAAAGATGAGTGAGCGGGTGACAGGTACTGTCAAATGGTTCAATGCGAGCAAAGGTTATGGCTTCATTGAACGCGCAGATGGCCCAGATGTGTTCGTACATTTCTCGGCAATCGAATCTGAGGGCTTTAAAACCCTCAATGAAGGCCAAAAAGTTGAGTTCACCATTGAGCAAGGCCCAAAAGGTCTCCAGGCGGCAAACGTTATTAAAATAGTAGAATAATTTCCCCCTAAAATTGCATACCCCTCACATTGGTGAGGGGATTTTTTTTTAATTATCAGGCTTTATTTTCAACCTGAACCAAGCTTAACCAATAACCGATGGCTAAAAAGATCAAGCTACCCAAAGTTGCAAACACGAGGTGCAGCTGCCCGAGGGTATCAAAAGATATTTTTAGGTAGTTGCCAATGAATTGACCCAACCAAAAACCGATCCAAGAGAGAATGAGGTATAACAACAAGCGACCGGCATTTCCTCCGCGCCAAAGATGAAACAACGCGCCATATAAGGTCGATAATATCAGGCCGAGAAATAAGGTTGGAATGGACATAGGTTCTCTCTAACTGGATGCTAAATTAATAAGGCATATTTGAAATAATTCCACCGCCGAGACAGACTTCTCCATTATATAACACTGCCACTTGTCCGGGGGTAATATCGCAAGGCGGATTCTCAAGATTAACATGAATGGTATTCCTGTTTAGGGTGTTGATTACACTAGGGATATCATGAGCCTTATAACGGATTTTTACAAGCGCAGTAAATTGTGAATCAGGAGGCTCGCCTGCAATCCAATTTACATTTTCAGCGACAAAATTATCGCGTCCCGATTGATCACGCGTGCCAACGATGATTGAATTTCGCGGAAAATCCTTTTCCAGAACATAAAGAGGGGTGGGTGAAGGGATATGCAACCCCTTTCGCTGGCCAATGGTAAAAAATGCCAGCCCTGCGTGATGCCCAAGGATATTCCCTTGCCGATCTAAAATCTCCCCCGGACGTAGTGCCTGAGGTGCATGTCGTGCCAGAAATTGCCGATAGTCGCCATCTGCGCCAACAAAACACAAGTCCTGGCTATCGGGGCGCTCGGCAACGGGCAAATTAAAGTTATGCGCCATCTGACGGACCTCATGTTTCGTGTATTCACCCAAAGGGAACAAAGCGTGATTAAGTTGTTTTTGGGTTAACACATGCAGGACGTAAGATTGGTCTTTGCTAGCGTCCACACCTCGTAATAATTGATAAGCAAGACCTAGATTTTGAGTGAGGCGGGCATAATGCCCGGTTGCCAGGAAATCTGCACTGGCGGATAAGGCATGATTGAACAGAAAATCCCATCGTACAATGCGATTGCAGGTGATACAAGGGTTAGGGGTTAAGTTATGCGTATAGTCATGGATAAATGACGTTACAACAGTGTCGTAGAAGAATTGCCTGGCATCCAATACATAAAATGGGATGGATAAGATCGAAGCAACACGGCGAGCCATTGCCATCGAATCGGGCGTGCAGCAACGATTTGCGCGCTCAGAATCTGCCTCACTCCATAGCCGCAACATCATGCCAATGACAGTATAACCACGCTCCACTAACAAGGCAGCCGCGACAGAACTATCCACTCCCCCGCTCATGGCAATGGCAACTATTGGTTTTGCACTCATGAAAAGCTTAGCTTATCTTGCGCAGCCTGGAAACAACCTTGGGTAAAACCTGTAGAAATCCTTCGATCTCAGATGGGGTTGTATACATCCCTAATGTGATTCTAAGTGAACCAAGTGCCCAATCATGAGTGAACCCAAGGCTGGTTAAAACATCCGATGGTTCCGGGTTCCCGGTCTTGCAGGCTGATCCGGATGAGCATGCAAAACCCTCCATATCCAGCATCATTAAAAGAGCATTTCCGTCGACCCCTTTAAAGATAAAACTCGCATGATTAGGCAGGCGTTCTTCTGGGTGCCCGGTCAACTGTACATCTGGGATTTCTTCCAGAATCGAGCCAATCAAATGGTCGCGTAGTGGCTTCAAAGATGAAGCTCGTTCTTCCTTCTCGGTTTGTGCAAGACGCAAGGCTTCTGCCATTCCGACGATATAGGGAATGTTCTGTGTCCCTGCTCGATATCCGTGTTCCTGACCACCGCCCGTCTGAGAAGGAAGAATGTTTAATCCTTTGCGGATATATATAGCACCGATGCCTTTTGGACCATAAAACTTGTGTGCGCCGATGGAAATTAAATCAGTATTTAAAGAATTAACATTAAGGGGTAAGTACCCAGCTGCCTGTACAGCATCCGTGTGAAAAGTAATCCCGCGTGACCGACATAACTGACCGATGTCGGATATTGGGTTGAGCGTGCCGATTTCGTTATTGGCGTAGATCACTGAGACGATGGCTGTATCCGTACGTAAACAGCAGGCAACATCTTCCATGGATGTCCGACCGAAACTATCGACGGGCAAATACTCGAGCTCAAAACCATGGAGGCTGGCAAGCTGCTCGGCGGTACGGGAAACAGCGTGATGCTCCACCGGGCTGATCAACAAGTGATTTGCGCCACGCTCTTTACGGGCAAGGAATGCTGAACCCCTTAATGCAAGGTTATCGCTCTCTGTTCCGCAGGAGGTAAATATGATTTCTTCGGGGAGGCAATTCATGGTTTGGGCAATGGTTAAACGAGCATTTTCAAGTGCAGCTTCAGCATTCTGACCGAACTTATGAATTGAGGATGGGTTTCCAAATGACTCACTAAAATATGGGAGCATGACCTGCATTACGCGTGGGTCAACAGGGGTTGTCGCGGCATAATCGAGATACACCAGATTATCTAGATTCATGGCGGTGATTATAACCGCGAAATCACTGATTAATTAACGATGCAACCAGCACCCAGATGATGCGTAATACTAATAGAATCTGTTGTAATTAATATCAACAAAGACTATAATCTAAATCGATTTGCTTATAAATCAAGCGTGTTCGTATGGAGGATAAAATGAGTGATATCAAGGATCAGATATTTCAAAAAGTCACCAACAGCATGGATATTTTTAAAAAGATAGCAAGCAAGATCCCAGGATTTAAAGGATACGTAGAGCGCCAGAATCGAAGGGATTCGGATAAACTCATTCGCGATACCATATATCGCCGGTTCCGCGAGCTTGAAGGTCGAATATCGGACCTGCAGGTTGAATTTATCAACCAAGGCGAAATTAAACACACGGATGATCTGGAAAAAGCAGCGCTCCGTTTACGCACATTCGCGGATCGTGTGCGAACAGCACCGCGCGGTTATTCCAGTTTGTTCGAAGCTATAAAGATCAATGAAGCTGAACTAGCAAAATTGTATGAATACGATGCTACTTTATTGGATAAAGCGGAGGAAGTTGGCAGAGCAATCGATAATGTTCAAGCATCCGTTGGCACGGATGGTCTGCCGGCTGCGATACGCAACCTTCAAACGCTATCCAAAGAATGCATCAAAGCGTATGACCGGCGCCAGGAAGTGGTGGCTGCTCAGTGACCCACGTAACAATATGAAAATTATCAAGTAGGAGGTTATGAAATGGCTAGAATTTTTGATGTAATCGAATATCCAAATGAGATGCGTGATGAGATCGTGCACCGCTTCCCTGAGACTGGTCCTGGGGATTTCAGGGTAGGCAGCCAGGTGATCGTTCGAGAAGCGCAGGAAGCCGTGTTCTTCAGGGATGGAAATGCACTGGATAATTTTGGCCCTGGACGGCATACGATCACAACGTTGAATATTCCGCTATTGATCGAGAAAATCGGACCCGCTCTTTTCAATACAGCAACCCCATTCCCTGCAGAAGTATACTTCGTCTCCATGCGGGAATTTGCCGATCAAAAATGGGGAACACCTCAACCGATCATTGTTCGCAACCCTGGGATGGGTTTGGGTATTGCGTTGCTGCAGGGATTTGGAAACTATAGCTTCCAAGTGAAGGATGCGCAGCAATTTGTCACCCAGATTGTTGGTGCGCAGGGAGCATACCGGACCGAAGACATCGAATCGCGGTTACGTGCAATGCTGCTGTCCAAATTACAGGACCTGCTGGGTGAAACAGCCGCGAAAAATGACATTCCACAGATGATTGGATTGACTGAAGAATTAGGAGCTGGGGTGCGCGCTAAGGCAGTCGAGGATTTTGAAGCAATTGGTCTGACCCTAAAAACATTCTATATAGAAAACCTGAAACCCTCCAGCAAGTCTGCTGAGGAACTACGCGCCATGGGTATGTTGGATATGGCAACTTATACCCAGCTGCAAGCAGCTGATGCATTGAGGGATGCTGCTCAAAACCCAAGTGGGGGGGCAGGGTTAACCGCTGGAATTGGAGCTGGTGTTGGGATTGGGCAGGTGATGGGTTCAGCTCTTCAAGGAATGACAGGTGCAGGTGTGATGACACCTGCTGGTGGTCAACCTTCAGGTGGTACTCCATCTGGAGCAATGCCAGCTGTAATGACGCCTTCAGAAGCGGCATCATTCCTGAAAGTGTCTGAAGAAGATGTGGTGGCTGCCATAAATTCAGGCGACCTAAAAGCCAAGAAAATTGGCAACGCTTTCCGCATCAGCAAGGAAGCGCTCGAGGAATTCCTTAAAAGCTAATAACTATAGAAAAACCGGTGCCTGTGGACTGAAGCACCGGTTTTATTTTTATTAATCAAACAGGAGATTGATCTCGCGGATGAGATCCGGAGAGAGGGATTTTTCTTTAGCAGACTTCCGGATGGTTTCTTTGAGTTTCTTTAATGGTAAGGTCAGGATTGGGGCGTTTTCAATTTCCAATTCAGCTTTTTCATTGGTAAAGACCAAGGCGATATTGGCTTCTGGGAGCTCCACATCATCGGGGAGTTCCTTATTGATGAAGCGATTTATTGCTTGAACTTCTGCGGGGGCTTCAAGGTCTGGTCGCCCAATGCCCTCCTGGGCGAATGCCCGTAAGTAGCGTTGTAAAAATCCTCCCCCTTTTTGTTTCCAACGACCTTTTTCGTAAACGATTTTCCCTACCTGATAATATGGCAGGATGACCCACAATCCAGATGGTCCAACCAACAAGTGAGCAGCAGGTGTCGTGTAATGGTAAATGGAGTATTGATCGTTCAATCCCTTGAGTCCTTGATCGATAAGCTCGTCAGGGCGAGGGTGCCTTCCCCAGCGATTCCCAAAGTAAAGCCCCAATTGCGAGAGGGCAAAACCTGCCAACAATGCTACCCAGGCCAAGCCAGCAAAATTGGGGTAGCGGAATGATACGAACATTCCACCTACCAACACCAATAATCCAGCAATTGTAGCGATCTGACCGAGGCGGCTATTCCTTTTGATTAATTTATCATTGGTGATAACTTTCATGAATGCATCCCTCATCAATCGTGATATGTAGGTCAATCTTCGAATTTCTTTAAAATCAGGCAGGCGTTTTGACCACCCAATCCGAAAGAATTCGATAATGTATAGCGGACTGCCTGTTCTCGTGCATGATTTGGCACATAATCCAGGTCGCACTCTGGATCGGGTGTGGAATAGTTAATTGTGGGGTGAATGATGCCATGCATAATGGTCAAGACACAAGCAATAGCTTCGAGTGTTCCCGAAGCTCCCATGGCATGGCCGATCATAGACTTGGTTGAGCTGATGGCTAATTTATAGGCATGTTCACCGAAGACTGTCTTGATCGCCTTGGTTTCAGTCGAGTCGTTTAATGGAGTGGAGGTGCCATGTGCATTAATATAATCGATTTCGGTCGGGGCTAATTCAGCGTCATCCAAAGCCCAACGCATGGTACGAATCGCTCCTTCTGCTTCAGGGTCTGGTTGAGCGATATGAAATGCATCGGAGGTGGAGGAGTGACCAATGATTTCTGCATAGATATGGGCTCTACGGTGTAATGCATGCCCAAGACTTTCCACCACCAATGCTCCAGCGCCCTCGGATATAATAAATCCTTCACGGTTAGCATCAAAAGGACGGCTGGCAGCTTGCGGATTCTCGTTGTAATTTAGTGGAAGTGCCCTCATAGCGCAAAAACCAGCAACCGAATAATCCTTGATCAAGGATTCGGTTCCACCGGTTATCACCACGTCAGCTTTTCCCCGCCATACCAGCTCGGCTGCTTCTCCGATGGTCTGTGTACCGGTAGCACAGGCAGTGACAATGGTACTGTTCGGTCCAAGACATTGAAATTGCCGGGCAATTAAAAATGATGCCAGGTTTGGTATCCCAAATGGGATGGTAAAAGGATTTACCCGGCTAATTCCTTGTGTACGGAGTGTGGTAATCCCTTCATCGATTTGATCGATGCCACCGAGCGCAGTCCCATAGACTACCGCGGCGCGTTCCTTGTTCTGCATCGTATCCGGTAAGCCGGCATCATTTACCGCCTGGATTGCAGAAGCGAGGGCGATTTGAGCCGATCGCGGCAAACGCCGTGCTTCTTTTCGGTCGAGATATACATCAGGGTTAAAATCTGGGATTTCCCCAGCAATCTGACACGGAAACGTTGAGGCATCAAATTGGGTGATTTTGCGCACACCTGAAACTCCATTGATCAGGCCATTCCAGTATAAATCGATAGATGAGCCTAATGGAGTGACAGCCCCCATTCCGGTTATGACTGCTCGCTGCGATTTCATTCAATATCCTTGATGGTTGATTTCAGTAAACTATCTTGAATTGCCGTTCGAATGGAGCCAAGCACATTTGCTTCTACGGATGCCCGGGCGGCTTTAATAGCGCTAACAAGGGCATGGGCATTGGAGCGTCCATGACCAATAAACACCAAACCGTTTACTCCGAGCAATGGTGCCGCACCGTATTCATCCGGATTGAGCATATCCCTTATCTTTCCAAGGGATGGTTTGGCGAGACCCCCACCGATCATCGAAATTAGATTGGACTTCAATTGCTGGCGCAGGATATCCATGATCAATTTAGCAACAGCCTCGGTGGATTTTAACAGGATATTGCCCGTAAACCCATCAGTGACTACCACGTCCGCTTCGCCTGCGAAGAGCTCTTTTCCTTCAACATTTCCGATAAAGTTTAAGCCGCTGTTCTCCAACAAGGGATAGGTGTACCTAACCAATTCGTTACCTTTGCCCCCTTCTTCACCATTGGATAGGATGGCAACACGTGGTTTGGCAATTCCACGTGCCTTATTAGCAAATATGGAGCCCATGATGGCAAATTGAACCAGATGCTCAGGTTTACAATCTGGGTTTGCACCGATATCCAGAATGATGCAATACCCATCTTTTACCGGGAATGTAGCTGCCAGGGCAGGTCGTTCTACACCTGGGATGGTTTCCAGGCGGAAATATGCGGTGGTCATTGCCCCGCCGGTATTCCCAGCGGTGACAAATGCATTAGCTTCACCTGTTTTCACCAGGTCAATCCCCACCGCCATGGAGGTTTTCGAATTCCTTCGCTTGGCTTTTAACGCTAAAGCCATACCTTTATCAGACATAGAAATTGTCTCTGTGGCATCGACCAAGCGGACAGAATCAGCGGATGCACCGAAGGCTTGCAGGCGAGGTCCCAAGCTTTCGATTGGCCCAACAAGAATGATCTCATCACCAAATAGATGTGCAGCATCAACCGCAGCCACGAGCTCAGGCTCAGGACAGGTATCACTCCCCATTGCATCCAGCGCTATACGCATGTTTTGCTCCTTGATTTAGGCTCGCTTGACAATGGCATGGAGCCGATTATAATACCAATACCTTTTGCGCTGGTGCTGGAATTGGCAGACAGGCATGGTTGAGGGCCATGTGCCGCAAGGCGTGGGGGTTCAAGTCCCCCCCAGCGCACACCCTGACGATCTAATTTTAGGAATACTGAATATGGCAAATTTTCCCAGCGCTGAATGGATACAGGCGCTTAAAGATAAGCTTAATACTGACGAACAGTATGCTCAGATTGCCCGAAAGTGGGAAGGCGATATGAGATTCGAAATAGAGCCTGATTACTCGATCAAAGAGAGCATGTGGGTCTATCTTGATCTATGGCACGGAAAATGCCGGGATGCTTATATCGAGGATCAATCTTCCACTAAAAACCCAGCGTTTATCTTGAAAGCACCTTATGGGAACTTTGTTAAGGTACTATCCGGGGAGGTGGGTCCCATGCAAGCCATGATGACACGAATGCTCTCTGTTCGGGGTAGTATGGCAGTGTTCATGCGGAACGTCCCAACGGTGCTTGATTTTGTGCGCTGCTGTCAGGAAGTGACAAATAGGTAGATTTTATAGATCATCAACACACACGGTTCGTGTAAGTTTTACATCTGGCACGAACCGTTTTTATTTGATTGCAGCTTCTATTATTTTTTGGATGCGTTCAATCATTCCAGCAGGGTCGGGGTGCAATCCTTCTATCAATAATGCATTTTCATAAATTTGATCAATGATCATCTGACCCAATTCTGCATCTGTGGAAAGGGAATTCAAGTGAATCAGAATGGGATGGCGAGGGTTCAGCTCAAGAATCTTTTTTGGCGTCTGAAAATCCTCTTTCAGAAAACGATAAACACGTTGCATTTCCTGATTGGGTGCCCCTTCGGGGTCAACCAATCTGGCAGGTGAACCTGATAAGCGGTCAGTCATCCGTATGTCTGAGACTTTGTCTCCCAATCTTGATTTGAAACGTTGAATGAGTGAGACCCATTCGTTTGGGTCAAGTGAAGGAATTGTCTCACCCTCCGACTCCTTGGGTAAAGTGGGTAACTTTAAATCAGGAGATGAAACATTCATCAAATTGTGATCCTTATATTTTGCCAGCCTAACCACCATAAATGCGTCAATCGGCTCTGTTAAGAGCAAGACCTCAAGCCTATGCTTTTTAATGATGTCCAAGTGTGGGCTGTATACCACTGATCGTTCATCGTCCCCCAGAATATAATAAATATCTTTTTGATCAGCCTTAATGCGCCCAAGATAATCATCCAATGATGACCATTGTTCAGGAAAGTTCGTTGTATGAAAACGAAGCAAGGGATATAAAGATTCTGGCTCGGTTTGCTCGATGGCAATACCTTCTTTAATATACCGACCAAACTCTTCCCAAAACTTGGAATAATTCTCGGGTTCATCCTTGGCTAACTTCTCGAGTGCCCCATTGATTTTGGAGGTGATTAGCTGCTTAAGATTGACCATGATCCGATTCGCCTGGATGGTCTCACGGGATACGTTCAACGGCAAATCTTCAGTATCCACCACGCCCTGAATGAAACGATAATATTCCGGTAATACATCCTTACAATATTCCTGGATTAAAACATTACAGGAGTAGAGCTTCAAACCATCTTCCTTACGAATAGAAAATATATTGCGTTCAGATTTCGAGGGGACATACAAAATCGCATACATTTGGACGGGAGCATCCACGGACAAATGGAGATAGGTCAAAGGCGGCGAAAAATCCAATGTCAATTGGTGGTAAAAATCCTCATAATCTTTTTTTTCAACTTTACGGGGAGTCTGACGCCAAAGCGCAGTTTGCTGGTTGGCTTGCTCTTTCTTCTCCCCGAGATAAATGGGGAATGACACGAAATCTGAGTGTTTTTTAACTATTTCCTGTAATCGACTTTCCTGAGCGAACTCTTTCGCATCCTCCTTTAATTTGATAATCACTGTGGTTCCTCGCTCCGGTTTTTGGGCAAGTTCAACCGTGAATGTATCTTCTCCGGTGCAGTACCAAGAGGCAGCGGTTGCATCAGGTAGATAAGAACGCGAAGTCACACGGATCCATTCCGCAACCATGAAGGCAGAATAAAAGCCAACCCCGAATTGACCAATAATTTCGGAGATATTTTTTGCTCCTTCCTTAGCCGCGGTCATAAAAGCCCTTGCACCAGAATGGGCTATGGTTCCCAGATCTTCGACCAGCTCTTCGGAGGTCATCCCAATGCCGGTATCGCTGATGGTTAAAGTGCCTACAGCCGGGTCGGAAGTTATCGTAATGGCAAGCTCTACATCCGGATCGAGGACACTCCGGTTGGTGAGCATCTCAAAGCTCATCCTGGTAAGTGCATCTGAAGCATTGGAGATTACTTCACGAAGGAATATTTCCCGTTCAGTGTAGAGAGAATGGATCAAAATATCCAATAACTGACGAGTTTCGGCTTTGAATGGAATAGGTTGGGGTGTTTCACCCGACACTTGGGTTGCTTGATCGTTCATAGTTGCTCACCTTCTAATTTTATCGATTAAGTTTCTTATATTTGATGCGATGGGGGATATCAGATATTATACCCATGCGTCTCTTTCGATCGATTTCATAATCGGAGTAATTCCCATCGAACCAAAATACCTGACTATCACCTTCAAAGGCTAGAATGTGGGTGGCGACTCGATCCAGGAACCAGCGATCATGACTGACAACGATGGCGCAACCTGCAAAATTGTCGATCGCTTCTTCAAGGGCGCGTAACGTATTTACATCCAGGTCATTGGTTGGCTCATCAAGCAGGATCAAATTCGCTCCCTGGGTAAGCATTTTTGCCAGATGGACCCGGTTCCTCTCTCCACCAGAAAGGTTACCCACTTTCTTTTGTTGATCTGTACCGTGGAAGTTGAAACTTGCTACATAGGCACGAGAGTTCATCCTACGGCTACCAAGGAGAAGGTTTTCCTCACCTGCAGAGATTTCCTCCCACACGGTTTTGTCGTTATCCAAAGTATCACGGGCTTGATCCACATAAGCTAGCTGGACAGTCTCACCAATCGTAATATTTCCACGATCCGGTTGTTCCTGACCCGTGATTAATCTTAATAAAGTAGTTTTGCCTGCTCCGTTAGGCCCTATGACGCCGACAATGCTACCAGGTGGAACGCTCAGGCTCAGGTCATCGATCAAGAGCTTGTCCCCATAGCCTTTTGTTACACCATTTAAATCAATAACCCGCTTCCCTAATCTGGGTCCGGGGGGAATATAAATCTCGAGGTTTTCCCTGCGCTGCTCATATTCCTGACTGAGTAGTTTTTCATAAGCCGTCACCCTGGCTTTACCCTTTGACTGGCGGGCTTTGGGGGACATATGGATCCAATCCAGCTCTCGCTCAAGCGTTTTTTGGCGCTTGCTCTCACTTTTTTCCTCATGCTCCAAGCGATCCTTTTTTTGCTCAAGCCAGGAGGAATAATTGCCGTGCCAGGGTATTCCATATCCATGGTCCAGCTCCAGGATCCATTCTGCTACATTATCGAGGAAATAACGATCATGGGTCACGGCGATGACGGTGCCCTTATATTGCTTGAGATGCTGCTCCAACCAGGCTACGGATTCCGCATCCAAATGATTGGTAGGCTCATCCAGCAACAGGATATCCGGCTCGGTGAGCAGCAACCGGCACAATGCCACCCGACGGCGCTCTCCACCGGAAATAATCCCAACCGGCATGTCTTCAGGCGGGCAGCGAAGAGCATCCATAGCGATTTCCAAGCGGTTATCCAACGTCCAGGCATCCAGCTTGTCTAACTTTTCCTGGATAGCGGTTTGTTGGTTGATCAATGCATCATAATCAGCGTTTGGGTCACTGAACTTGTCATTAATGTCTTCATATACGTGCAACAGGTTGATAATGGGTTGGACTGCTTCTTCCACGACCTGTTTGACTGTCTTTTGAGGATCCGACTTCGGTTCCTGCTCCAATAAACCTACAGAATATCCTTTTGCAAATGCGAGCTCACCTATAAAATCCTTATCTTCACCTGCGATGATGTGCAATAATGTGCTTTTCCCAGCACCATTCAAGCCTAATACCCCAATTTTAGCCCCATAGAAGAAACCCAGCGAGATATCACGTAATACCTGTTTATTGGGAGGATATAACCTGCCAACCCTGCTCATCGAAAAAATCACTTGTTGGTTATTCATGGTTATAACCAGTCACTTTAGAAGCGGAAAGACAGCCAGTAACAACCAGGCAGTAAACATGGCCCCAGAGATACCAAAAGCCCAAGAACCATGTTTTGGAGATACCGCCAGCATGTTTAAACCGAGCATTATAGGAACCAAGGGAAGGATGATAAATAAAAATCCAAGCTCGGGGTTGATGGTTAAAGCCAGGTAGAGGCCAGCGATTACAATGATGACTTGAAATAGCCACCAACCCAATTGACCAACGTTATTTGCTTGCATAGCGGCCTCTCCAACCGCGAAGAACCAAGGAAACAGAATGATTGAGCCGGGTATCCATAGCCATAATCGTGAAGGAATAAGCAGCCAGGGCAGCCAAACAAAATTACCCAACAAGCCAACCCCCAACCATAGAGCAACAAAGGCGATCACTCCTTTAATTAGCTCAGTCTTTCTCGGCATGGAAATATGAGGTCTAAATACTAATAGACTGATAACACCCGCCACGCCGTACCAAATCAGAAGATAGCCTCCAACCAACAATCCAAGCAGCTGACTGATTTTTACCCCACTTAAATTCACCAACCACAAGATGAATGTAGCCGCAATGCTCCCAACCAATAAGGCAATCAACCTGATCCAGAGCGGAGCAATGGGGATATTTATTTGGCCAGTAGCTGGGAGAGTATTTAGGCTTGCCTTGGATACAAAGATAAATCCAACAATCCCCAACCCAAACCAAAGGATACGGCGATCGATATAATTTAAAGCCCCTGGCTGAGGTCCGAACGTCCCATCCAACCAAGTACGTGCAGTTGAGTGAGCAGTAGGAGAAAAGAGGATCGAGATATGTTCCACATTGGGGATGATCACCAGCTTTCGCGCGGTTCCTGCATGAAGATCTCCATTTTGACCTCCAGCCATGGTTAATAGTCCTTCAGCGTTACCCACAAATTGCGTTTCTAAACTGCCTGCCATGAGCAGCAAATTATGCGGGAGGGTGGAGGAGACAGGTTGGCTAACCGGGGAAATTGCTATGGTGGCATAAGTATTCGGATGGGTAATGCCATAAGACAAGGCTACGCCACTTCCCATGGAATGACCTAAAATGGCAATGTGTTGGGTATCGATCAAACCTGTGGTTTCTGCTTCTGCTAAAGCCGATTCGGCGTTATGAATTAAGTCATTTGATCCTGAAGTTAGGGAAAAGGGATTGGGATTTACCCCATGCCCTTCAAAATCCCACGAGATGGTAGTATAGCCAGAATGAGCGAGGGTTAATGCAAAACCGCGCATGAGAACCGATGAACTGGCAAAACCGTGGGCGATGAGAATGGTAGGACGTGAAGCTGAAGCAGCGTTTGAAGGGGTGATAATCGTGCCGGGAGGGTTTGTGGTGGGCAAATTGATTACATCAAGACCTTTTTGAGCAGCTGTAATTTGCCATATAGAAACCACCACCAGGAGAAAACCAAGCACGAAAAGCACCACATTTTTCTTAGGCATCGCTCACCCCTATTTTTCCCCCAATGAAGATGTGGTGGATTTTTGAAAGTAGATGAGCCCTTGTTTGATTACCAACTCGTCATCAAGATAACCCATGTACATAAGATCAGCCTTATCCATGGTCAGGTGATGATAACCCTAGTTCCCAAGCCCCTTTGCTCCCATTGACGATGATTCTCTACCGGGGTCTCATAAACAGGTGTCGACCAGCGAAACAGCCACTTGGCATCTTCTGTGCGCATATTCACGCAACCATGGCTCATTTGCAAGCCAAAATTATCATGCCAGTAGGTACCATGAAATGCATTCCCAGGTGGAGACAGGAAAAAACAAGTCCAGGGGACACCCGGAAGATCGCTACCATCACTGGCGAGATCACCAACACCCATGTGTTTGGATGGCATTTTCGATTGGATATTATACTCACCTCGAGGTGTATCCCAAGGAATATCGTTTGGATCAGGTTGTTTATTCAACCCAGAAGAGATACGGGTTGACATTACGATCTGATCCCCTTCATAAGCAATTAGGGTCTGGTTTTGAATCGACACCTCGATACGTTTTTGATGGGGGGGAACGTCTGGTGATATCGGACTTAGTTCTTCATCCGGAATTAACCGCATGTGGCTGGCTGGAACATTATATTGGTCTTCACGCAACTCGTCGTATAACCTGTACCAGGGTGTGCCATCCGGACCTACATCCACCCCCACCCCCCAATGGGTGGATTGATAATACAACCGGCTCCGGGGCTGCCAGCCATCTGTGATGCTATATTGATAAATCTGGGTATACGGCACTGTTACTTCACACAGCTGGCCTCCCTCCGGCAGGTAATTTACAGGTGTGTTGTACCTATACTTGACTTTTTGGATATAGGCACTATGGATATATCCTTCCCATATGCGGTGCCAGACCGGATTATAAGGTGGACCATCCTTGGGAGTTAGTGAATAATATAGGTTTTTCAGAGTATCACGGCGGAGGTACCCGACAGTCTCGCCTTGAGGCCAGGTGGGTTCTTTAAAAATGCTGACAGTATCCTTAGTGACACGACCGAACGAACCACTGGGCTGGAAGGAATCGTCGGGAGAAGCAGGGAATGGATTGAAAGCCAGCGTTGAAAATGCCAATGCGCTTAGCTTGAGAAAGCCTTTTCGAGAAATACGGTTCGCCATATTCTTGATTTTAATGAGCGAATTCAAAGTAAGCAAGGATGTCCATATTAATATCTACTCGAAATATTTAATCATGATTCCTTATCAAGAAGAACCAGACGATCTTTATCTGCTGTCAGGTAATAACGTCTGAATGCTGCACTTTCAGCCAGCATCTTATTAAGGCGAGCAGAGCTGGTTTTTGTATCTTCTTTTTTCATTTTTATACCGGCTTCTATGTAGACTTCATCCGTATTGATGGACACCAACTTTATATAACCATGGTCATCGAGCCATTCAAGACCGGATTTTATGGTTGGGATGCGTTGTGCCGTAGCAGCTGCCAAGGAGGAAAGGTTGGCAATACCTTGAGATGATTTTATCCTAGTTTTCAATAAACCAACCAGTCGCTTCAGAAATGCTTCTGGCTCATCCATACCCGGATCGATGCCGAATAAATAGATTTTAGCTGGTTTTACTAGTCGAAGCACAGCTTGAATTTCATTTATTCCAGGCGGTATTGTCCAGATGACTAAAGATGGAGCGGGGAAGAGGGAGAAGCGATTGAGACAGGCTATTTTTGTTTTGGCTTCAGCCTCGCCCCAGACAAGGAGTTGTTCTTGACCTTGCAGCTGAATTAACTTATCCAATGGCTCAGGTTCTTCCCGTAGGTCAATCACCTCAATCTGGCGTTCTTTACTTTCCAATGTAATTGATTGGGCTTCGACCAACCTATAATCGATCCATTCGACCTGAACATCCTTTTGCCCGCGATAGGTACTGGCACGAACCGAATAAGCGAGATCAAATTTCGTTTCAGGTAAGGAATACCCAGCACCTTGCCACCAAATGGAGCGTTGGATATGACCCAGCTCATCCTCGATGGTCAGCTGGAGATGTTCATTTGCGCGGCCTACGGCAGCATAACCGGTCAGTTTCAGGTTTCGGGTAGCAAATACCAGGGGAGGATTGCCAACCCCGAAGGGAGCCAATCTTTCCAAATCCTCGACCAACCCTAGAGACAATTCAGGCAAGGTCAGATATCCATCGATCTGTAATTCCTTTTCTCTCTGGATACCAATCCCCATCTCCTGGACTGTCCGGGAGATGGCCATGCGGAAGTCCGAGATATATTTTGGATCCATCGCTAATCCCGCTGCCATCGGGTGACCGCCAAACCCCTTGATTAGAGACTGATTGGCAGCGATAGCAGAGGTGATGTTTATAGCTTCGATGGATCTTGCCGAGCCACGAGCATCCGCACCGGGTAGAGACGAGAGTAATATCACCGGGCGATGATACTGCTCGACCAATCGAGAGGCGACCACCCCAATCACCCCAGCGGGCCAGTTCGAATGGGAAAGAACCAAAACAGGGAAATCAAGTAATTTTGGATCTGTGGATATTTGCGCCTGTGCCGCTTGATAGACCTGGTCACTGAGCAACTTCCGTTGGGCATTCATCCCCTCAAGCTCAAGCGCCAGGATGCGTGCTCGACTAATATTGGAAGTCGTAAGAAGCTCCACTATACTGTTGGCATCATCCAGTCGTCCCAGGGCGTTCATTCGAGGGGCCAAGATATAGCCAATATGCTCCTCAGTCAGGTTGGATTGATTCAATTCAGCCATCTCCATGATGGTAAGCAGTCCTAAACGCGTGGTATGTCGTAATGCATCCAATCCAAGCTGGAGCAAGAAGCGTGTATCTCCTTTGAGTAAGGCGACGTCAGCAACGATACCCAATGCCACCAAATCCAGATACTGGTGAGGTTTTTCATCATCTCCCCTAAGATGCCATAACTCTTCAACAATTTTGTAGGCCACCCCTACACCTGGAAGAGAGCTCAATGGATGTACAAGGGGCAGCGTCTTGGGGTTAACAATCGCATCAGCCTTGGGAAATACATTGGGAAGATCGTGATGATCTGTAATGATGACTGGAACACCATTATTTTGAGCGAAATCGATGGCGTCGTGAGATGTCACTCCGGTATCACAGGTCAGAATTAAATCCACTCCTCGTTGAAGAAATTTTTGTAGAGTTGGAAGGCTGATACCATGCGATTCTTCTGCGCGAATTGGGATATGGTAGATCACATTTCCACCCAGCTCGCGCAATGCCGAGACCAAGACTGTGGTTGAAGTTTGTCCATCTACATCAAAATCACCCCATACACCGATTGTCTTTCCCACAGAGATTGCATTTTGAAGAATGCTGACCGCGTTCTCCAAATCTGGTAATTCCGTTGCGGGTGTGGGGTGATAATCTTCAGGGAACAGGAACCCTTTAGCACACTCGATATCATTCATCCCGCGGGAAAATAATACCTGGCTTACCAAAGGATTTCCACCAATGGCATGGATGAAATCCTCTGGGACGTTGATTGTGAACGGCTCGAGCCAGGTTCTCAGCATAGACTATTAGAATTCGATCTCCCCGATTTGATCAAAATCAATACTGACATCCTCTGCCGACTCTGGCTCCAGCCATTCTTCCAAATGTTGTAAATCTCCAGGTTTCACGCCTCGGTTGCACAAAGAGCGGTATGTGCAGAACAAACAACGATTGACATCAGGGGTGAGCGGGAAAATGGGCTCTGATTTTTGGTCGATAGCTGTGATCAGGTTGTTTAGGTACCTTGAATCCTCCTGATAACTTAATTTATTATAGGAGAAACGCTCTGGCTGATCCGGCTGGTTGGTGAACCAGTAGATCATCTCTATTTGACTCGGATCAGCCGGAATTCCGTCCATAAACCCGGATATAGCATCGGTTAATACAACGGGATAAACATGGGTCTGTTGGCGGCCTGCCAACCACGTTCGTTTAGGATGTTTCTGGGATGTCTTCCAGTCCAGAATGATCAATTTACCATCCGGACGAATAATCAACAGATCATATTTGGCAATAAGGCGGAACTCCCCTAAAGGTACGGATAATGTAATTTCCTCAAAATGCTGGTTACCCGGCTCCAAGATAAATTTCAGATTTCCATCTTTAATCGAGTGAAGAAAATTACTCCACCATAACTCCATGACTTCAT
>CAZXPK010000062.1:0-17822 GCA_964642565.1 uncultured Anaerolineaceae bacterium
TCTAAGAAGATGAAATATAAATTCGTATTCCTGGGAAGTATATTCATAGTAATGTGTGGGATCCTGATTTTTGTAAATCAGGCCGCTATTTCTCAGCCTTATAGCATTCAGGTGTCCTTCATAGATGTTGGGGAGGGAGATTCTGCACTGATTCAAAACTCCGATGGATACAATATATTAATTGATGGGGGTCGAGCATCACAGGGACAGGCTGTCCTGGCATATCTTCGGAATAATGGGGTGTATACCCTGAATGCGATGATCGCGTCTCATGCTGATAGTGACCATATCGGAGGCTTGATCAGTGTTCTGGAGGCGACAGATGTCAGCGTAGATGCGGTAATTTACAATGGTTATCCGGGTGACACACAAACCTGGAATGAGTTCGTATTAGCAGTGGCGGATGAAGGGCTGACTTTGGAGCCGGCACAATTTCCCGGAGAACTAACCTGGGGAACGACTACGGCATATATCCTCAATCCTGTGTCTGGGTTGATAGATCCAGATACGAATGACGTATCATTAGTCTTATTATTAGACCACTCGGATATTGAATATTTGTTCACCGGCGATATTGATAGCAGGGTCGAGACAGAGATTATTGCACGAGGAACACCCATCGCGGCTGATCTCTTAAAAGTAGCCCACCATGGAAGTGATGGCAGCACTAGTGCGGAATTTCTTAATGCGGTACATCCTTTAGATTCAATCATATCGGTTGGACCAAATTCTTACGGTCATCCAGGTGGGGAAACATTAGGGCGATTACTAACAACAGGGAGTAACATCTGGAGGACTGATATACATGGAACGATTCTGATTACCTCGGATGATGGATACACATATCAAGTTATTCCATCGATTAGCGGAGAGTACCTATTTCTACCTTTGATTCTCAAATAGTGACCATTATCTCTCGTTGCATAAATATTCAATCCTTGTTGAATTCCCGATGTATAATAATATTATTAATCATAACTAAATAAGTATCACACTGATGGGGAAACAGGTTTGAGCGATGAACGATTTTCTCAATCCATACATCGCTGGAGCTCCGGTTGTAGAGCCAAGCATGTTCTTCGGCCGACAGGACGTGTTCGATTGGATTGAGCAGAACCTGAGTGGTCGCTTTGTTAATCATATCCTGGTCATCCATGGCCAGCGCCGGGTTGGCAAGACCTCAGTCCTCAAGCAGATTCCCAACCACTTACCCCCGCATTTCATCCACGTCTTTTTCGACCTGCAAGGGCGTACCCATACCAGCCTGGATCGATTCCAGTGGTGGCTGGCGCGCGAGATATGCCGCGGTGTGAACCAGGCACGTGGACAATCCATCCCCACTCCAGACTATGAGCTATTCGCACAGGATGGCGAGTATCTGGCAGCCACTTTCCTACCCGAGGTGCTGCCCAAGTTAAACGAATCGATCCTACTGCTAACCTTCGACGAGTTTGATACCCTCTCCGAACCCGAGATCCAGCAGAGCCTGGCTCGTCCACTAATCTCATACCTGCGCCGTTTATTCGATCTACCCAAGCTAAATTTCATCTTCTCCATTGGCTCATCAGGGCACAAGCTGGAGAACATGCAGGCTTCTTACACCGATTTCTTTAAGACTGCCCTGTACCGAAAGATCAGCTTCTTGAAACATGAAGATTGCTCCCGGCTTATTACCCAGCCGGTGGAAGGGATGCTGGCTTATGATAACGCAGCGGTGGAGCGTATCCATGCCATCACCTCCGGCCACCCATATTTCACCCAGCTCATCTGCCATGAGCTGTTCGCGCTCAGCCAGAAGACTGGCAGGAGGAGCATTACCCGGGAGGACGTGGAGTCAGTTCTGGAAGATGTGATTGAGCGTGGAACAGTCAACCTCAAGTTTGTCTGGGACGAAGCTACAGACCTGGAAAAATGGGTGCTTTCCAGCCTGGCGCACGAGCTGCATACGCAGGAATTGGACCGGCAAGTATCTGGCATTCAAAGTCGTTCGATTTGTGATGACAAGCAGCTGGCTTTAGCCTTGCACAACGAACGCGTGCGCTTCAGTGAAAATGATCTAAACACTGCTCTCGTTCACCTGCGTGAAAAAGATGTGCTTACCCAGGAGAACCACTTCGTAGTTGAGCTGCTGAGTATCTGGCTGCTGAAGAACCGTCCTTTGGACCGGGTGCGGGATGAGCTGGTGCAAGTCAACCCGATCGCCAACCGTTACAATGAAATCGGTGATGAATTCCGCGAGCTTGGTCAGGTGGAGAAGGCGCTGGATAGCTTTAGGCAGGCATTATCCACTGACCCATCCAATCTGCGTGCCCAGGTGAGCATCGCCAACCTACATCTGGAGGGGAGGAATTATACCCAGGCGGTGCAGGGTTATGAGGCTGCATTACGGATTGACGATGATGATATCGCCGCCCGCAGTGGACTGAGCACGGCGTTAATGGCATTGGGTGAGGCAGCTGCTGCACAGGAAAAACCTGCAGAAGCAGAAGAATATTACCAGCGCGTCCTGACCGACAATCCCGATCACCCCGAAGCGCACCAATGTCTATCTGGACTCTATGCCCGCCAGGCTGAAGCAGACCTGGCCACGGGTGAAGCTGAGCTTGCCTTGCAACATTATGCCCGTGCCGTGGAACATACCCCGGATGATAACCAGCTGGCTGCACGATATGCAATTGCCAAGGAGCAACACACAAAGCAGCTCATCGATAGCCTGTTAATCCAATCCCAGCAGGCACAGGAGCAGCAGGATTGGCAGGCGGCTTTGGATGCCATCCAGAGAGCGTTGCAGCTGGCGCCCAATGATCCAGCTTTGCTGATTCGACTTGCGGCAGTGCAAGATGCCCCCCGTCTGGCCCAGATTTCCAACCTGCGGGCTCATGCCCAGGAGATGGAGCGTGATCAGCGCTGGGATGGGGCCATCCACGATTGGGAAGCTTGTCTGCAATTAAAGCCTGAGGACGAAGAAAATGTACGCCAATCTTTGGAGGTGGCTCATCGCGGACAAAAAATGGCGAGTGATTACACTCAGGCACAGGCTGCCATCAAAGAAAGGCGTTACAGTCAGGCGATCGCCCTGCTGCAGGGTGTGATCGTCCAGGATGCCGCATATAAGGATGCAGCTAATCTCCTGGTGGAATGCCTGAAAGCACGCCCGAAACGGGAGCTGAAGCTACCGAAGCTGCCAAGACTGCCTGCAGGCTGGTGGCGCTGGTCTGCTCTGGGATTGGTCCTGATTGTGGTGATTGTTGGTGTAACCACGCAGTGGTCACGGTTGAGTCCGCTGCTGGCTGGAATAGTGCAGCCGAATGCGCCTTTTACGACGCAGTCAGCCATGGGTGTTCCGCAAGCTACCGCAACAGCGGGCGAACCTTCGCCACCTCCCACAATGACCGCGACTGGTGAGGAATTTAATACCCTCACAGGGGCAATCTACAAGATAACCGGTGGCAAAGCCCCTGATGGACAAGACGATTTTTCTGGAACAACACTCGGGGAGTATTGGAATAATGATGACGGTGCTAAGAAAGCCAACCTCCAGGATGGCTCCTTACGCCTGAGTAATGAACAACTGATCGGCGGTGGAACCTTACCAGTACTTAATTACATCCTGCAGGTAGATTTGCGTTTTAATGGGCTTTCTGGAAATGAGAATTTTGTCTATGGCTTACGCCTGACAGAATTTCAAAACGGGAAGTATGGCACGGAATATCAGCTGAATATTATGCCATTCAAAGGTGAGTGGTTCCTGAAGGGAATCACGGACCCTTATGGACAATCCACAGAAATCCAGAAAGGAAAACTCGATGCAATCGAGGCTGATCGCTGGTATCAGCTGGGCGTTGTGGTGATGGATGAGACTTTTTGGGTGTATTGGGACGACAAACTCGTGATTACCCAGGACAACATCCAGCTGTTTGGAACGATCAATCACTTTGGGCTAGACCGTACTACTGCCGGAGAAGCCACCCTGGATATTGATAACTGGCGCTTCTGGGACTTGGGCACGCCAGCCTGGATGAGAAACGATTGGATTAACGTGGGTACACCAACAATAGTGGAAGACAATTTTGTGCAAGGGGAAGGCTGGCAGTTCAATCCCCAGGAATATGAGAAGTACGATAATGGTAAGGCTGTTCTGTTTACAGATAAAGATGAAACCAAATTTTCCCGGGATGATTTACAGGGTACCAATATCGCCATGGAAGTGACTTTCACCCCGCGTGATATGCCTGAATCTGCCTCCCTGGTATGGTTCTTGGGGGCGGATTTACCCACAGGAGAAATGTTCACATTTGATTATTTCCCGACAAATGGTTCATGGGCGATCATGAAGAGTGAAGGACAAGAATTTAGTCGGATCGCATCAGGTTGGGCGCAACTGACATCAAATGATAGTACTGGCATGATCATGGTGGTCATCAATGGTAATCGGATCAGTGCCTTCCAGGATGGTGTATTCTTGGCTTCTGTTGATAGTGACCGTCCTGGAACAGGGATAGATAATTTTCTCTCGGTTAGGAGCAAGGGAGCCCAATATGCGCAGGTTGACATTTTAAAAATCGGATACTGGAACCTGGATGCGGTTGATTGGACGACTGATGATTGGATCACCGCCCGTCCAGTATCGGTCTTGATCGATAGTTTTACAGGCGTCGAGGATTTGCAGTTCAGTCCGGTGGAAAATGAGAAATACGAGAATGGTAAGGCAGTACTTTACACGGATAACGTTGAAACCGGTTTGACCCGAAGTGATCTGCAGGGGAAAAACATCGCTCTAGAAGTCTCTTTCGACCCCTACGATATGCCTGATTCTACCTCCCTGGTATGGTTCCTGGGACAGGATAAGAAAAATAGGCTTGAGTTCAATTACGAACCTAAAACTGGCTCATGGCAGATCTGTAAGGTTGAAAACGAGCAATGGACAGTGCTGTCTTCAGGAACGGCACAGCCCACCCCAGAAGGGAATGGGGTGACGATCATGGTCGTGGCGGAGGCTGACCAGGTGCGCGTTTTCATGAACCAGGTCTACCTCGGCAGTGCAGAGGTTGACCGCTCGGGAGCAGGAACCTGGAACGAGCTGGTCATCAGGAATAAGGAAGCTCTGTTTGCTCGGGCTGATATTTATTTAATCAGATTCTGGAACCTTGACCAGGGAACCAACTCACTCAGGGTTTGGAAGGAAGACATGATCGGTGACAAAGCCCCCGATGTGCAGGATGATTTTTCTGGCACAACCCTTGGGGAGTATTGGAATGCGGATGACGGTGCCAAGAAATCAACGCTTCTAGATAGTGCTTTACGCCTTACTAAGGAAGACCTGATTGGTAAGGGGACACTTAATAAGATAAATTACCTCCTGCAGGTGGATTTGCGCTTTGGTGGGCTCACTGGAAATGAGAATTTAAGCTATTTCCTGCGCGGGACTACATCCCCATATGTGGATTTAGTCACGGGATAT
The DNA here is from genome assembly GCA_964642565.1 of uncultured Anaerolineaceae bacterium. Lineage (GTDB taxonomy): Bacteria > Chloroflexota > Anaerolineae > Anaerolineales > UBA4823 > FEB-25. The sequence continues at coordinate 5,462 of CAZXPK010000062.1, forward strand.
CAATTGACGATTAATCCATCTACAGGGAATTGGGTTCTGATGGTATTGACCGATCCTAATGGAAAATTTACAGAAGTTCAGAAGGGAATGATAGAAGCAATCGAGACTGGACGCTGGTATGAGCTGGGGATCGTGATGATGAACGATACCTTTTGGGTATATTGGGAAGGCCAGCAAATTATTACCCAGAGCAGCGTCGAGCTTTTTGGAATGATAAATTGCTTTGGGTTATACCCTCCTACGGCCGGAATAGCCACCCTGGACATCGATAACTGGCATTACTGGGACCTGGGTACACCCGCATCTATGAGAAACGATTGGATTACCGAGAACGCACCAACGGTCGGGGTGGATAATTTTATCCCCGGCGAAGGCTGGCAATTTTATCCGGTGGAAAAAGAAAAATATGAGAATGGCAGGGCTGTGCTGATCGCTCACGCAGAAGAAATCAACCTTTGGCGAGAAGATTTCCAAGGTAGCAATATCGCCATGGATGTGACTTTCAGCCCGCGTGATATGCCTGATTCTGCTTCGCTGTTATGGTACCTTGTTGCGGATGAGAATAAATGGGATATGATCGCATTTGAATATAACCCTGCCAGCGGTTTCTGGTCGATCATGAAGGTCGAAAATCAAGTATTTACAGGGTTGTTAACCGGCTGGGCGCAGACCACTCCGCAAGATAGTATCAGCAATATCACCGTTGTGGTGAACGAAGATCGGGTGAGTGCATTCTATGGGGATGCATTCCTGGGTTCTGTTGAAATTAGTCGCTCTGAAACGGGAATATACAACGCTCTATCATTCCGGAGCAGAGAGTTTAGGTGGGCACAAATCGACATTTTAAAAATTAGATTCTGGAACCTGGACACGGTGGAGTGGACAACGAATGAGTGGATTACTGCGCGCCCTGAAACGGTTGTGATTGATGATTTTACTGGCAACGAAGGCATGTGGGTCAACCCGACGGAAAATGTGAAATACGAGAATGGCATGGCAGTCCTTTTCACGGATGGTGGTGAAACTGAAATGACCCGGGATGATCTGCAGGGGAGAAATATTGCTCTGGAAGTTTCCTTCGTCCCCCGTGATATGCCTGATTCTGCTTCTCTGGTCTGGTTCCTGGGGCAGGATATCACTACAAAAGATCGGCTTGAATTTTCTTATTCCCCCAAAACCGGTTCATGGTGGATTAATAAGGGGGAAACTCAGCAGTGGGAAGGGCTGTCATCTGGAACGGCGCAGCCCACCTCGGAAGAGAATGCTGTGACGATCATGGTTGTAACGCATGGTAACCAGGTGCGCGTTTTTATGGACCAGGTCTACATCGGCAGTGCTGATATTGACCGCTCAGCAGCAGGGACCGCGAATGAGCTGGTGATCAGGGAAAAAGAAAATCTGTTTGCGCGGGTGGATGTTTATCTGATCAGATTCTGGAACCTGGATTAATAAAAAAATGACTCAAAACCCATTCACATTTGGCAACCCAATCCGTGAGCCGGGGCGCTTCATCGGCCGGCAGGAAGAGCTACGCCAGGTGGTCAACCGGCTGCTTTCCAGCGCACACGAGAGCACTTCCATCGTTGGGGAACGTCGCATCGGCAAAACATCGCTGCTCATGCACATGGCGGATAAATCGGCTGCCAGCCTGTTGGGGCTCGAGCCCGACCGCTTTTGCCTGATCTATATAGACTTTCAAGGGTTGGTGGATATCACTCCTCAACGCTTCTGGGGGCGGGTGATCACCCGCATGGGGCGGACGATCACTGATCCAAACTTGCGTACTCGCATCGAAGCGTTACAAAAGGACAATACCTACGAGCTATTCGACCTGGAAGACCTGTGTGAAGCTATCACCGAGGCAGGCCTGTGCGTGGTGCTGCTCCTGGATGAGTTTGAGTACGTCACGCAGAACCCCAATTTTGGAGCGGATTTTTTCGGTGGGCTGCGCGCCCTGGCTATCCACCACAATTTGCCTTTGGTTACTGCCACCCGACGAGAGCTGATTGACCTGTGCCACTCGGAGGAGATCAAGGGCTCGCCATTCTTCAACATCTTCGCCAATATCGTCCTGCGCCTTTTTAAACAGGCGGAAGTGGATGAGCTTCTGAAATGTTACACCCGCGAATCGGGCGTGACGTTCGGCACGCAGGAGCATGAGCTTGCCTGGTGTTTGGGTGGTGGGCATCCGCTATTCTCCCAGGTGGCTGGATATTATCTCTTCGATGGTATGCAGCAAGGTCTACCGTCAGATAAGCTAGAAAAGTGGGTGACAGCCCAGTTTGAGCAGCAAGCTGCTCCCCATTTTAGCTATTTGTGGGGACGATGCACCGAGAGTGAGAAAATCACCCTTATATCGACCGTTATGCTCTGCCGGAGCAAGCCGGGTAAGAAAGACCTCTCCTTTATGGAGCGTCTGGTCAAACTGTACCCACGGGCAACCATGGATGCCGCGCATCTCATCAAGCGCGGCCTGCTGCGAGAGCAGAATGGTGATTCCGGATGCTATGCCCTGCTTTCGAGCAGCCTGGAAGGCTGGATCCTACGTGAGATGGCGGCTGGACCAGATGAAGAGGCCTCACAGGTAAATGTGGCCGAATGGCTGCAATCGGGGCGAATGACCCTGGATGAACCCGAGAAAGGTTTAATGACAAAGGTCAAGAAGCAATATTGGCCTCTGGTGGCGACCATCCTGAAAGAGGTATCTTTTGAGCTTGCAGGTAATCTGACTTTTGAGCTGCTGTTGAAGGCGTTTTTATAAGAATAATTAACTTGCCAGGTGGATTTATCTATCGAATCATCATAAATTCCAGATTTTCTTTCCAATCTCTTCATAGAACAACAGCCTGTCTTAATTCAAGAGTATTAATAATCGATCCTGTTTCTTTTTAACTCAGGGGAATGCCGTATTAATTCGATACCTCGTTAACTTCCGAATCTCTATTCTCATCCCGGCTACCCGATCGATCCTTTCTCCAGGTATACTTATCGGATACACAATCCAACCTTTAAGGAGTTATCATGGAAACAGTAGACGCCATCCGCAATCGATGCAGCCTCAAAACGCACATCTCCGGGAGGGAGATTGAGCCAGAGAAGCTCAACAGGATTCTGGAAGCAGGAAGGCTGGCAGCTTCAGCCCGTAATAACCAACCCTGGCGCTTCATCGTCGTGCAGGAGAAGAAGCTGGTGGAGGAGCTCAGCCAGGCATTCTCGGAATCCAACCGGGTGATCAAAAATGCACCGGTGATTCTGGTCATCTGCGCAAGGGCAGTCGATGATGTAATCCGGGATGGGAAGGAATATTACCTGTTCGATGTTGGCCTGGCAGTGAGCAACATGCTGCTGGCAGCGACTGACCAGGGTCTGGTGACACACCTGATGACCGCTTTCGACGAAGTGCAGGTTAAGCAGACCCTGAACCTCCCGGTGGACTTACGGGTGGTGGTAGCGACGCCACTGGCGTACCCACTCGAAGGCAGTTATTATGAAGCAGCCAGGGAACGATTATCGAAGCGTACACGCAAGGGTTTAAAAGAGCTGGTGTATTACGACCATTGGAGCGAAGCCGAGCCAGCTTAATGAAGCTGTTCATAAAAAACCTGCTTTTCACCCTCATCATCCCAGTAATGGTGGGAGAGGACGAGGGAAAGTATAATAATGACAGCTATGTAAGGAGTGACAATGAAACCAAGCCAAATATTCAGCCATTGGGATCAGGTGCGTTCCGATCTATTGGCAACGATTGACATGTTCAAAGAGGATGAGCTCACGTTTGTCCCATTTACAGGTTCGTGGTCGGTTGGTAAGATCATGCTGCATATCGCTGATTGTGAAAATTACTGGCTGCACTTTGTTGTCCGGCATGAAATCGAGGTCTGGTCATACTACGACCTGGTTAATCATCCCACCATACCCGCCATTAAAGAGGTTCTGGAGGGCGTCCGGAAGAAGACGTTACCCTTCCTCGACAGCCTGAATGAGAGTGAGCTGGATGATGAGTATAAAACCCCTCAAGGTGAGGTATTCACCTTACGCTGGATCATCTGGCATGTACTGGAGCATGAGATTCACCACCGTGGCGAGTTATCCCTGGCACTAGGACTCTTAGGTCGTCAAGGATTGGATGTGTGACGTTGCGAAGGAATTACCTCTGATTGAAATCCTGCCAGGTCAGGTCACTCCAGCCCTGAGAACATTATTCGATCCTGGTATGCCCACCGCGGTCCGCTGTTATGCAGTCCTGGGGGGTGGGAATGCGGGTAGGATATTCGCCGATGACCTTGAGCACCCGCGATTGGGATATGTATGGGAGCATGACGATGGCACCTTATATCAGGGAGGAGAGAAGGATTGGGTGGTCACACACCAGATGGTGAAGATGCTCAGGCAGGAGGGTACCGTTGCCTTAGATTTCCGGGATGGCGACCCCGAGGTGGAGCTGTTCCCCCCAGATCCCGAGGCCGGGGCAGAGTGCATTGAGCTTGATAGGCCAGCTGGCGGTAGTGACTTATCGGAATATTTGAAACTTCCCCCAGGGTTTGAAGTTCATCGTATGGGGCGCGAATTAATTGAGAAAAGCCCCCGTCTGGATGAGAGCCTGTTCCGCTATGGCAGTCTTGAGTCTTACCTGGAGAAGGGGATAGATGTGTGCATACTGCATGGAGATGAGTTCGTATGTGATGCAGGCGCGGATATGGATGTGGGTGGGATCCGGGAGGTTGGAGTGGTGACTGAACGACCGTATCGAGGGCAGGGGTTTGCCACCATTGTTACGGCGCATCTTCTCAAGTGGTGTGATGAATTGGGTTGCTCAACCTATTGGGATTGTGTGAAGCTCAATATTGGCTCGTTGAAGATTGCCCGTAAGCTGGGTTTTCGCAATGAGAGAGGTTATAAGATATTGGCATGGTTTCCACCGAGGGAAGAGATAAGGATAACATGAAGGACCGAAATATCTTGACCGGTGAAGATTACATCGAGAGTTTGCGAGGGCGCAAGCTGAAAGTCTTCCTGATGGGCGAGCGGGTAGACGAGCCTGTCGACCACCCAATGATACGCCCATCGATCAACGCCATGGCGAAGACCTATAACCTGGCGGTTGAGGAACCCGACCTGGCGATGGTGACGTCACCCTTCACGGGTGAGACGGTAAACCGCTTTCTGCATATTGCCACCAGTGCGGAGGAAGTGGTGCTGCAGAATAAAATGCAACGCAGGTTGGGACAGCTCACGGGCACCTGCTTCCAGCGCTGCGTTGGGATGGATGCACTGAATGCACTATACTCGGTGACGTATGAGATTGATGCGCGACATCACACTCCTTATCATACCCGGCTGAAGGAATTCATCCAACAAATGCAGCACCGCAATTACATCATCGGCGGGGCGATGACAGACGTGAAGGGTGATCGGAGCAAACCTCCATCAGAGCAGGCTGACCCGGATATGTACCTGCACGTCAGCAAGCGCAACGCGGAGGGGGTATATGTACGAGGCGCCAAAGCGCACCAAACAGGTTGCATCAACTCACATTGGTTGATCGTGATGCCCACCCTGCGCCTTCAACCGGATGAAGTGGATTATGCCATCGTTGGCGCGCTACCTGTGGAGGCGAAAGGTATCACTTACGTGATCGGCAGGCAATCCTGTGACACGCGCAGTCTGGAAGGCGAGGTCGAAGCGGGAAACGCTGAGTTCAGTGGACAGGAGGCGCTGATCATCTTCGAAAACGCCTTCATCCCCAACGATTTGATCTTTATGAATGGTGAGACCGAATTTACTGCCATGTTGGTGGAGCGGTTCACTGCATATCACCGGCGCAGCTATGTTTGTAAGAGCGGGGTGGGGGATGTGCTCATTGGCGCTGCCGCAACGATTGCGAAATATAACGGCGTCGAGAAAGCCTCACATATCCGCGATAAGCTGGTGGAGATGACCCACCTGAATGAGACGATTTATGCCACAGGGATCGCTGCGTCATACCAGAGCCATGCCACATCATCGGGGGCATACCTGTGTGATGAGTTATTAGCAAATGTTTGCAAGCAGCAGGTGACCAGGATTACCTATGAGATGGCGCGCCTGGCACAAGACCTGGCAGGTGGCTTGTTGGTGACGCTGCCTTCCGAGGCAGACTACCGGAGCGCTGAGATTGGTCCGGTGCTTGAGAAGTATCTCAAAGGACGGGAGGATGTGCCAACCGAGAACCGAATGCGCATCCTGCGGCTGATCGAGAACCTGACCCTTGGCAGAAATGCGGTGGGTTACCTGACCGAGTCTCTGCATGGGGCAGGCTCTCCGCAGGCACAGCGTATCCAGATCCAGCGACAGATGCAATTGGAATTCAAGCAACAGCTGGCAATGAAGCTGGCGGGGATTGAAAACCAGGACCCACCGGAGGATTCATAGCAAGAGCAACTGACTGCTTACCTCCAGCCATCCTAAAGTTGATACGTCGGGTCGAATAAGCTAATTACATCAGCTTGCAATTGGATGAATGGATTCTTTAACCTTAAAATATTCTAAATAATTACTTATTGGGTGTAAAATGTGAGGTGGTTTTTTTTATCTATTATCACCTATGAATTTTGTCTACCACAATTGTTTTTTCAAACTGATAAAAAAGGAGGTGGCTCTCTAACATACTATAATTTAAATCCACCCATTCGACCGACAACAACAGAATACTAATTTCATTAAATATTTTAAGAGGAGATGAATTGTGAAAAACAGACTTACCACCATGCTTGTGTTTATTGTCATCGCCAGCTTCATTCTATCCGCATGTGCGACGGCGACGACGGAAGCCCCTGCCGCGACCAACCCGCCAGTGGCTACAACAGCACCAACTACTGCCCCTACTCCGAAAGCTGATTTAGGCACGGCTGATAACCCCATCATCGTCGCTTTTGAGCCCTCGGCGACCTCTCAAGAGATTACCGCCGGTGGTCAGGAGCTGCTAGATTTGCTTTCCATTGAGACCGGTCTTACCTTCAAAGGTGTCATCCCAACTTCCTACGCGGCCCTCACCGAAGCGATGGGATCCGATAATGCCCAGGTTGGATGGATGGCGACATTTGCGTACATCCTTGCCCATCAAAAAGGTTATGCAGAAGTTGCTCTAATCACCAATCGCTTCGGGTCGGATCATTACGGTGCGCAATTTATCGCTCGTGCGGATGCAGGCTATACACCTGCAGCTGATGTACCTGCCACTGATGCAGAGATCACAACCCTGGAGCAATTCAAGGGTTTGCGACCCTGCTTCGCCGATCCACAGTCCACATCTGGTTATGTCATTCCGCTCATCTTCCTCAAGAAAGCTGGATTAACCGATGCGGATATCAAAACACCGGTCTTCACCCAGGGGCATACCCAGACTGTTCGCGCTGTCTACGCGGGTGGTATCTGTGATTACGGCGCGACCTTTGTGGATGCGCGCACTTCAGTGACCAAGGATTTACCAGACGTAATGGATAAGGTGGTTGTGATTTTCCAAACTGCCGCCTTGATCCCGAACGACAACATGTCTTACGCGCCAGATATGCCACAGAACCTGCGTGATCAGGTTACTGCTGCCATGCTGAAGATCGCTGATACAGAGGCTGGCAAAAAAGCCCTCAATGATCTATATCAGATCGGCGGACTCGTCCAGGTTGACGACACTGCCTACGATCAGTTCCGCTCGTACCTGGAAGCCTCAGGGATTGACCTGAGCCAATACGTTAAATAACCTTTAATCTCAATTAATTGAGGGGAGAGAAATCAAGCATCTCTCCCCTCGCTTCTCGTCTGCAGGGAGGGGTTTCATTGCTACGCATCGAACACCTTACCAAAGTTTACCCCAGTGGAACAGTCGCATTAAAAGATGTAAATTTTACGGTTAACGATGGAGAGTTCCTGGTGGTGATCGGTCTATCCGGTTCAGGAAAATCCACCTTGTTGCGCTGCATCAACCGCCTCATCGAGCCCACTGAAGGCCGGATATTGTGGGATGATATCGACATGGCCCAGGCTACTGGTACCGAGCTGAGACATCTGCGACGCCACATTGGCATGGTCTTCCAGCAGTTCAACCTGGTCAAACGCTCCAATGTCATGACGAATGTGCTCGCGGGTCGTTTGGGCTATGCCAATCCATGGCTGAGTTTGGCAGGCATATGGTCTAAAGAAGATCGCGATAGAGCTATGCATGCGTTGGATCGGGTGGGGATCGCAGATAAAGCATATACCCGTGCCGATACCCTTTCAGGAGGGCAGCAACAGCGCGTGGGTATTGCTCGGACGCTAATGCAGGAACCCAAGTTGATCCTTGCAGATGAGCCGGTCGCCTCGCTGGACCCCGTGCTTGCTCATTCCATCCTGCATTACCTTGAGCTGCTTAACCAGGAAGGTATCACTGTGATTTGCAGCCTGCACTTCCTTGACCTGGTGCACCGTTATGCAACCCGTGTAATTGGCCTTAAGGACGGAGTGAAAGTTTTTGAGGGGTTACCTGCTGAGATTGACCGGGCAAGATTCAAGGAGATCTACGGGGAAGAGGCTCAGGAAGTGCGCGCGACCACATTGGAGGAGGGGTGAGCACAGTCGAGCAACCATCTTCCCACAGGCAGGCTCGTTCACCGTTTTTGGCAGGTTTGCTTTCCCTGATTATCCCAGGGTTGGGTCAAATCTACTTGGGGGAGCGCTACCGCGGTGTTTCCGTATTCATTTGCGCAATTACGTCCCTTGTCACAGTATTCTGGTACCATATCCCAGGCTGGTACATTGTGCCCGCGATCATCTGGTTGTGGAATATTTGGGATGCCGTTAGCCTGGTAAAAGGGAAGAAAAGACCCGTAGCCATCATCATCGCTGCGATATTGGTCATGGGATATGGGATTGGTTGGCAAGTCACACAAATCGACCTATCAGCGTTGACCAAGAACCTTGATCGAGCTTACTCGATTATTGTCCCCATGTTCCATCCCGATTTTATCACCCATCGGGCAACGACGAATACCGGGTGGGGTCCGGTGGAAGTACCTTGTGGTCCAAACCCTCCCCCCGCAGAGAATACCGTCAATGGCATTTCCGTTCATATCAGCCCAGATTGCGGTAATTTGAGCGATATGTTGATCCTGCAAGCCAGTGGGTTGTGGCCCGACACCCCGACGACGCTCTACTGGTCCACTCCAATCGGTGATCAGCTTCCACTTGGTGAGGGTCATATCACAGCACTTATTATTAATTCTGATAGTCAGGGAAACCTGAACGCAGCCATACAAGTCCCTCCAAGCGCAACCTCAGCTGCACCTGACCCGACCTTACCTCTCGAGCACAGGGTGTATCTTGTGCAGAGTCGCCCATTGCCCGGCTACCAGCTATCACTAAATGGCTCTTACCTGGCACAGGGTGTGGTCGAGACCATCTTCCTGGCACTCATATCCACCACCTTCGGGGCAATCATCGCCATCCCAGTCGGTTTCCTGGCTGCCCGAAATCTCATGGGCAGCAACGTGATCACCCTTGCCATTTATTTCATCACGCGCACAATCCTCAACATCATGAGGTCCATTGAGCCGCTGATCATTGCCATTGTCTTTGTTGTGATTGTCGGATTGGGTCCATTCCCGGGGGTGATCGCCATTACTCTGCACACGGTTGCCGCCCTCGGCAAACTTTATTCTGAGGTGATCGAAGGAATCGATCCTGGACCGCTGGAGGCTATACGCGCCGTCGGTGGGAATTGGGTCCAAATGGTGCGCTATGCGGTCATTCCGCAAATTGTGCCACCTTTTATGTCATTTACGATCTATCGTTGGGATATTAACGTCCGTACCTCCACCATCATCGGGTTTGTGGGTGGTGGTGGCATAGGATTTTATTTATATCAGTGGATATTCAAAGGTGATTACCGGGCAATTGGTTCTGCATTCATCGCGATTGCGGTCATTGTGATGATTCTGGATTTTGTGAGCGCCAGGATAAGGGCAAGGTTAGTGTAATATGAACCTCAAAGAGCTCAACCTTCGACGCACCGTGATCACCTTCATCTCCATATTGCTTGCCATCGCAGCATATGTGATCGGATTTCGGGTAACGCAAATTGACCCGATCAAGCTACTCACCTCATTGCCGAATAGTAAACAAATCCTGGGTGATCTCATTAATCCAGATGTGGTCACTCGCAAAACCCAAGACAGCACACTTGACCTGGTCTTCCCAGTCCCTTGTGGGTCGGCAGAGCCTTCTCAACCGCTGACCACTGGTCCGAGGATTACCACCAGTGTGCCCTGTGCCAACCCCAGGGATACGATCACAGTCCAGGGCTCAAATATGGCGCCCAATAACAGTGTGAAACTCCAATGGCTATTGCCTGATGGGAATTTACTGTTCTCAGTGCTTGCTAAAACGGATGCAAAAGGAGCGTTTACCGCCCAAGTTGAGGTGAGACCGATCAATGCCACAACCAATGGCGTTCCCAGTCACCTGCAAGCGATGACTGCGGTTCCGGTGGGAAAGATTATTACAAGCCAGGCATTGAAGGACGTGGTCAACGCCCTTATGGTGACCATATTTATGGCTCTCTTAGCAACAACCGTGGGAACAGTTGTAGCTGGCCCGGTTAGCTTTTTAGCGGCGCGTAACATTATGGGTGTTACGATAATAGGGAAAGCTGTTTATACCGTCACACGCACAATTCTCAATATCACCCGTTCATTTGATTCTTTGGTTTTGGCAACCATATTTGCTCTATGGCTTACTTTTGGACCTTTCGCGGGTGTGTTGGCGCTGACGATTGCTACGATCGCTTCATTGGGCAAGCTCTTTTCTGAGGCGGTTGAGAATATAGACCCAGGTCCCCTTGAAGCAGTGAGTGCTACTGGGGCAAATTCAACCCAGGTGATCCTGTATGCCGTGATTCCGCAGATAATCCCAGATTTCATTTCCTACATTATTTACCATTGGGATATCAATGTGCGCATCAGCACCATCCTGGGCTTTGTGGGTGGGGGTGGGATCGGTTATTACCTCAGCCAGCGGATTAATGTATTGGAGTACCGCAAAGCGGGTACCGCGATATGGGCGATTGTTGCAGTGGTATGGGCAATGGATTTTTTAAGCGCTGAGATCCGCAAGAAAGTGACATGATCTCGAACAGGGTACTTAGCCCGCATTCAACCCGTAAATCCTCCACACGCATAGTAAAAGATAAATCTAGTACTGGATCGAAGCAGCATTGTGACAATTGTCGGGTAACCCAGCAGGCTTGCAGCCGCCATACAGATTATTAACGCTGGTCAATTTTACCTGGTTCGCTTGGCACACCGGTTATGCTAAGATTGAAATATATAAGTCAATTGCACATCTAATCACATCTAATTGATCAGACCAGGAGGGCATCTATATATATTGGACATTTGGCAGTCAGTTTGGCTGTAAAAACCCCATCCGATAAAATCCCACTCTGGACCTTGGTATTGGCTGCATATACAAATGATGTATTAAAGCTTGGGTTCAAGATAGCTGGCCTTGAACAAGACGGTGCATCCTACATGGGCATGAATCGGGGAATCAGGATGTTCATCCCAGCAAATATCCTGTAATTCAAGCTTAAATAAATCCTTGCGGGTTGGTTGAATCAGTTATTTGTCCAGGATTTGTAGTAGTATAGATAGTGTTTTACAGAGTAAGGCTTTTCATTAAATTAATTGATGCTGAAGAGTATTTAGATGAAAACCTTGATAATTTATGACTCGCTATACGGCAACACGGAGAAAATAGCCCAGGCCATTGGGAATACTATTGGGACGCTTGGGGAGGTTGATGTCGTAAGGGTCGGGACGGTCAAGCCTGAACAGCTTGCGGGAATTCAGCTGTTGGTAGTCGGTTCTCCTACCCAGCAGTTTAGACCAACGGCAGCGATGAAGAGTTTTTTAAATAATATACCCAAGAATGGACTGAAGGGGATTAATGTGGCTGCATTTGATACCCGGCTTACGATGAGCGAGATCGAAAAATCACCACCACTCCCCTTTTTCGTAAGGATTTATGGCTATGCTGCTGCACGGATTGCAAACCAGCTAAAGAAAAAAGGTGGGGAGCTAGTAGTACCGGCAGAAGGTTTCTTTGTAGATGGGATGAAAGGTCCGCTTGTGGAGGGTGAGCTCGAGCGGGCTGAAAAGTGGGCGCGAGTATTATTCGCATAGTCGAATATACGCTGTACTAGAATAGAAATGATAAGGGTGCCTGATAAATTCAAACCGATATGGATAATTTCGACTGCAGGGTGATGGAATTATCAGATTTAAAGCAAGCAGCTGAGGTCATTTCACAGGCATTCGTGGATGATCCATTATGTGCTTTCATGCTGCCA
>CAZXPK010000062.1:17922-19548 GCA_964642565.1 uncultured Anaerolineaceae bacterium
TTTCAAAGCATGTTTCATATTTTACAGGGACGTGATGGGTTTCCAGGCTACATATGGATCAGAAAACGATATTTATGCTGATTTTAATACTGGTCCGGTAAGTATTGCTTTGTTTGACAAGCTGGAGATGAGTAAAGCAGTAGGCACATCACATCTATCAGCAGATGCCAAGGCACAGGATAAAGTCTGTCTCATCTTTGCAGTCGAAGATGTGGATGCAGCCTGCCAGCAGCTTACAAAGCATAGCGTTCCATTGACCGCAGAACCATCCGACCACCCTGATTGGGGTATTCGTAGTGCCTACTTCCGTGACCCTGATGGAAATCTGATCGAGATCAACCAGCCTCTTAAGTCATCTTGATCGCGGGAGGGAATCTATCCACAATCAGGATAAAGGGGCAATATTGAAATTTGTACCATCTTGATTGTTTTCTGCTTTATACCGGGATAAGGGAATCTGAAGTTGATTTAATAGGTAAAATAAATCTGTGGCTAACTTGGTATAAATAAATCTGCTACACTGTAGCTCCTAAGTCAATAATTATTTTGGTGTATTTGAATACGTCCACCACAAATAAGGAGCCTGTTTATGGAACAAACTATCCTCTCACTTGAGAAAGCTGCCATGGAACGCTGGCGCAATGGCGACCCGATGGGGTTTGTGGAGATTAGCGCCGAGGATATCAGTTATGTGGATCCAGGCTTGACCAAGCCCATCATCGGTTTGGAAGAGTACAAGGCATACATGAAGCAGGTGGAAGGGAAGGTCCACTACCAGAAATCCGAATTTATCGACCCCGAGGTGGTAATGACAAGTGATGCAGCATTGCTAACCTATAACTACCTTTCATCCCAGGTCACTCCTGCAGGTAAGGTCACTTCACAGACCCCCTGGAATGCGACGGAGGTGTATTTCAAGCGAGAAGGTGCGTGGAAGATCGCGCATACGCACTGGTCTTTCATCAACCACAGGGTGCCGGATATAGCGGAAATCCCCCTGCCAGTGCAATCTAACAGGATTGAATATGATGGGGTATTGGGCGAGCTGATCAAGCTCGAATCAGCCGCTATGGAACGTTGGCGCAAGGGAGATCCATGGGGATTCATCGAGCTGTATGCTCCGGGTACGACGTACTTCGACACGGGCACACCCCAGCGGATCAACGGCATAGAAGCGCTCCGGGCTGAGTACAAACTTCGAGAGGGTAAGATCTTCTACGATGTGATGGATTTTATCAACCCACGGGTGCAGGTCTGCAGTAACATGGCAGTGCTTTTCTATCGTTTTCTGTCCACCTGGCTGAATGAAGAGGGCTCAGTATCCCGTCGAACCCCTTGGAATTGCACCGAGGTCTACCAGCATATGCAAGAAGGCTGGAGGATCATCCACAACCACTGGTCGCATATCAGGGGGGAGAGGTATTGATGCATTGAGGGACCATTTTGGAATAATATGAAGCGAATACATCTGTTTGAGTTTACGGATCAGCCTTGGTACCCTCAAGTATTCCGGCGGATCCAGACGGATTATCTGCAGTTTGCGACAACACGTGGAGCGGGGCACCAGAACCTCATCCCACTGTTCGAAAAAGCACTACAGCAATCAGGGACGATGGAAATTGTCGA
>CAZXPK010000063.1:0-19485 GCA_964642565.1 uncultured Anaerolineaceae bacterium
CTTACCGAACTGCGCCAGGTCATCCTAACCACCTTGAATGAGCATGTGGCTGCATTGTGTGCTGAAACAAATAGCCAGGCAGATAACATTGCTGCGGTCGTGATCGCAGGTAATACGATTATGTTCCATCTCTTACTTGGCCTTGACCCGAGCAGCATCCGTCGCGATCCTTACGTCCCAGCAACTACAGTATTTCCGATCTTAACAGCGGTCGAGGTCGGTTTGAATGTCAATTCTGGGGCGCCTCTTTACATGTTCCCTGCAGCGAGTGGTTATGTCGGTGGTGATGTAACAGCTGGTTTATTAGGAACACATATCGCGGAAGAAGAACCGCTTTCAATTTTGATTGATATTGGCACAAACGGCGAAACAGTGTTGGGAAACAATGGATTTCTACTGGCATGTTCCGGCTCAGCTGGATCAGCATTTGAAGGCTGTGGGCTAGAATGGGGTATGGCGGCACAACCAGGGGCTATTGACCGCTTGCGATTCGATGGTGATCGCCTAATCTATCACACCGTCGACGATCAACCAGCGCGCGGGATTTGTGGCTCTGGCTTGATCGAGGCACTTGGCGCCTTCCTGCAAAGCGGTTTGATAAACCGCAGTGGCAGGGTAAATCTCGAACTGCCGGGAGCCCAGAACATCACAGGACATCCAGAGATCATGCTCGTTCCTGCGGGTGATACTGCGGGTGGGAAAGAAATCACTTTGCGGCAGGGTGACATCGAAAATCTCATCCGCGACAAAGCTGCGCTGTATGCTGGTTCACGAACCCTGCTTGCCAACACTGGTATGACGTTCGATGATGTGGAGCGGATTTTCATCGCCGGTAATTTCGGACAATCGCTGGAAATTGAGCAAGCTGTGCGAATTGGCCTGCTGCCCGACATTCCACGCGAACGGATAAAATTTATAGGCAACAGTTCCCTTGCCGGGGCGCGCACTGCCCTACTTTCCAGGGCTGCCTGGCAACGCGCTCAAGAAATTGCCTCATCGATCACCTGCCTGGAATTGACCATTGAACCACGTTATTTCGACGAGTACACGGCAGCACTTTTCTTACCGCACACTGATTTATCCCTATTTTCATCATTAGCTTGATCTGGAGAAACCTGTGCCCAAAGAACAACTACTTATCAGGCTATATAAAAACCGAGATGAAAACGGGTCACACTCGAACTTGCAGCCCGTACCAATAGTGTGCCACAAAAGGAGTTAGTATGAACGATCAAGTGAATGAAGACATCGAAATTGCATCCACCTCTATTGTGAAGCAGTCAGCACGCGACTTTGCAACTGCATTGGCAGAAACACCGCAGTTCAAAGCTTTTGAGCAGGCAGCTTATGCTTTCCGTAATGATCAAGCTGCTCAACAATCCATGCAGGCTTTACAGCAAAAACAGCAATCGCTACGTCCACTGATGATGCTCAACGCCCTAAGCAACGCGCAGCGTGAGGAATTACTACAGCTGCAAAGTGAATTCGCCAACCAGCCTGTGGTACAGGAATACTTCATCGCTCAGGCAGAACTAACCACGTTATGCCAGGCGTTGGGCGATGGGCTTTCAGGAGCCATAGGTTTAAATTATGCTGCAGTGTGTGCTGCGAGCTGCTGCGGATAGGAAACAATTATGGAAAAGATTCTTTCCCAAACAATGCAAGAAGCGACCAATATATTCATTAGTAACTTATTGGCTTCCGAGCCCTTTGTTCGATACCATCAGTCACAAGCCCTCCTGGACCATGATTCACAGGCACAGATTTTACTCAACCATCTTTCCCAGACCCAAACAGAACTGGGTAAAAAACAAGCCGATAACAGTCTATCAAAGGATGAGATCGATTCCTTGAGAGCATTGCAAGCACAGGCACGAGAAAATGATGTCATTCAAGGATACGCTGATGCCCAACAAGATGTAATCAAATTCCTCCGGGAAATCAACGATGAAATCAATCAATTGTTAGGGATTGATTTTGCATCTTTTACCAAACGCTCAGGTTGTTGTTGAGGATGACCGCAATAGTACAAATCATCGGTGCACCAATCACTTGTGAGGGCGGCGTAAAAGACTCCTGGCGGGAAACCGCAGAATGGGCAGCTAGGCAAATAAAAGCACTCTATGGGGATTCTGTGTGTGTGGAATACTTCGATCTATTCGACCCTAACTGTCCCCTTCTACCTGAAGGGGCACAATTACCCCTGATTCTGGTTAATAAGCGGGTCGTGAGCAGCGGCGGAAAAATCGCGATTCCGATTATTCGGAAAAGTCTCAAGGAATTGACCATCACTACCATTCATTGGTAGACATTGCATTTGACATCCAGTGTGTTTATATGTTATTGTACGTCTAAGTTGTCCTGTAAATATTCGCTTTTTGTCCACAGAATCCACAATTAGTTCGGCTTATATCAAAACTATCACGGTTGTACCCGAAAAAACTACAAAACCGTTGCATCAATCCCCTAATCCCCTTATGTAGGCATTATTAGATAAAATCACCCCTCTCAAGGGGGTAATTCAGTAGACCTGGAGGGATTCGAACCCGCGACTTCTTCAGTGCGATTGAGATTGAGGAAGTGTCCATAGAATCCACTACCTACATCTAGTAGTATTACATCCACAATATCACCACCTGTGGCGGTAAATATGTCCAAGATGTACATTATTTCCATGCAGTGTTACTGGCGTTGCACACGGTTGCACACGGCATGAGGAAGGAAAGGCAACCCGCAGCTCTGTCCGAAAGGGGATAACAGATATATTGTAAGTTGCATGAATGATGATATTCCCGCGTAAACATTTTCAGTTGAAATAATCTCAATTCCTTCAGCATCCAGCTTCTAATTTCACTTGCTACTTAATATCGTCACTAGCTCCCGACAAAAGGCGGGAATATCAGCCACCACCCTGCCCCAAACCTGATTCCCGTCTCGGAAGGCGGGTTCATTGACCCAGGTGCCGCCCGCGTTGACCAGGTCATCTTTAATGCCGAGCGAGCCAGTAACACGATGTCCTTTGACGATACCCGCCGTTATGGCAATCAGACCACCATGGCAGATGATACCGATCAGCTTTTGGGCACCATCCATCTTGCGGACAAGGTCTGACACAACAGAATAGCGCCGTAGTTTGTCGGGCGCCCAACCACCGGGGAGGAGGAGCGCAAACAAGTCATCGCTGTTAAGAGATTCGATGGTCGTATCGGGGGTGATGACAAGACCGTTTTTACCTTTGATGGGTTTTAAGTCCATCCCGGCGCTGAGGACGGTTGCACCTTCCTCCTGTAAACGCATCAGTGGAACGAAATATTCCAAATCCTCGACACCTTCGGCGATGAGGATGGCAATTTGTTTACCTGTAAGTTTCATGGGATTATCCTTCCAACATCCTAACACACAAATTTATCGGTGATGTATGATCTCGCAAGGGATCTTTCTTTATCATAGGCTCGATCAGAAATATTGTCAATGAAATTAGATTTGAAAATTAGGAATGAGTTTAGAAAAGGAAAGTGATATGAGAAAAGGTAGAAAGAGCTTGAGATAATACGGGCGGCGAAAGTTCCGGTTTGAACTTGAGGCTGACGTACAACCCCGAGTAAAGCTCGTGATTCCGGTTTCAAACGGAGAACAGATGGCTACGTAAGGTTTCACCCAGGAACAGGACAATGGCGTAGGTGATCAAGACCGAGGTAACCAATTTCTCCGTCAGGGTGCGGCATTTGTTCATGAGCTTATTAAGCAAGAGCAGACTTTTGGGGTCGCGGAATGCTTCTTCAATGGATTGCTCATAAATGACAAATTCTGCTTGATACGTGCAGGACAATTGCAACTGAACGACTGGCGACATCCCTTAGGGTTACGTACTGCCGTTAATCAGCAATTGAAGTACTCTGCACCAAAACTGCACCAAGTATGAAGCGAGGTACGACAGCCTGCAGCCCTGTCCAAATGGGGAGATCAAAATCGTCTAGGGGGATTCTCCAATGGTTACATTCCCGCGAAAACAAAATACCCCGAAATGGGGCATTTTGAAATCATTCTGCGCGGATTTGTCTAAACTAGTAGATTGTCAAAACTCATGATGTAACCTGGGAGCTCTTCATCAGGATTAATATTTCTTAATTACTTTGTATAATCGGACTATTTTCATCTTATTATGGTATAATAGTAATAGGTTAGAAAGTATGGGAAAGAAACCCATTATGAATGAAGAAATAAGCATGATTGCTTATGAAGCCAGGTGGTAGAAATCGCCAATGTTATCCTGGTGAATAAGGCCGTGCTATTTACAAAACCACGGCTTCCAGGGGATGGCTTCTTTTGCCATCTTCTTGAAACCGTTAAAAGTCATGAGAAAGATGAAGACGACTAGCAATTCACGAGAAAGGATTGAATCGAAATGTCTAACAAAAAAATAACTAGGGATAGAAAACCTGAGGATCAGGGAGAGTCCGGTAGAATTAATGACGAACTGGAGCAACTCGCTAAACCGCCCATTGGTAGGACCAATAACGCGCTGCCTAACACGGGGCAAGCCGGTGAACCGCCCGTCGGCAGGACCAATAACGCGCTACCCTTCAGTGGTAAGCTCGGCGAACCACCCATTGGTAGAACCAGGAACGCGCCGCTCCGCATAGAGAATCGCGAAGAACCGCCCATCGGCTTGACCAATAACGAATCGCACAATACAGATTAGTTCAGACTCCCTTTCCCTGAGCCCGTTGCCTGGGGAGGGGAATAAATATAAGACGAAATAAGACCAGCTTGGATGCAATTAGGCCCAAGCTGGTCTTTTTTCGGTTGTTAGAAAGACAAAAGCCACCAATCTGTACGCGAGTAACAATGAAATGACGATTTACTGTTCTTCTCTTTCAGGCTGGTAGGAAAGAACAACGATACCAGAACTGTAGGTCTTTGTTCCAACAAGTCTCAGAATCGTCATATTGCTCCCGTCTCTAAAGAGACTTTTTCTACTCCCCAGAACAACAGGGCGGACCATGAGCCGAAACTCATCGATTAGATCATGTTGCATCAGCGTGTGTATAAGACCGGCACTGCCGGTAATTAAGATGTCCTGACTGGACTGCTGCTTCAGCCTAGTAGTCTGTCAAACCTGAATGCGAGGGGATAGATGCTTTAATTATATTCGAGCCAGATTAACAAATTAGGTATGACAATCGGCTAGGCTTTACTCTCTTTTGTGACTGTCGTCTCCGTGCAATTGAGATCACCAGGTTGTCCACTGCGTCCACTGCCTACATATGGTGGTACTACACCATGTGTGTCTTTTTAGTATGTTAGTTAATTTAGCACTTCCCATATATAGCCAGCACCTATAAAATTGTATTAATTTGGCCATATTTGGGTGGCCATTTTCAGCCTTTGTGAACACAGCATACCATTTAGACATCCATGGGGTACTACATCCATAATACCACCACCTGGGCGGTGCTTTTGTCCAAGATGTCCATTATTTCCATGCCATGTTACTGGCGTTGTACACGGTTGCACACAGCATGAGGAAGGAAAGGCAACCTGCAGCCATGTCCGAATGGGGAGATTTCATTATAAAACCCTCCTGGACTGGCACATGACCCAATAGAATTATGTACTCATTGATGGCTAGGCATGGGTTTGCTGCTAACCAACTCTGGTTGTAATAGATTACCTATCTGTATCTAGACCCGTTCTAGGGCGGTTTCTAGATAACTGAATTATCAACCGATGAATACCACCATCGTAGTTTTTTTATCGAGAATTCATGGTTTTATGATACGGATGGGGTAAATAGCCACCACACTTACCTACGTAGTTTGTTCTCTAATATGATCTTTCAGGAATGCCTGGGAAAGAAGTCGGGCATCGTAAGAACTATCGGCCTTCACAGCCTGGTCAGTCAAAGCCTTTGCTTCGGCTGTATCAATCTCGCGCAGGACAGCTTTTATTTTAGGTATTCCCCCTGGATTCATGCTAAGCTCGTCCACACCCAGTCCTACCAGGACTGCTGTGGCTTGAGGGTCGCCGGCTAGTTCCCCGCATACACCGACCCATTTACCTTCTCTATGGGCTGCCGTGACTACCTCTGCAATCAAACGCAGTACCGCAGGATGTAGAGCATCGGCTAGCCCGGACAACATTGGATTACCACGCTCCGCTGCCAGTGTGTATTGGGTCAAATCATTTGTGCCAATGCTGAAGAAATCCACCTCCCGGGCTAGCACTCGGCTAAGTAGGGCTGCAGAGGGGATTTCGACCATGATGCCGGTCTCAATCGGCCAGGCGTGTGGCAGGTGATCCGCCAGCAACGCCTGGTGGGCTTTTTCCAACCAACCTTTCGCTTGGCAGACTTCGTCTAAATTTGCAATCATGGGGAACATGATCCGGAAGTGGAGGCCTTCTGCAGCCCGTAAAATAGCCCGCAATTGGATGATAAAAAGGTCTGGATTTATCAACGACATACGGATGGCTCGTACGCCCAGGAAAGGATTGACCTCAGCAGGAAGCTTGATATAAGGAACGTCTTTATCCCCACCCACATCAAGAGTGCGCACGGTGACTGGCAGATCTCCTAGCGTTTCACCGATCTGTCGAAGAGCAGACATTTGTTCCGCTTCTGAAGGCGGTGTTTCGCGAGTCAGGAATAAGAACTCAGTGCGCAGCAAGCCCACGCCTTCTGCACCATTTTGGATGGCAGCTTTGGCGTCCGTGATATTGCCTACATTGGCAAAGACTTCCACCCTTTTACCATCACGTGTACGGGCTATCTCGTGACTGCTTTTGAGAAGCTGTTGCCTTTGGGCTATCCATTTTTCTCGGTTGGCTTTTAGGTCCGATTGGACCTGAGGCGAAGGGTCTACCCAAACCATCCCGCTGGATCCATCCAACGCAACCAGGGTACCAGAAGGGAGACGGTCCAAAGAAGCACTCGCGCCTGAGACAGCCGGTATACCCAGAGCGCGAGCCAGGATTGCGCTATGGGAGGTAGGACCACCTCCTACGGTCATGATTCCCAGTACACGGCTCATATCGAGCTGTGAGGTCTCGGTGGGGGTAATCTCTTGGGCATACAGGATGATGGGTTCCTTAAACTTGATAGGCTCTGTGTTGGATTTGCCTGCAAGTGCAAAAAGCAACTGATTGCCCACGTCGATTACATCAGCTGAACGCTGCTGTAAATAGGGATCGTCCAGTAAACGGTATGCTTCGGCGGCTCGAGTGATGCCATGGTGCCAGGCAGCCGATGCGTTCTCCAGATTATTAAATATCCTTTGGCGCACTTCTTCCAGCAAGTCAGGATCCTGCAAGATTAACATGTGGGCGTCGAAGATGGCTGATTGCGCCTCTCCCAGGCTGGCTTTAATCTGCTGTCGGTTCTGTTTTATCGTTCGCAGCGTAGTGGCAATAGCCCTCTGCAAGTGGTCCCATTCCTGGTCTGGACTTTCGGCCCGATCCTGGGGGATTGAGGGGAGTGGAGGTTGGTAATGGTAGAATGGTCCTAGGGCAATGCCTTCTGAAATGGGGATGGCTTTTAACGGGCTACCTTCCTGGAGAGAAGAAGGTGCGTTTACCTGAGCAACCAGGGGTGCCTGGGCTAGTTCTGGCTCAGCGCTTTCCCCAAAGGCTTCTTCTACCAGCTTACTGAGTGAATCCAGGCATTGGTCGGCTTCTGGACCACTGGCAGTGATTTTTATCTGGTGATCTTTTATCGCGCCAAGGGTGGCAAGCGCATTCAGGCTCTTGGCCGAAACCGGGCCTTTCCCCCTAGTCAGGTTGGTAACACGGACATCGGCGTCGAAGCTGGCAGCCATCTGGACGAAACGCGCTGCTGGGCGGGCATGCAAGCCGTGTAGGTTCTTTAATTGAAGCACCACCTGGTGGGCAGCTGTATCCGGGCTTTGTTGAAGAGGAATAGGAGCAGGCGCTGGGGGCGTCTTCTCGACGCCAAGCTGCTCGACCTTGGGGAGTAGAGCTTGTTGCGCTTCCTGGTAGACTGCGTCCAAATCGCTTCCAAGACCGATCTGTACGCCGGCAGCGATGCAGCCTTCGACTAAGGGTGCTGGACAAAAACGTATATGAGCTGCCATCTCAGGCGGGAGCAGTTCCAGCGCCATATCCGAGCTCAAAACAGCGCTCCCCAGGTCCATCATGACCAGCACCCCATCCAGAGAATATACAGATTGGATGGCCTCGCTGATTTCGACCGCGTCTGTGCCAAATTCCTGACGATCCTGGCCAATCCCAGCTGCCACTGCGATCGGTACTAATGGAGAGGACACCTGCCGGACCAGGTTGACCAGAGCATCAGCCAGCGCCCGGCTATGAGAAACAATGACCAACCCAACCATGTCTTCCCCAAGTTTGGATCAGAGAGTGACCCTCAGGCTGACAATGACAGTGATCAGCCATGTTCCGTAAACAAACGCAAAGACCCCAATAATAAGGAAGAGCCAACTAATTACAGCCAACACACCCCTGGAGGGGTGCAGGTCGATGATTATGCTGCGTAAGCCAAGTAGGGAATGTGAGATGACCAAGCCCAGGAATATGATTTCCATAACCGGGACTACCCAGATCTTGTAATAAGCCACAATGTCAGAGTAATTGAGCAGGCCATACGAAGCGATGGCATGGTTAGCGATAAAATGTACGAGCATAAATATGATAATAAACGGCCCTGTGACCAGCTTAAGCAGCCATAACCAACTGTTCTCGCCCGATTTCGGAGTAGATGCGGATATTGATGTAGTTGCCTGAGACATATGATCCGTCCTTCTTTCTTTAAAACGTTGTAAACATTCGAAAAGCAAAGATCAGGCTGCCGATGACAGCGATAACCATCAGAAATACGAATATCTGCTTTTGCTGAGGAACGACGATCCCCAGGCTTGTCAAGGCAATTCTAAATCCATTCAGTCCATGGATCAGTCCAGCTGCCACGACCAGCCACTCTCCAAACATAAACCATGGGTTGTGGATCAATTTCAGGAAATTATCATACGCATTCGGTCCCCGGGCTAATAGGCTCAGCACGATCAGGTGCAGGTATAGGTATAGGGTTAGCCCTAGGGCTGAAACCCGATTTAGGGTAAACCCAAAGAAGCTTAACTTTCGACCGAGAGGATTGAACCATTGCAGGAGTTTCACTGGCGAAGGTTGGTTGCGGTTTATGTTCATCTGTTAGCCTCCTTAACAGTCATTTTTTTCGGTTCAGAGCGAAATAGTCGCGTGAGTCGTTCCAATACAATCTGTTGCCGAAGCAGCATGATCCTCCGGGCGGGATCTACGAAGGAGGGGCAAACAGCTGTACATTCGAAGGCGCTGTGACAGCGCCAGGCGCCGTCCTCGCAATCAACCAGCCGGAGCAAGTTTGGATCGAGCCGCACACCTTTCGGCTGGGCTCCAGCCAGGACAGCAGGTCCCAGATAGGTCTGGCTGGTGGTAGAAATCGGGCAGGCGCTAATGCATAGGCCGCATTCAATGCAGTCTGAAAGGCGGATATACTGGCTGTCTTCCTTGGGCCAGGATCTAAGAGGTCTCTCAATCTCGGCCTCAGTAACCGGAAGCACGGACTGGGCACCTACCCTCTCCATATTGCTATAAAGCGAACCCATGTCGACGACCAAGTCGCTAATCACCGGGAAGTTACGGAGAGGCTCGATTTTAATTTTTCCCCCATTCTGGGTCACCTCCCGAATCGGTGTGATGCAGGTCAGCTTTTCGACCCCGTTAACCCGCATCCCACAGGCGCCACAAGTGGAGTGGTGGCAGGCATGACGAAAGCAAACTGTTCGGTCATTGAAAGCCCAGATCCGTTCTACCCCATCCAACACGTACTCGTCTGGATCGACTTCCAGCTTGAATTCATCGTAATGGGGTAGAGCTTCACCCTTTTGACGGTATACCTGAATAGTAATGGTCCATTTGGTCATGCTCATGGTAACTCCTTAATTCGGTAGCATGTAATATTGGCGGTAAGAGAGCAGCGGCGTTTCTTTAGTGGTGCAGGGCTGGTTAATCCCTAGTTTCTGGCAAACGACATCGGATGTCTTTTCAGCCATCGCTCGCAGAGTAGTTGCTTTCCCACCCGTTATGGTGACAAAGCCATCGATGCCTTCCGTCTCTTTATGATCGAAGCATTTAAACGTTCGAGCAATGCTTCGACCGGAGCTGCCGCTGCCGATCAGTGGGCGAGTAGCCATGAAAACGCCCCTCGTGTGTGCCTTGGCAATGCCCGGAACGAGCTTAGAGCCACGCTCAAACATCAATTTGGCCTGATCTTCGACCACTGGTACATAATCTAGATCCTTTACTTCAAAGGAGGTGGTACCTACTACAACCATCCGCCGTTGTGGTAGAACGATATCACCATCACCGGGCTTGTTCAAGAGGTTGATCGCACGCTGAACCAAACGTTGGTCAAAGGTGACCATCACCCCCGGCGTTGGTTTGATCGGTACGCTGGCGCCTACAAGTTGGGTGATCTCTCCAACCCAAGCCCCAGTGGCATTGACGACAATATCGCCATGAAGCTCCTCAGGTTTGTTTTCCTTGCGATTAAGGACTTTAACACCGGTCACATTCCCTTGCCCGTCGGTTAGCAGTCCCGTAACTTCGGTATAGATCCGGAATTTGGCCCCGTTGGATTTTGCCGTGGCGGCAAAGGACAATGCCAGGCGCAGCGGGTCGAAGGTCCCATCCGGAACTAGTATAGCCGCCAAGACCTTGGGATTAATGTTGGGCTCCATTTTCAGGGCTTCTTGGGAGGTGAGCTCTTTTATGGGTATGTGGCAGGTCTGACAGCCCTCGATGAAAGTCTCTCTGTACGCCAGATCGCTTTCGTCGAGAGCGATGAATAGCCCGCCATTAGGCTCAATGACCTGCGGGACGATCCTGCGCAGGATTATGTTCTCATCGATACATTCGACGGCTGATTCCTGGTCTGAGACTGCATATCGCCCCCCGCTGTGCAGCAGTCCATGAGTCCGGCCGGAAGTGCCATTGCAAATATCTCCACGCTCTACGATAGTTACAACAAAACCTCGCAGAGCCAGATCGTGAGCTGTGGCGACTCCGGTAAATCCCGCCCCAATTATTATGGCAATTGGTTTACTCATTTAGGTTTACTCCTACCTTACTATTTTATTATAATCTCAAAATTTCTGACATCGCGGACAGTCGGCCACCTCATGAATTATTGCCTCTAAATCAGGGGTCAACATCCCGACAGGACCGGGTACAAAACCTACCGCTCCGCAATAACAAGCATACCACCCCATGGATACTTTATCAAATGGTGCTCTCGGTCCCTGCAATGAAATCGCTTCAACACCCATGCGCCAGCGAGCATTGGTGATCAGCATCTGGCACCCGGCCTTTTTTAATTTGCTGGCGTAAAGCTGAAAGTGGATACAATGGCGCATCAGGAGCACACCTGTGGTTATGCCAGAGGGAAAAGGCAGGCTGCATGCGTCGCCGTGGATGACGATTAGGTTGCCAGGCAAGTGTTCATATATAGAAGTATATGCCTGGTTTAGTGGTAGCTCCTGTATTTCGATGGCATAGACCTTTCGGGTCAGTTTAGCCATCTGCCTGGATAAACGCAGATCCCCAGCACCGATCTCTAGGATGATATCGTTGGGTGCGAGCTTATCTAATACGACTTGGTAAGTAGGCTGATCATATGGCGCCCACAGTGCTTCCCATGTTGCATCATCCATAATGTAAGGTGGATCAAAAAGGGCGTGCATTTCTTAGTTCAGGGGCATAATGGGCGGGTCAAATTAAAGGCACTCCAAAGCTTTGTCTTAGTTAACCCACGCTACGATTCAATGAAAAAGGCGACGGAAAAGGATAAAACCAAAAAAGATGATCCAGATCAACCCACCAAACAAAATTCCGTAGAGGAGACCCTGGGTAACCCCTTTAGTAGGAATGACTTCCCAAGCTGTAAGTACCGCCATAGCGATGCTAGTAATCGTAATGATAATAATGCCATTCTTCATCGAGATCCATGGCGCATTGAGAGGGGTTTTTTCAGTGATCTGTTTTTCGTCCTTTCGTTTGGATTTTTTAGCCACGATCGCCTCCAGATTATTAAGGATGCGACGCACCCTTTCATAGGAGCGGGTACGTCGCATTGATTTGGTTATTGCATTTTAATACATCCACCGCATCTAGAACCTGGCCATTTCGCCTCGCTGGAGGGATTCTAATCTACTGACCTGATTTTCAAAGGGTGCAAAGTGCGAATGATAAAAACATCCGGGCTCACAGATGTGGGGAAAGGGATACAGCAATTACAACTTGCTGTAATAAGCCAATTTAAACTACTGTACCCCTTTTGATCATCTTTAGTCTGTCCAATCAAAGGTGCGGGTGACAGCCTTGAGCCAGCCCTTATATTCTTTGTCGCGCTTGGTAGGATCCATCTTCGGGTCCCATTCTTTATCCTTGCCCCAGTTCGCGCGTAGGTCTTCCACTTCCTTCCAGAAGCCCACTGCCAGACCAGCGGCGTAGGAAGCGCCCAGAGCGGTGGTCTCAGCCACTAATGGCCGAATAACGGGCACACCCAGGATATCTGCCTGGAATTGCATCAGCAACTCGTTATAGACCATGCCGCCGTCCACCTTAAGGGCAGTCAGGGGAACACCAGAGTCCTTGTTCATAGCGTCCAGGACTTCGCGAGTTTGGAAGGCGGTTGCTTCCAGGGCAGCGCGGGCGATGTGACCCTTGTTGATGTAACGGGTCATGCCGACGATCACGCCACGCGCACTGCTTTTCCAATAAGGAGCGAACAGGCCCGAGAAAGCTGGGACGAAGTAAATTCCACCATTGTCTTCAACGGTCTTTGCCAGGGCTTCGATGTCTGCTGACTTCTGGATTAGTCCAATGTTGTCACGCAACCACTGTACAAGGGCGCCAGTAATGGCGATCGAGCCTTCCAAGGCATAGACGGCTGGCTGGTCGCCTATCTTGTAGCCCAGGGTGGTGAGCAAACCACTCTTGGAGGGGACGGGCTTCGTGCCGGTGTTGAGCAGCATGAAGCAGCCGGTGCCATAGGTGTTCTTGGCTTCGCCGGGGCCGAAGCAAGTTTGGCCAAAGAGAGCAGCTTGCTGATCGCCCAGGTCGCCAGCAACCGGGATGCCAGCGATTTCATCAACACCCTTACCGTATACTGCCGAAGACGGCCTAACGGCCGGTAACATGGAGCGCGGGATGCCCATGATCTTCAAGATTTCGGGATCCCAGTCCAGGGTTTGCAGGTTCATCAGCATGGTGCGGGAGGCGTTGGTGACGTCTGTCACGTGTGCGCCACCCTTCGGACCACCGGTCATGTTCCAGATGACCCAGGTGTCAATGTTGCCAAAGAGCGCTTCGCCCTTCTCAGCCTTGGCGCGCACACCCGGTACATTTTCCAGGACCCATTTGATCTTGGGGCCCGAGAAATAGGTTGCCAGTGGCAGGCCTACCTTGGCTCGGAAGCGGTCTTGCCCTCCATCTTTGGCGAGCTCATTGCAGATATCAGCGGTGCGGGTATCTTGCCAGACGATGGCGTTATAGAGGGGTTTACCAGTAGCTTTCTCCCAGATCACGGTGGTTTCACGCTGGTTCGTGACGCCAACGGCCGCGATGTCCTTAGGATCGACCTTCGCCTTGGCAAGGGCGCCCTTGATGACCTCATGGGTGCGCGTCATGATCTCCATGGGATTGTGCTCGACCCATCCAGGCTTCGGGTAGATTTGCTCGTGTTCTTTTTGATCAACTCCCACCACTTTACCGGCATGATCAAAGATCATAAAGCGAGTGCTGGTGGTTCCTTGATCGATTGCTGCTGAATACTTAGCCATTTTATTACTCTCCTATTTTTCTGATCTAAATACTTTTGGATATGGATGTTCAATTAACAACTGGGGGTTACTGACCATCACCCCAGGTATCGGCGGCTGCTTTCAAGAGCAGGTAAGAAGAGGTCGCACCTGGGTCCTGATGCCCTGCGCTGCGTTCTCCTAGGTAGCTGGCGCGACCTTTGCGAGCTACTAAAGGGATGGTGGCTTCCATTCCTTGTCTGGCGGCTTCAGCAGATTGCTGGAGGGCTTTCTCCAGCGAGGTGTTATCTTCCAAAGCTTTTTTAAGAGAATTCACAGCCGGGGTTAGTGCGTCAACCATGGTCTTATCTCCGATCTCGGCTTTCCCCCGCATTACCACGCCATTTAAGGCGGCTTCGAGGGCAACAAACCAATCAGCCAGGTTTAACTCCATTTTCCAGGCCGTCTTCATGCCTGCCTGGAGGAAAAAAGTCCCATACAAAGGGCCGCCAGCGCCACCCACAGTTGAAATCAAGGTCATACCCACGGTTTTGAAAATGGTGCCGATGTCTTTATCGCTGAATTCGGGTATTTTATTCGTAACGGCTTTAAAGCCTCGATCCATATTCGCACCGTGATCGGCATCACCAATTGCAGCGTCCAGTTGAGTCAAATAGTCGCGGTTCTCAGCCAGTACATTCGAGCAGGCTTTGATCCATTCTATAGTGTTATCTCTAACGATCGACATCATTGTCTCCATTAGCCAGGGTAGTGAAGGAGGCTGCCCTGGCCTTTCGTTGATTGCGGCGTTTGTCAAATACCCCAGCGTAGGCCAGGCGTCTTGACGGGCGCATCCCACAGCTTCTTGAAATCGTCATCCATCTTGAGCAGGGTGATGGAAGTGCCAGCCATCTCAAGACTGGTGATATAAGGGCCAATCAGGTTACGCACCACCTTGAGGCCGTTCTTATTGGCGATTTCATAAGCTTTTCGGTAGACGATATATAGCTCGATCGGAGGTGTGCCGCCCATGCCATTGACGAACAGCAGCACTTCATCTCCCGCCTTATAAGGGATATCTGTGATGATGGGTTCCATCAGCATTTCAACAATTTCGTCTGCTGACTTAACCTTCATACGGGTCCGCCCCGGTTCACCGTGGATGCCGATGCCGATCTCCATTTCGTCTTCCGGCAGATCGAAGGTGGGCTTCCCAACGTGGGGCACGGTGCAAGAGGTCAGTGCCATACCCATACTGCGACCCCAACCCTTGACCTTGCGGCACACATCAGCCACCTCCTTAAGCGAGCGGCGTTGTTCGGCAGCCGCACCGCACAACTTCTCGGAAAGGACAGTGCTGCCAACGCCACGTCGGCCGGCCGTCCAGAGGCTATCCTTGACAGCTACATCGTCGTCGATGACTACACTCTCGACTTCAACCCCTTCGCCGCGGGCCAGGTCGGCTGCCATTTCGAAATTCATGATATCGCCAGTGTAGTTCTTGACGATGTGAAGTACCCCAACCCCACCATTGATCGCTTTAGTGGCTTCCATCATTTGGTCTGGGGTCGGAGAAGTAAAGACAGCGCCAGGGCAAGCGGCGTCGAGCATACCCACACCAACGAAACCGCCATGCATGGGCTCGTGGCCTGAGCCACCGCCTGAAAGAACACCTACCTTACCCTTCACAGGGGCATCCGCGCGGACTACAAAATTCGGGTCGAAATGTACTTTGATCAGGTCCGGGTGAGCTACTGCTACGCCCATTAATTCTTCCCGAACGACGTCTTCTGGTTTGTTAATTAATTTTTTCATTTAATTTCCTTTACCTTCATGGTAATTCACCGAAAGAACAACTGTAATCCCATTGAGCCCCAGGGAAAAACATAGTTATTTCTCTTTAGGTAAAAACGGTGTCACGAACCAGTCATAAGTGAATGCACCTAGGACACCGCCGATGATTGGACCTACAATGGGGATCCACCAATAGCCGGTGCTGAATAGGTCCTTTGTGCCAGACACCAATCCAAATAAACGAGGCCCGAGGTCACGGGCAGGATTGATGGCATAGCCCGAGGGGCCACCCAGTGATAGGCCAACCGCCAGAACCGTGCCGCCGACCAGGAATGGGCCGAGGTTGTGCATCAGACCGGTGTTCTTGGAATCGCCACTTGCTAGGACACCCCACAGCAGCACCGCTGTGCCGATAATTTCCGTAATGAGGCAGGTAATGACGCTGTAAGTTCCTATGGCAGTACCCCCAACACTACTCCCCCAGAAGGCTTGTCCGAAAATCGATCCGGGACCCGTGCACCAGACATTGGGTAAGCCGGCCGCCCTCAGACCATCACCGTAGCACAGATACACACCCAGCGCACCCAGGAAGGCTCCCACCATTTGGGCAATGATGTAAGGGAGCACTTTGCCCCAGGAAAAACCACGCTTGACTGCCAGGGCAATAGTAACCGCTGGGTTGATGTGTGCACCAGACACGCCGGCAGACACATACACGGCAACGATCACTGCAAAAGCCCATCCGAGGGTTATTGTGTTCCAGTCGTATCCCGGAGCAGCCAAGCGAGGAGCCAGGCCTACGTTCGCGACAACACCATCACCCAATAATATCAGGATGAAGGTTCCGAAGATTTCGCCAATAATTGGTCCGAACATTTCTCACTCTCCTTATACTATTTTTGGTTGTTTGGATGAAACGTTTTATTGATGGATTGGGATAGATGATCTGAGTATGTTGTTAACTAGATTCTATATTCACCTCCGTAATAGTCCGATTCCCTGTGTGATATAGAAAAAGGGGGTTTACTGCATTCCCCCCCCTTCCAAGAAAACCGCAAACGGTTAAAAGCGATTTGCGGTAGACTCGGTATTTAAAATTAGAAATAATAACAATAATGAGGAACAGCGATTTTCAGCGCGATTGATATATTTTAAATACTCAATCGTTTTGGCGAGAAAGTAAGTTGCCATTTACCATGCTAAAAACAGATGATGAAGGATTCTCATACCACTGTTATTATACGACCGACTTCCAATTTGTCAACTAATTCGTTATTATTTGTTTCATTTTAAACAATATTAAACCGATAATATAATACATTGAAACAATAAATCTTTGGCTAGAACTCGAGAATGGATAAAGTCTCGTTTAGAACATATTATTTAGGCAACTTAATGCAAAACCACCATCGGTGGGGTTTGCGAGTGGACCTGGAGGGATTCGAACCCTCGACCTCTTCAATGCGATTGATAAACTGGTAGGGGAAATGGGGAAAAAACCGTCTATTACGTCTAGGAAATCCCATTATCACCATACTGTATAAAGCACATTTGTACCCGAATTGTGCCCCGATATGCATCGGTATGAAGCAAGGAAAGGCGACCCGATACTATACGAATGCTCAACCATCTGATCCACAGTCAAGATTGAAGTGGGTAAATGGTTGTCCATTAAGTCCAGCATGTATAAATGGTGGTCAGAAGTACATTTTAGCGACTAATATTGAATGGAAATTGTCCAGGATGTCCACGATTTCCATACTGTTGCAGGATATTTGCACCCAAATTACACCCAATCTGCACCACAGTATGAAGCAGGGAGAGGCGATCCGCAGCCCAGTCCAAAGGGGGAGATAAGGACTATTAACCCATTTTCAGCATTTTTGTGCGATGATCGTCTTGAGCAGCTGAGTGATGATACTCATCTCAGCAAATTCGATAAAGCTGATTAGACCAGATATTCTTACAACCGACTATATCCATTTCCCAACTATCAATATTGCCTAACTTTTCTGAAAGATTAAAAAGCCTATCAGTCCCCATCATATACTCCATAAAGCACTTACAATTTGATTACCCATTTTCCACTCGTTGACAGACCCGGGGTGAGAAAAGTTCGACTAAATAAACTAGAACTTATAATTAAGAAAAAGGAAAGTGTATATTGGAAAAGAATGAAATTGTTTTTCAAGAATAAAAATCCAAATTAATAATCCGTTTATTGTTTATTTATTACTCATTAGATATCCATATCGATCCGTAAAATCAGCCTCGTTTAGGTTGGTTAAGGACGCTAACTTTTCTAGTAAATTTGGCATATATGCATGTTCAGGTTTCAAACAAGTCATAAACTTATAAGCGGATTTATAGAGAAACCCATGTAGGTTGACCATTCTAATTTCGGTTTTCCCCGTTGCAGGGTCAATAATTTGAGAGTACGGAATAGGCACAACCCGTCCTTTTTGCAAAGTAATGACCGAATCAGAGCCCCCTCCAAGTAAAAAGTCTACTGCTGCTCCACCCAAGTTGCGCGTATATTCAATATCGTATACACAAGGTGGCGCACAACGCAACTCGTAACCCAGCACATGTTTGACCATTTTTATTTTTAGCCCTAATAAATCAAGTTCCCGATCCAAAGCACTTTTTAAAATATCCAAAAAGTTGATATCCGACATGCTTATATGCCCGTGCTCATCTCGGCCTACATGATCAAAGGTTCCAAGGTCCTGTTTTGAGAGGTGCTCAAGAAGTCCTTCTGCCAGTACCGCAACACCGTAATGTTTCCCTTCCAGTTTTCTCAGCAACATTGTTGTTACCAAGATATCTACAATTTCCTTGAGGTGGATTTCTCTACCTTCCCATTGCTCGGGTATGATGGTCACTGTCGCCATTGCACCATAACCGATACCCAGAGCCAGGTGGCCTGATTGCCGTCCCATACTCTGTACAAGGAACCAGTGCTTCAAAGTGGATGCATCGCGTTTCAGGTTCATTACCAAACGCGCGCCTACCTCGCGTGCAGTTTCATACCCAAAGGTTGGAATATCATCCGGCAAAGGCAAATCATTATCAATGGTCTTGGGAATATGGACGGATTTTAAAGTAACTCCTTTCATTTCCCTGGCGTATTTTGCTACCTGCGAAGCCGAAAAAGCTGTATCATCTCCACCAATGGAAACAAGATAAATAATTCCGGCTCCAACTAACGTTTCAACCACACGTTTAAGAGTTTCTTGCATTTTAGTCGGGTTGGCGCGGGATGAATGTAAAATGGACCCACCCTCTTTATATATGTAAGCAACATCCTTTGGAGTTAATTTGGTTCCAATTAAATTTCCATCGATCAGGTTTTTAAAACCGTCAAAAATACCAAAAACCTCGTATCCATTTCGATGCGCTTCTAGGGTAACTGCGTGAATAACGCTGTTAATTCCAGGAGCCGGACCGCCACCTACCAAAATGCCTAATTTTTTCTGCTCTTTTTCACTCATATATTTCCTCCATGATAAACAATCTAAATGCTCAGAATTATGGCTGCTTATTGTTGTTGATGAATCACGGATTCCTTCGACTATGGATATTTCCTGGGATGCGTCTATTCACCGCTATCGCACAAAATTTGACCGAGTTTTTATCTTTTGGAATGCTAGTAGGAATTATATTGAAATTCAATTGACGATATAAACAATTATATATTGATTACTCACGTATTACTTACGGATTCTTAGTATGCAACTGAATTTGAGGAGAGTTCCCTCCATAATGGACAAAACAACGAAAAAACCGCCTGATCAAGCGGTTTATGGGGGAAAATGCAGTAGATGTCAATAGCCGGGCGAAGTTTACCACTCATAGTCGGGTCATGTTTACCAGTGAT
>CAZXPK010000064.1:0-19203 GCA_964642565.1 uncultured Anaerolineaceae bacterium
TCAAAGGATAGAGCGAGGCTCTCCTAAGGCCGAGGTTGTGGGTTCGACTCCCGCCAGGGGCGCTTAAAGTTGTCTTACAATTTAATTTTTTTTACCCTTGTCAAAATTCAAGCTATCAGGTACTATTAATAATGATGAACGTCTGGGTGCCCCCCTCACCCAGGCGTTCATCATTTTAATGGATTGATATTCCGTTTTTGACTAATTAGCAATCATCACACCACTCAAGTCATAAGTCATCGCTCCAGTGATGCGCACCGGTAAAAGCTCACCCAATGGAGCGTCGCCTTCCACGATCACAAGTCCATCGATCTCGGGCGCATCGCGGTAGCTACGTCCCATCGATAAGCCGTCTCCGTACCCTTCAAACAGCACATCCAAAGTCTTGCCCATGAAGCTCTGGTTACGCTCAAGTGAGATCCCCTGTTGGAGGGTCATCAAGCGATCATAGCGCTCTTCCTTAACTTCTTGTGGAACAGGGTCGCCCAATATCTCACTGGCAGTACCAGCTTCAAAAGAGAAAGGAAAGGTTCCCACCCGGTCAAAACGGACCTCTTTGACGAAATCCAGCAGGGTTTGAAACTCTTGCTCGGTTTCCCCGGGGTATCCGACAATGAAAGTCGTCCGCAATGCCAGTTCAGGCATGGCAGTACGCATTTTCTCCAAAGTCCGATGCACCCAATCCATATTGGCAGGTCGTTTCATCCGGCGTAAGGTGTCGGTGTGGGCATGTTGCAGCGGCATATCCAGATAGGGCAGGATTTGTGGATTTGATGCCATGACATCGATCAGACGATCCGTTACATAGCCTGGGTAGGCATACATAATACGTATCCAATCGATATCTGGCACAGTTTTTAGCATTTGCTCAAGCAGGCGTGCCAGTCCATCCTTCATCCCAAGGTCATAACCGTAATCGGTCGTATCTTGAGCGATCAGGTTGAGTTCATGTATTCCCATTTGGCTCAACTGGCGCGCCTCATTAACGATCACATCCAATGGGCGGCTTACAGCCGTACCTTTGATCAGCGGTATGGCACAAAAGGCACACGGACGACGGCATCCATCCGCAATCTTCACGAATGCGCTATGACCTTGAATACCTGCTCGCAGGACCCCATGTTCATCCGTGCCTACTGTATATACATCCGGCAGATGATAAAGGGGTTCGGGATGCTGTCCATGGCGTAATTCATCCACCACGTCAAGGATGTCCATCCAGCGGCGCGTACCCAGGATGCCATCGATTCCATGGACCCTGCGTGCCACCTCAGCTCCGTAACGTTGTGTGAGGCATCCAGCAGCAATCAATATTTGCCCTGCCTGTTTATTATCAGCCAACTCCTGAAGAACTTGAAAAGACTCTTCCTTCGCTGGACCGATGAAACCGCAAGTGTTGACAATCAACACCCTGGCTGTGGAAGACTGGTCGGTGGATTGATATCCTGCATTGCCCAATATTTGAGCCATGGAGGCTGAGTCAACCGTATTCTTGGCGCAGCCAAGGGATATCATATGAAATGATTTATTCTTCATGATACAGACATTTAAGGTTTGGGTGTTGGGGAAGGAGTCACTGGTACGCTCGTGCGCGTGGGTGTGGGGGTGGGAGTGACTGTGCCGGTCGGAACTGGAGTGCTGGTAAGTGGCACGGCAGGAGTGGCAGTCTGGACGCCTTCGATGGAATAGATGCGCTCAACTACTTCGCCAAACGCACCTAACAATCCTAAGTCCTGCTGGTTAAAATACACCTGCAAGCCAGCACCGTCTCCGGTCAGTAGCTCGATGCGCTCATTCCCAGCAAAAGAATAGGCACTGCCGCGTATCACCCTGCCCTCAAACGCGATCTCGCCATCCACTGTGATCCGCATCCAGGCTTGCTGCTGGGCGACAACATAAACTTGAACGGGTGCGTTCTCGAGAGCTGGTGTGGGTTCGAATACCACGGGGGTCTCATTCTGATTTACCTGGACTGTCTCGGTGATCAGCGGAGTATCAATGATCGCTGTGGATGCAGGTGAAACAACACTGCTTGAGATAAGTGTGGGTGTGCCAGAAAGATCTTCAGCAGGGGTGGATAACAAGATTTCAGACACCGGAGGCGCAGTTGGTGAGGGTTCCTGCCCGGAATGCAGCTTTGATATCCGTATTGCACCCCATATGGAGAAACCTAAAAGGAAAATAATTAAAAAGCCGCCAACGAATAAATCCATCGAGAACAGGCGCTTGAGCTGTGAAGGTCTGGCCGGTATCCTGCCGGTTTCTTTATCGCGAGGTCCGGGTGTGGAGGCGTTCCTTGCAGCCTGGCGGTCATAGAGACTTGCCTGTAATCCGTCCGCGAAGCGTAACAATATAGCTTCGGTATTGAGGCCGAGAAACGAGGCATAATTACTTAACATGCCCCTTCCCTGAACAGGGGAAGGTAGATGGGAAATATCCCCGTCTTCGAGGGCTCGGATATAATGCATACGGATGTGGGTGTGGCGCTCAACATCCCCGAGGGATAGACCCATTAATTCACGCTGGGTTTGAAGTTTATGCCCAATCTCTTTAAAGATAGCTTCTGAATTGGTCAATGCCTCGCTGAGCTCACCGGAGGGTGGAGGAGGGTTGGGTAAGATCGGGCTTACTGTTGAATCCTTTCCCAGAGATCCGACCAGCTCACCCGAATTCAGCTTTAAGTAATTCCCATACGCGCGCAGGAAACCACGTAATTGCGCGGTAGATGGAAGCGTTTCGAACTGATCTGCTTCCAATGCTTCCAGATAGTGTAAGCGGATATGAGTCGCTTGAGCTACCTGGTCCAGGCTAATAGATTGCGCTTCACGCGCTTGACGGAGCTGATTACCGATGGACATCGACTGTATTATACAGCAGGCTTAAACGACAATACGGATGCTTTGCTGGGAGTATTCACCCATCAGCACCCGTTGTTGCTTAACCAACAGAGAGGATCATTCAGTTTCTGATTCTACAGCAGGTTCGGGTTCCACCACAGCTTCTTCAACCACTGGAGCGGCAGCTTTGGTTGGAACAGGTGCACTGATAGCTTCACCTTCACGGTGCACGATCACATCGATGGTAGGGATGAGATCAACCGTAAGCCGGATATGCACTTTATACTCACCCAACATACGCAGTGGCTGCGAATCGATCTGGCGCCGGGCAACTTCCACACCCGATTTGGCTTTAATGGCATCGGCAATCATCTGGGTGGTCACAGATCCATACAGCTTGCCAGTCTCCGAGGCCTTGGCAGGAAAGACCAGGGTAAGCCCGGCAATCTGCCTGGCAACAGCATCCATTTCTTGATTGACAATGGCGCGCTGAACGTTGGCTTTCTCTCTAATGCGTTCAGACATTTTGAGTGCCTCGGCAGTGGCTAATACAGCCATGCCTTGTGGAAGCAGGTAATTTCGACCGTAACCATCGGCAACCCGTTTAACATCGCCTGCCCGACCTAATTTGTAAATATCTTTCAGGAGGAGTACTTTCATTTCTCAAGCCCTTTCGGTATTTGCAAAATTTTGCCTGGGCGAAGGGTACAACGCCTCAGGCAAGGGGGGATTTTACCAGGAAGTAGGCTGTGAGTCAACGATTATAATAAACCCATGCCATCGCGTTTTCGCTCGCAAAGGGTTGAGGCCATCGTACTCCGCCATACCGATTGGGGTGAAGCTGACCGTCTCTTGTGGTTGTTCACGCGTGAGATTGGTAAAGTGCAGGTAGTGGCAAAAGGCGTACGCAAGCCACGTTCCCGTAAAGCCGGGCATCTGGAACCATTCACGCGGGTTGAATTGCAGCTGGCACATGGACGGGATTTACCCATCGTCACCCAAGCGGAGGCAAAGGACGCCTATCTGACGTTGCGTGAAGACCTGGTACGTGTGGGATATGCCTCATACACCATCGAGTTATTAGACCGGTTCACATATGAAGAGGGGGAAAATATTGGTCTATATCGTTTATTGAGCGAGACCCTTTCCCGTATTAATAAGGAAACTGACCCTGCTTTTGCAGTGCGATATTATGAGGTCAGGCTACTGGACCTGGTTGGTTTTCGACCTCAGCTGGTTCATTGTGTAAATTGCGGAGAGGTAATTCGAGCCGAAGACCAATTCTTCTCATTTGAAAAAGGGGGGGTTATCTGCCCAAAATGTGGGGGCAAAGAGGCAGGAGTGCGCCCGGTGAGCATGCCAGCATTAAGAATTTTACGCCACTTCCAGCGCTCAAACTATACTGAAGCACAGCGTGCCCGGTTATCTTCAGCCGTAGATCGTGAGCTGGAAAACCTGATGGGGAACTATCTCACCTACTTGCTTGAGCGCGGGTTGAATACGCCAGCATTTTTAAGACGAGTTAGAAG
Organism: uncultured Anaerolineaceae bacterium; assembly: GCA_964642565.1. Lineage (GTDB taxonomy): Bacteria > Chloroflexota > Anaerolineae > Anaerolineales > UBA4823 > FEB-25. The sequence continues at coordinate 4,367 of CAZXPK010000064.1, forward strand.
AATAGCTGAAACAGGGGACAATTAATTTCCTGCAAACCTTCGCAGGATGACTTCTCAGACGGCTACCTGATACCAGCCAGGCAGAATTTACACAACCTTACATTTGTCACTTTCATCCTATCTATTTTGTGCTATATTACACTAGATTGTGCATCCTTGCACAAGTATGCTATAGAGGAAAACCTATGCAGGTATCGGGATCCACAAGTTGTTAGTTGCTAGGTTTCACTTGTTCTGTCGCTCCCATCAGTATGCAACCGCCAAGCGACCTTTTTGTGTTTATGCCAAAACATTAAAATTTTTGACCATTATTTTATCAGGTGTCGTTTTTACCTAAGGTAATTTTTCCATAAGGAGAAACACCGGATGAAACCAACCAATAGAGGCAGTTCCAAGGTCGGTGTTTATATATGCCATTGTGGTACCAACATTGCCGGGATGGTGGATGTGGAAGCAGTGACCAACTATGCCGCATCATTAGATAATGTGTTGGTAGCCCGTCATTATGCCTATATGTGTTCTGACCCTGGCCAGGCCCTCATCAAGGATGACATCCGCACTGAAGGCCTGGATCGTATCGTAGTGGCTTCATGCTCGCCTCTGATGCACGAATCGACCTTTCGCCGGGCGTGTGCGGAAGCAGGACTGAATCCGTTTTTATTCCACATGACGAACATCCGCGAGCAATGTTCGTGGGTCTCGGAAGATCCTGCTTCTGCAACCCAAAAAGCCAAGTCTCTCGTATCTGCCGCGGTTAAACGTGTGCAGTACCACAATCCACTGGAATCACGCCAGGTGGAGATGAAGCAAGCCGCCGTGGTGGTGGGGGCGGGCATCGCCGGGATTGAGGCCGCACTCCGCCTGGCGGATGCCGGCAAGCACGTTTACCTGGTGGAAAGGCAGCCCAGCATCGGTGGGCACATGGCCCAGCTTTATAAAACCTTCCCTACCCTAGACTGTGCTGCCTGAATTCTCACTCCCAAAATGGTGTCCGTTGGACGCCACGAAAACATCACCTTGCTAAGCTATAGCGAAGTCGAATCAGTTTCCGGATATGTGGGCAACTTTACCGTCAGTGTGCGCCGAAAACCGCGCTATGTGGATGAAGACACCTGCACAGGCTGTGGCACATGCGTGGAAAAATGCCCATGGAAAAAGATCCCGTCTGAGTTCGACCTGGGATTGGGAAATCGTTCTGCGATCTATTTCCCCTTTGCCCAGGCCGTTCCACGCGTTCCGATAATTGACAAACAAAACTGCGCTTACTTCCAAAAAGGGAAATGCCGCGCTTGTGAGAAATTCTGCCAAACTGGGTCGATCAATTTCGAGCAGAAGGAAGAAGTAATCGATCTGAAAGTTGGAGCGATTATCCTGGCGACCGGGTTCAAAGATTTTGAAGCCCGCCGGATTGAGCAATATGGCTATGGAGAGTTGGATAATGTATTAACCAGCATGGAGCTGGAGCGATTGATCAATACCGGTGGGCCGACCACCGGTCAGGTTCTGCTCAAAGACGGCCGCAAGCCGGAAAGCATCGCCATCGTGCATTGTGTTGGCAGCCGTAATAAAGATTATCACGAATACTGCTCTAGGGTATGTTGTATGTACTCGCTCAAGCTGGCACAGTTGGTGCGCGATTATGTGGGCGCGGATGTGCACGAGTACTACCGCGATATGCGGGCGTTTGGCAAAGGTTATGAAGCTTTCTACGAACGTGTGGAGCGGTCAGGTGTCCACTTCACCCGCTTTGACCAGGAAATCCCTGGGGGAGGCTTGCAGGTCAGCCGTCATAACGGGCAGCTCAAGATAACATCAACCGACCTCTTCACGGGAGAACCCAACGAATTGCTCGTGGATATGGTTGTGTTGAGTACAGGGATTGAGCCCCAGGCAGACGCGGCACAGGTGGCACAGACCTTCAGCATCAGCCGAGGTCCTGACGGTTTCTTCCTTGAAAAACATCCCAAATTGGCTCCGGTGGAGACCACAACGGATGGAGTATATCTTGCGGGTGCATGCCAGGGACCGAAAGACATCCCCGATAGTGTCGCCCAGGGTGGCGCTGCTGCCGCGGTAGCCCTTTCGCTGATGGATGCCGGGCATGTCACACTGGAACCATTCACCACCTATATTGACCAATCCAAATGTTGTGGTTGCCGTACTTGTGAAGAAATATGCCCATACCGTGCCATCGAAATGGTGGAAAAGGATGGACGTATGGTGGCATATGTAAATGAAGTGTTATGTAAAGGGTGTGGAGCCTGTGTTGCCGGTTGTCTGGCTCAAGCAGCCACCCAAAATGGCTTTACCCAGGATCAAATCCTGGCCGAAATTGTTGGAATAATGTCGGTATTGAAATTGCCTGTAATGCCTCAACAAGAGGTGGTATGAACCTCTCCAAGATTAAGACAGGGGTTTACATCTGCCACTGCGGGACGAACATCGCTGGGAAAGTGGATGTTACAGCCGTGGTGGAATATGCCCGGACGTTGAATGGCGTTGTGTTGGCTCGTGATTACACCTATATGTGTTCCGATCCTGGTCAAGACTTGATCAAACAGGATATCCAGGAGCAGGGATTGAACCGGGTGGTAGTGGCTTCCTGCACACCCCTGATGCATGAGCCCACTTTTCGCAGGGCTTGCCAGGAAGGTGGCTTGAACCCATTCTTCTTCCAGATGGCAAATATCCGTGAGCACTGCTCATGGGTAGTTGAAGACCCGGCTCTGGCAACTGAAAAAGCCAAACATATGGTCAGCGCAGCAGTGAGTCGGGTACACCATCACCGCCCACTCAGCATGCGTTCAGTAGAGATGGAACAATCAGCTCTGGTGGTAGGCGGAGGCATCGCCGGGATCGAGGCTGCCCTGCGCTTGGCAGATGCCGGTAAGAAGGTCTACATGGTGGAACGAGAGCCAAGCATCGGCGGTCATATGGCTCAACTCTATAAGACTTTCCCCACTCTAGACTGTGCGGCTTGAATACTTACACCCAAAATGACGTCCGTCGGACGTCACGAAAACATCAGCCTGCTCAGCTATAGTGAAGTCGAGAATGTATCCGGATATGTTGGAAATTACCAGGTGCGTGTGCGCAGGAAGGCACGTTTTGTGGATGAAGCCAAGTGTACAGGATGCGGAAAATGCGCTGAGGTCTGCCCGGTTGAAGTTTCAAATTCTTTCGACTTAGGTCTAAGTAAGCGAAAAGCCACTTATCGCCATTCCGCCCAAGCTGTGCCAGGAGCATATGTTATAGAGAAGAAAGGCATCGCACCCTGCCGGGCAGCTTGTCCCACCGACCAGCGTGCCCAGGGATATATCGCCTTGATCCGCCAAAAGCGTTACGCCGATGCCTACTGGGCCATCCGGCGCGAACACCCATTCCCCTCTGTGTGTGGACGGGTGTGCAACCACCGCTGCGAAGACGCCTGCTCACGTGGTAAATATGATGAGCCAGTGAATATCATGGGACTTAAACGTTTCGTCGCTGATTGGGCTTATGACCATCGGGACGAATTACCCAACCTGTGCGATAAATCCATAGTAGGTACACCATTTTCCCACACGCCCACACCCACGGGTAAAAAAGTTGCCATCATCGGCGCAGGTCCAGCGGGTATGACGGCTGCCTTAGACCTGGTGCGGCTCGGTCATCAAGTAACGGTTTTTGATTTACTACCCATTGCGGGGGGTATGATGCGGGTAGGTATTCCCCCTCATCGACTACCTACAGAAAGATTAGATTGGGAGATAAAACAAATTCTGGACGAAGGGGTAAAGCTGCGCCTAAATACCTGGGTGGATGATATACCTGCCCTATTGGACAATGGCCACAATGCTGTCCTGATTGCCACTGGTGCACATCAGGCAAAGAAGCTACCGATTCGCAACTCAAACCATCCCGACAACTGGCTGAGCCTGGATGTGCTACGCCATGTCTGCTTGGGTGAGAAGATTAATCTTGCTGGTAAGACAGTAGCTGTATTAGGGGGTGGGAATGTAGCTTTGGATACAGCGCGGACAGTGCTCCGCCTAGGTGCTGATAAGGTGCACATGGTTTGCCTCGAGCCACGCGGTGAGATGCCCGGTTTTAAGTGGGAAATTGGTGTCGCTGAGCAAGAAGGCATAATTGTTTGTCCGGGTCGGACATTTAAAGAAATTATTGTTAATGATGAAGTTATCAAAGGAGTACGATGTACGGAAATTGTTTTTCGCGGTTTCAAACGCGGTCGCCCAGATTTCGATGAGGTCCCAGGCTCAGAGCACGTTATACCTGCCGATTTGATCATTTGGGCAATTGGTCAGGCACCGAATTTCTCTTTCTTGCCTCAGGACGGCAGTATAAACACCCATTACCCGGTCGGTGTTCAGAGCGATGCCGAGATGATGACAACTATGAGAGGCGTATTTGTCGCCGGTGATGTTCATCGTGGAGTTACCTTCTTCGTGGTAGATGCAATCAATGAAGGTCATCATGCTGCCCGCAGTATTGACCGATACCTGCGAGGCGAAGGCGGCATCCAAGAGCCACATAAACCGCAAATTGTTGAATTAAGCCATGATGACATCGAAGCTAAGTTCGATCATGGCGAATCTTCCAGGCGAACCCGAATTCCTATCTTAAGCATTCCCGTCAATGAGCGCACACGCAACTTCCGCGAAGTAGACCTGACCCTGACCGAGGAGGAAGCCCTGTTTGAAGCGGAGCGCTGTCTGCGTTGTGGCATCTGTTCCGAATGTCTGGAGTGTTTGTCCGCTTGTGAGCGCGGTGCCATCAACCATGATATGAGGGACAACTACCTCGATCTGACGGTGGGTACGATCGTCCTGGCCACCGGCTTTAAGGACTTTGACCCAAGTGTCATTCCGGAGCTTGGTTATGGCAAGCTGGACAATGTACTCACTTCAATGGAGTTTGAGCGCTTGATCAATATCGGCGGCCCGACCAGCGGAAAGGTGGCCCTCAAAAATGGCCAGCCACCCAAGAGCGTGGCCATTGTGCATTGCGTTGGCAGCCGTGACGACAAGTACAACGAGTACTGCTCACGGGCGTGCTGCATGTACTCACTCAAGCTGGCACAGCTGGTCCATGATTACGTGGATGCTGAGGTGCATGAAATCTATCGCGATATGCGCACCTTCGGTAAAGATTACGAAGAATTTTACAACCGCACGCGTAAGAAAGACATTAATTTCTATCACGGGCGCGTCATGAGCATCGAACGCTTGAATGGACACCTAGTGGTGAAATGGGATGAATCCTTCCACAACCAGCCCAACAGCGTCGAAGTGGATATGGTTATCCTGTCTACGGGCTTTGAGCCGCAGGCTGATACAGCCCAGGTGGCCAGCATGTTCGGCATCAGCCGCAGCCCGGATGGCTTCTTCCTCGAGAAGCATCCTAAGCTGGCACCTGTGGAAACTTCCACAGAAGGGATTTATGTGGCCGGTGCCTGCCAAAGCCCGAAAGACATCCCAGATAGCGTTGCCCAGGCCGGAGGCGCCGCTGCAGCAGCACTCTCACTGCTCGACCAGGGCACCATCGCGCTCGACCCCTCAGTAGCCATGGTAATCCAGGCATACTGTGCTGGGTGTGGATTGTGCGTTAAAGCCTGCCCTTACAGTGCCATCGAGCTCAGAGAGGGTGTGGCGTCTGTCAATACCTACCTGTGCAAGGGCTGCGGCACCTGCGCGGCAACCTGCCGTGATAAAGCCATCACCCTCATCCATTTCGATGATCAACAAATTGTCAATGAGATGATCGGTGCGTTGGCGGACGAGTATGATACTCCTGGGTTTTTACCCCATGAGAGGTAATAACGTATGAATCTTGTCAAAGTCAAAACCGGGGTCTATATCTGCCACTGCGGGACGAACATCGCTGGGAAAGTGGATGTTACAGCCGTGGTGGAATATGCCCGGACGTTGAATGGCGTTGTGTTGGCTCGTGATTACACCTATATGTGTTCCGATCCTGGTCAAGACTTGATCAAACAGGATATCCAGGAGCAGGGATTGAACCGGGTGGTAGTGGCTTCCTGCACACCCCTGATGCATGAGCCCACTTTTCGCAGGGCTTGCCAGGAAGGTGGCTTGAACCCATTCTTCTTCCAGATGGCAAATATCCGTGAGCACTGCTCATGGGTAGTTGAAGACCCGGCTCTGGCAACTGAAAAAGCCAAACATATGGTCAGCGCAGCAGTGAGTCGGGTACACCATCACCGCCCACTCAGCATGCGTTCAGTAGAGATGGAACAATCAGCTCTGGTGGTAGGCGGAGGCATCGCCGGGATCGAGGCTGCCCTGCGCTTGGCAGATGCCGGTAAGAAGGTCTACATGGTGGAACGAGAGCCAAGCATCGGCGGTCATATGGCTCAACTCTATAAGACTTTCCCCACTCTAGACTGTGCGGCTTGAATACTTACACCCAAAATGACGTCCGTCGGACGTCACGAAAACATCAGCCTGCTCAGCTATAGTGAAGTCGAGAATGTATCCGGATATGTTGGAAATTACCAGGTGCGTGTGCGCAGGAAGGCACGTTTTGTGGATGAAGCCAAGTGTACAGGATGCGGAAAATGCGCTGAGGTCTGCCCGGTTGAAGTTTCAAATTCTTTCGACTTAGGTCTAAGTAAGCGAAAAGCCACTTATCGCCATTCCGCCCAAGCTGTGCCAGGAGCATATGTTATAGAGAAGAAAGGCATCGCACCCTGCCGGGCAGCTTGCCCAACCGACCAGCGCGCTCAAGGATACATTGCCCTGATCAAGCAAAAGCGTTACGCCGATGCCTACTGGGCCATCCGGCGTGAGCATCCCTTCCCTTCAGTATGTGGAAGAGTGTGCAACCGTCGCTGTGAGGAGCAATGCAGCCGTGGTTTATATGATGAGCCGGTCAGCATCATGAAGCTCAAGTGGTTTGTGGCAGACTGGGCGTACGCTCATCGGGATGAATTGCTAAATATGCGCGACAAATCCCTAGTTGGCACGCCATTTTCCCACACGCCCACGCCCACTGGTAAGAAAGTAGCTATCATCGGCGCAGGTCCAGCGGGTATGACGGCTGCCTTGGATCTGGTGCGTATCGGTCACCAGGCTACAGTTTTTGACTCGCTGCCCATCGCCGGGGGCATGATGCGGGTGGGAATTCCACCCCACCGTTTGCCCTATGATCGATTGGAATGGGAAATTCAGCAAATCATCGACGAAGGCGTTGATATGCGGCTAAGTACTCGAGTAGATGATATCCCCGGTCTCTTCGATCAAGGCTATGAAGCCGTGGTCATTGCCACAGGTGCACATAGCGCATGGAAGCTGAACATTCCGGGTACCGAACACCCCGATAACTGGCTGAGCCTGGATCTACTCCGCCGGGCTTGCCTGGGTGAAAAGATCGACCTGAGTGGTCGGGACATCGCCGTGATTGGTGCGGGTGATGTTGCCCTGGATGCCGCTCGTGTCTCCATTCGCCTGGGTCGTCCCAAAGTAAAGATCGTCTGTCGCGGTATGCGTGCTTCCTTCAATGAGATCGACGAGGCGAATAAGGAAGGCGTTGAAATCATCCGCAACCGGGTGTTCAAGGAAGTAGTCATTGAGAATAATAAAATCGTTGGGATCCGGTGTGTGGAAGCCAAAGTCGGTGCCATCGTCAATGGCAAACGCCAGGTGGAAGAAATCCCTGGCACTGAGCACATCATCCCATGTGATTTGATCATTTGGGCTGTTGGTCAGCAACCAGATTTCACCTTCCTGCCATCTGGTGCCCACATCCGCAAGCTAAGCTCGATGGGACTCGAGGCAGATGAAGATATGATGACCACCATGAAAGGTGTGTTCGTGGCAGGTGATGTGCGCCGCGGTACGACATTCTTCGTGGTGGATGCAATTGGAGAGGGTCACCACGTGGCAAGGTGCATTGACCGCTACCTGCGTGGGGAGGAAGGAATACAAGAGCCACCCAAGCTGCCTATTGCTAATTTTACAAAGGAAGAAGTGGCGGAGAAGATGAAAATCGGTTGGGCAGCAGAAATTGGACGTACCAAGACTCGCACCATTCCAGCTGAAAATCGCGTGAATAATTTCAATGAGGTGGACCTGGCTTTTACCGAGGAAGAAGCCCTGGCAGAAGCTGAACGTTGTTTAAGATGCGGAATCTGTTCCGAATGCCTCGAGTGTTTATCCGCTTGTGACCGTGGTGCCATTGACCATAATATGAAAGATAGCTATCTTGATTTGAAGGTGGGCACCATCGTCCTGGCCACTGGCTTCAAGGACTTTGACCCGTCCCGCATCCCTGAGCTTGGGTATGGTCAGCTGGATAACGTGCTCACCTCAATGGAATTTGAACGCTTGATCAATATCGGTGGTCCAACGAGTGGCAAGGTGACCCTCAAAAATGGCCAGCCACCCAAGCGTGTTGCCATTGTACATTGCGTCGGTAGCCGGGATGATAAATACAACGAATACTGTTCCCGGGCGTGCTGCATGTACTCGCTCAAGCTGGCGCAGCTGGTTTACGATTATGTGGGTGCAGAGGTACATGAAATCTACCGGGATATGCGTACATTTGGTAAGGACTACGAAGAATTCTATAACCGCACCCGCAAGAAGGGTGTTAATCTCTACCACGGGCGGGTAAAAGGCATCGAGCCTCAGGATGGGCATCTCATCGTGAGGTGGGACGAGTCTTTCTATAACCAACCGGACCATGTCGAGGTGGATATGGTCATCCTGTCCACGGGCTTTGAGCCGCAGGCAGATACTGCCCAGGTGGCCAGCATGTTCGGCATCAGCCGCAGCCCGGATGGATTCTTCCTCGAGAAGCATCCTAAGCTGGCACCCGTGGAAACGTCTACGGAAGGTATTTATGTAGCAGGCGCTTGCCAGAGTCCAAAGGATATTCCGGATAGCGTAGCTCAAGCGGGAGGTGCCGCGGCGGCAGCACTGTCCTTGCTTGATCAGGGCACCATTGCGCTTGACCCATCGGTTGCCATGGTGAACCTGCTCCGTTGCGCTGGCTGTGGCCTGTGTGTTAAAGCCTGCCCTTACAGTGCCATCGAGCTGAAAGAGAGTGTAGCCTCAGTCAATACGTACCTGTGTAAGGGTTGCGGTACCTGTGCCTCAACCTGCCGCGACAAAGCCATCACCCTCATCCACTTCGATGATCAACAAATCATCAATGAAATGATCGGTGCATTGGCGGCTGAGCCGGTTGTTCCCGGGATCCTGAACCCATAGGAGGTGGTGGCATGCCATTTGAACCCAAGATCATAGCCTACCTGTGCACCTGGTGTAGCTACACCGGTGCAGACACGGCAGGCATTGCCCGTCTGAAATCACCTGCCAATATCCGCGATATCCGTGTTCCATGTTCGGGGCGGGTCTCACCCGAGCTTATTATGCGTACTTTTGAGCAAGGGGCGGATGGCGTGCTTGTGCTGGGCTGCCACATCGGCGAGTGCCATTACAACACGGGCAACCACCGGGCAGCCAAGCGCCTGCCCGTTTTGCGCGCTTTACTGGCTTATGCAGGCCTGGAACCTGAACGAGTGCGGCTGGATTGGGTGTCTGCATCTGAAGGCGAGCGATACTCACACATCACCACTGAATTTACAGAAGCGGTCCGTGCTCTGGGACCCATCCACTGGAGGATCGCTGAACGTGGGGCGCATTTTGTGTGGGACCGGGAGCCTATCAGCCACCGTTATTCAGCTTTCAACGATGAACAGCCGAAGCACGCTATTTATCACACTCCCGTCTACGACCAGCAAACCCAAACCATCCGCACGACAGCCCGTGATTTACTGACCAACAAACAGGTGGATTGTGTTATCGGCTTTGAGGTAGGTCCCAGAGGCCGCACACGCCCTGCATTCATCCATCAGCCGGAGGACGTTGAGCGTTTAGTGTGGAATCAGGATTGCACCCATAACCTGTCGGCATACTTAAGTAAAAAATTGGGTTGGGGCACTGATGGCGGCAAGAAAAAGCAGCCCGATCGTTTGCCCAAAGCGGCTGTGGTGGTAAAACCATGTGACAGCCGCTCCATCAATGTTTTGCTGGCAGAGAATCGCTTTTTACGTGAGCAAGTGTATATCATCGGCATGGCCTGTGATGGCATCCGACAGGGTGCGGGATTCACCAATGATAAAAGTGGAGCGATCCAGACACGCTGCGCAGCTTGCAATGTGCGCACACCGGTGATTTTCGACACACTGATTGGAGATCCAGAAACAACTTATCGGGAAATCCCCCCCGAGCATATCTACCCGGGGATTGACCACTTGAATGCTCTGACTCCAAACGAAAGGATGAGCTTCTGGCTCAGCCAGTTTGATCGCTGCATCCGTTGTTACGCCTGCCGTCAGGTATGCCCGATGTGTGACTGCCCCACCTGCTTGTACGAGCGGGATGATTCGCTGTGGGTGGGAATGGGTATCGATGTGGATGAGAAGCGCGCTTTCCACCTGGGGAGAGCCTATCATCTGGCAGGCCGCTGTGTAGGCTGTAACGAGTGCGAGCGCGCCTGCCCTATGGACATTCCCCTCAGCCTGATCCATCGCAAGATGGCTCAGGAGATGGAAACGATTTTTGGCTACCGGGCTGGAATGGCGGCTGTCCCACCGCCATTTGTGACCATCCTGGGCGGAGAGGAGAATCTCCCATGAATTACCTTACCCACCAGGAGTTAGCTGCCTGGCTGGATCGCCTGGCGCAGGAACAAACCCTGATTGCCCCATTAAATATTGCCGGTAACATCCTTTACCGCCCGGTAAGCGATACGAAGGAAGTGGTGTGGGACTTCGTGCGCTCGTTTATGTCCGTAAAGGAAATTTTCTTCCCACCCACCGAGCGCCTGATGTTGATGGAAAAGATTGGCCAACAGGTGGTGATCACCGAAACCCTCCCAGAGGGGAATACGATCATCTTTGGCGTTCGCCCCTGTGATGCAAGGGGGTTGCTGACGTTCGATGCTTTGTTTATTGAGAACGAACCGGTGGACCCTTATTATGCCCGCCGTAGAGAGAACACCACCCTCATCGGACTGGCTTGCCAATCGATGGGTGCCAGCTGTTTTTGTACCAGTGTGGGTGGTGCGCCAGATGACCCTACAGGCATGGATATTATGTTAACCGCTTCCGATGGTGGTTATGTGGCTGAGATCATCACAGAGAAAGGTGAAAAGATCAGTAAAAAGTTCCCGGTTTTTGATGGATTATCGGAGATACGCCCTCATCCCACCCATGCGCGGAAACGTGAGCTAAAGGTTCCTCCCAAGGAAGTGTGGCCAGCCAGGTTCAATGATGACTTTTGGGCTGAGATGGCTGAGCGCTGCTTGAGCTGCCGGATTTGTGCCTATGTATGCCCAAGCTGCCGATGTTTCGATGTACGCGATGAAACTTTACCAGGTGGGGATGGACGCAATCAATCTGAACGTATACGCTGCTGGGATTCATGCAATGGCATCCCGTACCGCCGCGTAGCGGGGGGGCACAACCCTCGTTTTATGAAGAACCAGCGCCTGCGCAACCGTTTCTTCTGCAAGTTCTACTATTTTCCCCTACATTACGGACCAGTATCGTGTACGGGCTGCGGACGTTGCATTGATGCCTGCCCGGTGAATGTGGATATCACCGAGGTGTTGGGGTATGTCGGCAGGAGGTAATAAATGACAGACAAACTGAAAACCAACCCCATGCTGCCTTACCTCGGAAAGCTTGTCGAGGTGAAAGATATCGCTACTGAGATCAAGCTTTTCCGAGTTGAGATGCTTAATGGCGGCGGCGAAGCCTTCCGTGATTATAAGCCGGGGCAATTTGCCTTTGTTTCAGCTTTTGGGGTGGGTGAAGCGCCCTTCGGGATAGCCAACGTTCCCACTAACGAGGATGCCACTCTCGATTTTGCCATCAACCGCCTGGGCTCTGTAACCACCGATTTGCATGAGCTGGGTGTGGGTGATATGGTTGGCGTGCGAGGACCCATGGGTAATGGCTTTCCCATGGAAAAGTTCAAGGGGAAGAACTTGATCGTCATCGGTGGTGGAATTGGTGGTGCGCCCCTACGCCCGGTCATCCAGACCATTATCGCCAACCGCGCTGATTACGGACACTTTCAAATCCTGTGGGCTGCCAGGAACCCTTCGCTGTTGGTTTTCACCGACGAATACGATAATTGGCGTGCCGCACCGGATACTGAGCTGCATCTGACCGTTGACCAGGCTGATGAGACCTGGAATTATAGTGTAGGCCTCATCACCCAGCTTTTGGAGCGCGTAGCTCCTTCTCCAAACAATGCTGTCACGATCACCTGTGGACCACCTATCATGATCCACTTCGTTAACCGCGTTCTTGTGGAAAAGCTCGGCTTCATGCCCGAGCAGAATTACGTCACATTGGAAGCACGCATGCATTGCGGAATTGGCAAGTGTGGCCGCTGCAACCTGGGCACCAAGCTGATCTGCGTGGATGGACCAGTTTTCACCATGGCGGAAGTGGGCGCATTGCTAGAAAGCTTCTTGTAAATACTGGTATATTTACATAGGGCATCTGGCAGGATCCGAACATGGGTAAGGAGCCTGCCAGTTTCTATTAATATCATAATCTGCATAACCGGTTGTGAAATGAGAAATCTAGGGTAGAATTCTCCGCATCCTTGGGTCAATCAGGAGATAACATGTCCTACGACAAAATTCTTGCTGAGCGTATCCGCTCTACCCTGAAAACTTATCCAGGTGTCGTTGAAAAGAAAATGTTCGGCGGAGTAGGGTTCATCCTGCGCGGTAATATGGCTTGCGGTGTGCAGGGAAATGATTTACTCGTCCGCGTGGGTGTTGAAAATAATGACAAGGCCTTATCTCGATCCTTTGTACGACCATTCATGGTGATGCCTGGTAAGCCAATGGCAGGGTGGATCCTGGTGACACCAGAAGGAATCACAACCGACCAAGACTTGCAATATTGGGTTGAGTTGGGATATCAATACGCTTCAACCTTGCCGGGAAAGGCGTGAGCATAGCCTTGCTGCGAGTTAAATCCAATGAGGTAATTGCAGCCAAATGAAGTCCCGTGGCTATTGGCTCATCTTGTTAGCAGCTTGTCTGTGGGGTACCAATGGCACCGCACAGGCATTGGCACCCCAAGGTGCACAGCCTATTATTATTGGAACCTTGCGTATTGCCTTAGGTGGGTTGACCTTGCTGATTATCGCTGCCTTGCGTGGTGCCCTGCGGGATGGAAAACGCTGGCCAATTTGGCCGACCTTGCTTGGAGCGTTGAGCATGGCAGCTTACCAAATGTTTTTCTTTGCTGGGGTGGCACGCACAGGTGTGGCCGTGGGTACCATCGTTGGGATTGGCAGCACGCCCATTCTGGCGGGTCCCATTGGCTTCCTGGTGCGTGGTGAGCGTCCCAGTCGTCGTTGGGCATTGGCGACCACTTTAGGGATCATCGGCTGCGCGCTTTTGATCGCAGCCGGTGAGAAAATTCATTTGGATTTGCTGGGAATTTTCATGGCAATCTGTGCTGGGGGTTCCTATGCGATTTTTACCACGGTCAGCAAAGGGCTGCTCGAAGAGCATGCACCCGAGGCGGTCATGGCAGTCACATTTTGCCTGGGGGCGTGTTTCGTCCTGCCACTGCTCTTCACCGCCAATCTTCACTGGCTGGCGCAACCGTCAGGGTTTCTGGTCATCCTTCACCTTGGGGTGATTACCGCTGGATTGGCGTACACCTTGTTCGCTCGCGGGTTGCGCCTGGTGCCGGTGGCTACCGCCGCCAGCCTCACCCTTGGTGAGCCGCTCACCGCTGGATTATTAGGGGTACTCTTTCTACACGAGGCTTTGTCTACCCTGGCAGTTTTCGGCATCCTGTTGATTTTTACAGGGCTGATGGTCCTTACCACTGAGAAAGTACAAACTTATATCGCACCCCCATAAAACCGGCTGTGGCGCGATGCTCCTGAAATGAATCGTCTTAATCAGGAATTACCGACTAAAAGGATTATTTGCCTTTATAGATGCGTGGTACGCGGGTGTTGATATTGGTCAGGATCTCGTACGGAATGGTTCCTGCCCACTCGGCAAGGTCTTCACATGTTATGGATTCTCCACCAGATTCCCCAATCAGAATGACCTCGTCATCGTTATAAGCACTATCCCATTCAATGTTGATCACGATTTGGTCCATCGAAATGCGCCCTACCACCGGGTATTTTTTGCCCCGCAGGAGAACGTGGGCTTTATGCGACATGCTGCGGAAATAGCCATCCCCGTATCCCACTGGGGCAGTGACCGCCCGCACCATGTGGTCAGTCTGCCAGGTGGAGCCATATCCCACCGGGTGCCCGGGTTGGATGACCTTGAAGTACACCACGCGTGATTTCCAGCTTAATGCCGGCTGAACAATGACGGTATGAGGTATCTGCATCGAGGGATATACCCCATAGAGCAGCAAGCCTGGGCGTATCATATCAAAGTTGGCTTCGGGTAGCTGCAGGATGGCGGGCGAATTCGCCATATGGCGCATGGGTGGAGCTGGTAGGCTGTGCTTCTCGTAAAAGGAGAGTACCTCCTGGAAGCGTTCGAGCTGGTTGCGAGCGTCGGTCAAGTCGGGTAGATCGGCATTTGCAAAGTGGGAATAAATACCTTCCAAGTCTATCGATCGACATTTCAATGCAGTTTCCAGGAAGCTGTGTGCATTGTAATAATGCACCCCGATCCGTTCCATACCTGTATCGATCTTCAGGTGTACTTTCGCTTTTACCCCCATCTGAGCGGCAATTTCATCCACCTGGCACAATTTATCGACCGATGAAGCCGTGATGGTTAAGTCATACTTCAAGAAT
>CAZXPK010000065.1:0-19008 GCA_964642565.1 uncultured Anaerolineaceae bacterium
AGATTAACGAAAATGAAAATCAGAACAATCGCAATTATTCCACGAGGAACGCGTTGTTCATCCAATAATAATTCTCGTGCTGCATCCATCGCCGCTTGAGAAGCTGACACAATATCCACCGTTCGTGTAACATTCACCGGATACCCAATGGCTGTTTGGTACGCTTGCACGAGCTGGGCTTGCTGAGCTGATAAAGCACCTTTGATTTGATCCACCTGGGCCAATGTGATATCTACCATTGCAATCTGTGGGTGGCCTTGGTTTGAAGCTGGGATATTCGTCCCCAATAATACAGCTACAGTTGGAGCTACGTCCACCATCTTAATATCACCGTACTTTCCTGGGACCACACCTTTACCAACCATGACAAATGGCTCCAACAGGACAATCGCGTCCTGTCCACCATGCCCACCCCAGTCAATCTGTCCGTGATCGCTGATGACCAGCAATGTGTCTTGCCTGAGATCCATTGCCATGGTGATCTCTTTGAGTAGTTCATCCGCTCTGGTAGCAGCTGCATTCCATCGTGGGTCTATGGGTCCTCCCTCATAATGCCCGGCATAATCAACCTGGTCCAGGTGAATCAACACCAACCGGTACTGTCCATCCTGCAACCAGGGTAGAGCTGCATCGGTAACCTGCCGGTCAGCAACTCGATCTTCTCCTGCGGTATAAAAACTCACTGATACTGCTTGTTGTGGAATCAGCTTTTCAAACCAATTGAAACCTGAAACTGCAGTTAGAAAACCCGAGCGATGTGCTGCAGAATAAATATTATCCTGGGTAAATGTGGGGATGTCGGCATAATCCAAATTGAGGGCTGGTCCATCATTTATGTCCGACCATGCTCCGGTTAATAGTACTGTGTATCCAGGCTCTGAATAAGATGGGGGGCGGCTATGCATCACTGCTGAGGCACCCTTATCCCTTAGCTGATTTAAAAATGGCATTATGTCCGAGTTTATCGAACTGTCATAACGTAACGCATCGATCAACACAATTACAATCGATCGGGTATTTGGTTTTCCCAATGCTTCACCTGGCAATGGTGGTGCGTTGCGTAATGGTGACCTATAAGTATAAATAGAATCCATCAATTTTGTCGCCCAAAAGTAAGAAACGCCCATTACAACAACGCAAATAAGAACACCGATAATAATCGGAGCGCCCTTTTTCATAATCCCTCACCAATTAATCCACTTCTTGATTCGTCATTCAGAAGCATTTCTTTTCGTCTCTTTTTTCGTAATCGATCAATGGGTTCACGATTTCCGGTTTCCTCATCAATATAATACCATGCCATCCAACCATTACAGGGTGCTTTCAGGATATCCCGTCCAATTTTATGGATTGATCCGGAAGTTTCACCATATCGGATATGACCATTTGCCAAAATGTGAGCAAGACGATCACCATGTTGGCCAAAATACAGTACCTGTCCTTCCTTGAGCAGCCCATTCTGTAACAATGCAATAAATGGAATCCGTGCATCTTTGTTTTTATACTGGGGGGAGACGAACTCTTTAGACTCAGTACACGGTATAATTGCATCTATTCGCTGTTGAGCGATGGATATATACCCTTGATCGGCTTCTATACCGATCCAATGACGCCCTAGCTTCTTTGCAACCGCCCCAGTCGTTCCACTCCCAAAAAATGGATCCAGAATGATATCATCCGGGTCCGAGCTAGAGATGATCACACGTTCAAGCAAAGCTTCAGGTTTCTGGGTTGGATGGGCTTTCTCCCCGTTTATTTTCAGACGTTCTTTTCCGGTACATAAAGGCAATCTCCAATCACTTCTCATTTGCACACCCCGGTTGCTTTGTACCTCGTGGTTGATGGATTTCATTGCCTGGTAATTGAATGTGTACCGATTTCCTTTAATTTTCTGTGCCCATATGAGGGTTTCATGCGCATTGGTAAACCGCACACCATGAAAATTTGGCATTGGATTATTTTTTATCCACACAATATCGTTTAAAATCCAAAATCCTAGATCTTGCATGATCCTGCCCACTCTAAAAATATTATGATAAGAACCGATCACCCAAATCGTGCCATTATCTTTCAACACTCGCCGACAACCGGCTAACCATTCCTGTGTAAAGCAATCATAGGTTTCGAAATTTATAAACTGGTCCCAGGATTCTTCCACTCCATTTACCTTGGTCGCATTAGGGCGCCAAAGCTCTTTCTCAAGCTGTAAGTTATATGGAGGATCAGCAAAGACAAGATCTACCGACTTTTCAGGAAGTGTTTTTAGAACTTGTAAACAATCGCCTGATAATATCTGATCCATTGGGGGATTAATAGCGGACATTATCAAATTCTCGTATATTATCTAATAATTGGATCAATATAAAAACTAAGAATATCTAAATAAGGATGCATCCAGGTAATAAAAATCATCATTCCTTATTCACACATTGTAAGCATCGTAATGCTAACACCCCAGCCATTTCTTGACGATATTCTGCACTTGCCCATTCATCTTCAGCATAACTATACGCATTCCTGCCGGCTATTTCTATCCCGGCCGAATCAGGTCCATCCATCGCCAGTATAGGTGCCTTTCCCCAACCACCTAGTGCCAGGCGCGTTCTACCCGAAGTCCAACGGGCGATAGAAGCACATACAACGGGTTGGTCCGCAGGTGTACGGGCAATATATTCGTATGCAATGGATGCATTTAATGGGATATTAACTTTTATGATTAACCTGCCTTGCTTCCTCTCCGCCCGGACGGGTAACCAATCACCGAGCCTGACTTGCTTGGGAGTAGCATCTAGCTCCAATATTTCCAAACTTGCATCCAATGCGAGCATCGTTGTAGCAAGTGGTGATCTGCCATTAGCTGTGACAAGTGTGCCAGCAATGGTCGCCATCTGGCGGAGGTTATATGTAGCTTCATGTTTGATTGAATCGTATAAATCTTCGGGCAATCCTTTAAAATCCAATAATTCCTGCAGGGTAAGTGTTGCTCCTAATTGCAATTGGTTACCTGCCTTTGAAATGGTCCTAAGCTCTAGCGCTTGCAAATCAATCACTGCAAACTGCCCTTCCATGCCTCGGTTAAGGAAGGTGCCTCCTCCCAGAGGATATGAGACGGGTTGGTCTCTAGCCAATAGGATTAATGCCTCAGGTATGGTTTTTGGACGCTGATATTCGATGATCATCGTAACCTCGTTATGCATGTTTTCATTTCTGTATCAGTCAGGGTAAACTTTCCAACCGAGAGCTTCCAAATCCACCTGATCAGCTATCCCATCGGGTACATTGACCAACATCGCTTCAGCTTCCGCCAATAAATCACCATCGGGTCCAAAAATCTCTGCTGTGGCGATGGCTGTTCGTTCTTTGCTTTTGCCTGCGTGGCCTACGATGCGCAACGGTTGACCGATGGGTACATTCTTACGATAGCGTACATCCAATCTGGCGGTAAACATAAATCGGGGTGGGTCACCTCCCATATGGACTCGCCCGGTAACCTCATCTAAGATAGCCGCGACTACTCCACCATGCACAACCCCAGGATAACCCTGAAATTGCTCAGGTACTGTATATTCTACAATAATCTCACCTGGGGCAGTCTCATAGAATTCCAATTTCAATCCATAAGGATTTTCCCTACCGCATACAAAGCAATGTTTGGAATTAGGCTGTTTCATAAGTATAATGTCTGAGAAAAAGCATCAATTATATAGCAAGTGTCTGATCTCATGAGGCATAAAATCGAATCTTTACGAGTTTATTACCTGCTCAGTTGGTTCCAATTATTTACATCCATTAACTCATAGCCTGCCAGTTCCAGGTCTTCAGGAAAATCAATGTCCAATGCTACAGAACCACGCTCGCAAATTTCCAGTCTGGCACCAGCTTTCTCGGCCTGGAGACAATGCCTATGAAACGAATCGGGACCATATTCATATTGGATGAGCCCAAGTGGTGATATCAGAAGTGCGTTCGTGCCTTGATGATGCCTATCTGGTGTTATCACTACCACAGGTGGGTCCACCGCCCGGATTACCACTTCGTGAATATCATCTACGGTTAATAGAGGCAAGTCAGCTGGAACAATGAGTACACCCTGAACAGAATGACTCAATGCCACCATGGTGGCTCGGGTCAAAGCGACATTTAGTTGAGGTGAGCCTTGCTCCTGGACTGTGCGAGCCCCGGACTCGCGAGCAACGGTTAATGCTTCAGGATCACGGCTAACCACTAATGAGTACTCAATCTCAGGAACCGAAGCCAGGATCTCAAGTGTGTTGGAAAGCAGGTAATGATTCAATGCTGTACGTGCTTCCAGGCTCAAGACACCAGATAAACGAGATTTACCCCGTCGCAAAGGTTTCACCGGGATGATCGCCCAAAAAGTCATTTCTTTACCCTCTCACATACCCATTAATATATTCAATAACCTCTTTTGATAATCTACCACGATCCAACCGATCTCTCATTAGGATATCTGTGACGAACGTGTGTATGCCTAACTTGTTTATTTCCTTTTCCAAAGTAGCATCAGAATTATCGATGACTAAACAATCAATTATGCTGCCATAGTGTTTAGCCACCGATAGTGCAGATGGCTGTATTCCCATTTCCATAAACATTTTTGCTGCAGGACCTTTGATAGTCTTACCTCTGATGATGGACGAGACCGCAATAACGAATTGATTTTCAATTGCAGCTTTAATATTGGGTACGGATAGAATCGGATCAATCGAAACCCAGGGATTCGAAGGACAAATAATTATCACATCACAATGATCGATCGCTTCCAAAACGCCTGGCGCAGGTTTGGATTTTTCTGCCCCTTCAAAATTGAATCCAGTAACAATTGGTTCACAGTGCAGGTGAACAAAATATTCCTGGAATTCCAAATCACCCTCATTCGTATAAACCCAGGTCTTAATGGTTTCATCGCTCATGGGTAGCACTTTGACACTAATTCCCCACATCGCGCAAAAATCCTGCGTGATTTGGCTCAACGTGCGACCTTCCCTTATACGAATGCTACGTACAAGATGCGTGGCCAGGTCTGAATCACCTAATTGAAACCAATCAGGCATCCCCATCTTTTTTAGACTTTCAAACACATGCCAGGTCTCATTACTCCTACCCCATCCAGTCTCAGGGTTTGCCAATCCAGCAAGTGTGTAACATACGGTGTCTAGATCTGGCGAAATCCTTAGTCCTAAATGTACAAAATCATCTGCTGTGTTTACGATAATGGTTAAATGATCGGGTTGCAATACCTGAACCAATCCATCAGCTAGTTTTGCTCCACCCACACCACCTGCTAAAGCTACGACTTTCAGGTCATTCATTTTTAAATTCAAGATATAACGCTATTCTTCGCTCTTACCTAAATCCATACACTTTCTGGGAGGATTTTGTATGTCACCCGGATTTCATCAACAGAACCGCTCGTGTTTTTATCCCTCCCGGTGTATTTTTTAGATAGTCGATCAATATGCTCCCTGGCACCCAGCGTGGTGATCTCCACCACTTTGCTCCTAATTTGTATATATCGATACGGATCGCTTGGATCGGTAATCACTAGAGTCACTCGAGGGTCTCGGCGCATATTTTGATCTTTTACCCTGCCCATCGCTGAATTAATTAATATGTTAGTCCCATCCGCATTGAACCAGATCGGTGTAAGTAGAGGCGAACCATCTTTCATCAATGTCGCTAGGCAACCGAATGCTTTAGTCTCGTCTTTAAGTAAATCTAGATGACTCTCAGGTATCCACGTCACAGCATTGCTCCTATTTTAGTTTTCCCTTTTTATGTATATAGCCCGCATCTGATCGATATTTACAAAATTATAGATTGATTGGATTTCATCTTCAGTACAATCGTAGATTATTTTTAATTCAGTATCTCGTTTACGTAAATCTACGGTACATAGCACCCCAACCACTTTTTTCTCAGCCAGAGAACCCACCCAAATGTCCACTCCGCCCGAATCTAACGAAGTTGTACCTCTCAAGAAGCCATAATTGACGGGATATGGGTCGTTAGAGAATCGGTAATGGGTAGATCCTTTCAGACGATCGAACACAATTTGACTGGAATCCACCAAATCTTGTAGATATTCCCAAAATTCTTGGTTCATCGAAACAAATCCTGTTCCTTAGGTCGCAATAGCTCCTTGAGGTTTCCATCACGTAATTTGTATGGGAAACCTCTCACGTGAACGATTGGAATTCCTTCATTTGCCTGCCCCATAACTAAAGAACCGGCAGCAGCCAGCTCATCAGCCGCCCCGATGGTAGTGATGCGCAGGTTGTATCCACATAGGTCATTTTTTCCTCGCATATCCACTAATCCCGGCAATCCAGATAATCCAATCGCCACCCCAACCACTCCTTGCCGCCATGCACGGCCATGAGAATCGATAATCATCACCCCGAGATGAACCCCACTCCGACCTTCTAGTTTTTGTCGAATTACATTAGAGGAACTATCAGGATTCTCGGGAAGTAGGAGTACCCATTCTTCAACGGAATTACCTTCACCTGCTACGTTGGAATGATCGATTCCTGCGTTGGCACACACAAACCCTAATCGATGCTCAACAATAATCGTTCCCACGCGAGTTCGTAATATTTGGTTGCTTTCACGGAGCACCAGCTCCACCAGCCGTGCATCTTTATCTATATTTTTAGCCAACTCGACCGCTCGAGCCGATGGTCGGATTGATACCAGGTTTACCCATCTGCCTTCAGCTTTTGAAACGATTTTCTGAGCCAAAATGAGGATATCTTCATCCTGAAGGATGATCTCTGCTTGTGACAATCCATTCCATATCATATCCACTAGGTTGTCGCCTGTGTGCACCATCGGGATATTGGGAAGTGGAGTGAGAACCAGGCTCATCTTGGATGGCAATTACCTTTCACCGGATATCCCCATAACCTTAATGGTTGCATTTTTTATCCCGTAATGCTTATTCAGGCTGATCAATATGGATGTTAAACCTTCCACGACGATTGCATTTGCAAGAACACCCGCATAATAACCACGCATCCCTGCTGCCTGAGCTAGCAGGACCACTTGTTCAGCCGCAGGTATATCATCTGAGCATACCAGTACGTCAGCCTCCATCGTTTTCCCAATATTCTTGATTAATAATTTTGCTGGTACATTTTGGAAAGCAGCAACAACTCGCACGGATCGACCCAAAAGGATCTGAGCGTCATGGGCTGCACAAGGAGGCTCGGGTGGTTTTGGGTCACGAAAATCAACCCGCGAAGTGGCATCCACTAATATTTTCCCCGACATAACATCCTTTACACTTTCCAAAGCCAGTCGATGGGCAGAAAGGACGACAGTAAGCACACAAATCTCAGCCTGAATTGCAGCGTCCAGGTTCGCTAAACCGATCACACTGTTTATTCCCAATTGCTTGTTGATCTTATCAGCACATAGCTTGGCTCTAACTTCCTGCCTGGAACCAATCAGGATTTTGTAGCCTGCAGCCGCCCATCTTAATGCTAAACCGGTTCCTTCCTTTCCGGTCCCTCCTAATATTGCTATTCTTGGATGATCCGTTGGCATATTTATAACTCCAGTACCCAGTGAACAAATAACTGCGTTTTAACTAATTATAAACAACCCAAGATTTGATTGAGGGTATACCAAGTGATTGATTTGCTCGTTGTAATCGACAAGATTGCTGCAATAGATCATTCTGAACATCAATCAAACACAGTCGGGCACGCTGGATCCTTCAGGGAAGTAAATGCGTCCTGAATTTGACTGGTTTAGGTACGTTCTCCAGATAATGCTTCAGGAATCTCTTCCTTACCAAAGAACCTCACCTCAGAGGTCTCTAAACTTGGTCGAGCGTTTCCGTCAATTAAATCACATAAAAAAACGATTTTAAAAGCGTGAAATAACTCCAGGCGACCGACACGATTGGTATCATAAACACCTATCACTTTACTCGCCTTCACTCGAAATCCTGCTTCCTCCCATACTTCCCTTTCAGCTGCCTTAGATGGGACATCTCCAACCTCTGCCCATCCGCCAGGTAGGGTCCAACCACCATCCAAACGCTCACGCACAAGTAAAAGCTTGCCTTCCTGAAAAACTACACCTCGAACATCAACCCGAGGGGTAGTATAACCTATTGGAGTCATGAATGCTTCTAATACAGATGAGTATTCCAGATTTGAATGTTCACTCACAATCTCAGCGGCAATCTCCATCAATCGACGATATCTTTGAAGCTGAAACTCATTTTCAGCATAATGAGATCCAGTTTGTGCCAGGGCTTGAATTTCACGTGCCCATTCTAACCAACGCGGAGGTAACATGATTTAAATCCTTTATTAAAGAATGTTGAGCTCATTCAATATTGTCATTTAAGCTCATAATGATCGCCTACTGAATTAAAAAGACTATAATTAATTGGAAACCAATCAAAGCGTTCAATCCTGTATCGCAACAGCTTCCATCTCATGGAGAAAATTATCATCAATTAGGATTATTACTGGCTTATTATTTTGGAGCAAACTAATCAGGGGATTGGTTTCACCTAATCTAATATATCCCTTGCCCATTTTCATAGATAGGATTTTGATGGCGCCTGAAGTGCACTTTTTTTGACAGCAATTTTCCCAATAAGTCATAGAATCGGAGGTGATTGAGGTACTTTTCGACGAACATAGAATTCACCCAGCCCAACGCCGTGATAGGGTTCACCTATGACGACCACCGATCTGTAACACGCTTATTTTAGCACAGATAACGCAAGCAAAATCACTTATAATCGAGCTGGACTTATACAATGATTACATCACTAAAGAAATTAAATCGATTTTTACGGGTTCACTCATTTTATCCGCTCTTCTTGTCTTCGATGATGGCGTGTGCTTTTTTGGCTTTTAGGGTATCTTATAGCGGGACAAATAATTACTCAAACTTACTATCGAATTTATTTCTCGCCTGGTTACCTTATGTATTGAGTGTAATGGCAGCCTCAGGTTATCGATCACATCCAAAGCGTTGGTGGGTCATTTTGGTGTTAGTATTCTTTTGGCTGGTGTTTTTCCCAAATGCACCATATATGGTCACAGATTTCTACCACCTTGATCCTCGTCCACCCGTACCACTATGGTTTGATATAAGCTTAATTGCTATTTTTGCTTTTACTGGGTGTTTCCTTGCCATTGCCTCATTACGCAGCATTCATGTCATTATAGAGCGTTTTCTTGGGAAATTCATCGGTTGGTTATTTACCCTTTTCACACTGGGTCTCGGCAGCCTTGGGGTTTATTTGGGACGATTCAGTCGTTTTAATAGCTGGGATATTCTGCTGGAACCGAAACCGGTGCTGAAAGATCTTGCATATAACCTCCTTAATCCCTTAGACAATCTCGGTTTTATAGGTTTTACCATTATGTTCACCTCCATATTATTGGTGTTTTATTTGATGTTTGTAACAGCTTCCAACCCTGTTAATACTTCACCATAACTTTAGGATAAAAAATCACACACACCTTAAATTAGAATTCAGGATAAAATAATCACCTATGGTAAATCAATCATTTGTATCTCGGATAAAAAATAATAAAATTCTAGTGGCTGATGGGGCAACAGGTACAAGCCTGATGGCTAGAGGTTTACCTGATGGGGTGACCGCTGAATTTTGGGTCATCGAACAACCAGGGAAAATCATCCAATTACACAAGGATTTTATCAATGCGGGTGCTGATATTATCCTTACCAGCACGTTCAGCGCCACCTCAATTCGTCTAAAAGGCTCATCCCTGGAAGGAAAATCGGATGAAATCAACCGAAGGGCAGTCGAGCTTGCACGGACCGCGGTTGAAGGTACACAAGTTTATATTGCTGGCTCGTTAGGTCCGGTCGGCCAATTACTCAAGCCATATGGTCCGCTGGAATTTGAAGAAGTAAGGACTGCATATACCCAGCAAGCCCGCTCATTCAGCGAAGCAGGTGTAGACCTATTGGTCGTTGAGACCCAATTCGACCTGGGCGAGATTAAAGCGGCCATCCAGGGGATTCGATCGGTAAGTAGCCTGCCTTTGGTAGTCTCCCTCAGTTACGATCGAGGAAAACGGACAATGATGGGGATCAGCCCCAACCAGGCAGGGAAAGAGCTTGAAGATCTGCCTGTAGATGTAATTGGGATCAATTGCGGTCGCAGTCTAGAAGAGAACCTGCAAAACCTGGTTGATCTTCGACAAAACACTAAAAAACCTATCTGGTTTAAGCCCAATGCGGGTCTCCCCCATTTAGATTCACATGGAAAAACTGTTTATGACGTGACTTTCGTTCAAATGGGGTCACTGGTTCCGTCCTGGTTGGCTGCAGGAGCACAAGTCGTTGGTGGGTGTTGTGGAACTAGCCCGGAACACCTTGCAGAAATATCCAGGAATGTGAAACTGCAGTAAATTATATTTCCTACGTAATTTCCGCCCATTTATCAAAAATTTGGATTCTGGCACTATAACGAATGGAATAAAACCATGTCTCTTGGAAAAGTTGAAGGTATGTATATAACCTCCAAGCGAGGGGAGCCAACCGTGTTTGTCGAACAAGTACATGTTGTTCCAGGGAAGGGTATTGAAGGTGATCGATACTTTATTCGTTCCGGAACAAGCAATGCTGATTCGAAACCCGGGCATGAGATAACCCTGATCGAGATGGAGGCCATTGAAGCGATCTGCCAGGAGGATGGAGTAAATATTACACCTGACCAGACCAGACGCAATATTGTTACCCGTGGGGTATCTCTCAATAACCTGGTCGGTCAACTTTTCAGTATAGGTACCATCCAGTTGCGCGGGATACGTCTATGCGAACCATGCAATTATTTAGCGAGTAGAACTGATCCACGGATTTTACATTCAATGGCTCATCGCGGTGGTTTACGAGCTGAAATCATCTCAGAAGGCATCATTCACATCAATGACATCATCACTACTGCGTAATAAGGAGACTATATGACGGACCCTCGCTCATCAGCAATACAATATGCACACGAAAATGCTACCCGCTTTCTGGATGAGTTGAAAGAATTCGTTTCTATCCATTCTATTTCTACCGATGAGGCTTCAAAAGCAGATGTACTTCATGCCGCAGATTGGGTAGCGAATCATCTCCGCTCCCTCGGCATGGCAAATGTACAGATATTTCCAACTCCTGGACACCCAGTTGTGTATGGTGAGTGTTTGAAAGCTGGCGATAAAGCCCCAACTGCTCTGATTTATGGTCATTATGATGTTCAACCGGTCGACCCTCTAAATTTATGGATTTCTGGACCATTTACTCCTGATGTGCGTGGTGAATATATTTATGCTCGGGGTAGTACCGATATGAAAGGTCAAATGATGGTCGCTCTTGATGCGATTGAATCGATCTTAAAAACTGGTCAGCTACCGATTAATTTTAAATTCGTATTTGAAGGTGAGGAGGAAATTGGTTCCCCTAATCTTGCTACTTTTTTAGAAGCACACAAAGACTTGCTTAGATGCAACTTTGCAATTAATCCAGATACCGGCACATTGTCCCCGGATATTCCCTGTATTACCTATGCCTTACGTGGTTTGGCATACATGGAAATACGCATCTTTGGTCCAGACCATGATCTGCATTCCGGCGTGTTTGGCGGAGCAGTGCTTAATCCTGCCCAAGAATTATGTGAATTAATTGCTGGGATGCACGATGCGCAAGGTCGTGTAACATTACCAGGTTTTTACGATAAAGTCAGGTCCATTGATCCTGAGGAGAAGGCAGAACTTGCCAGGTTACCGATTGGGGATCAATATTATCTGAATGCCACCGGAGTCCCTGCGTTATATGGAGAAGCTGGATATACAACAATCGAACGTCTTGGAGCACGACCAACTCTGGAGGTAAACGGACTATTTTCCGGGTTCACCGGTGAAGGAGCTAAAACTGTCCTTCCAGCTTGGGCGATGGCAAAAATTTCAACCCGTCTGGTTCCAGACCAACAACCTTCAGATGTTTATCAACAGATGCAATCATATCTTGAGATTCATGCTCCCAAGGAAGTTCGTTGGAGTCTTATCGCTATGCATGGTGGGCCAGCTTCCATCTCGGATCGAAACTCGATATATATTAAAGCTCTATCTCGTGCGCTGGAAACTGTGTGGCATAAACAACCAGTCTTTAAGCGCGAAGGTGGAAGCGTTCCCGTAGTCTTGGACTTCCAGCAGATTTTAGGCGTGGAAACAGTCAATACGGGGTTCTCAATGCCTGACGACAATATGCATTCACCGAATGAAAAACTTCATCTACCCACATGGTACCGTGGAATCGATACTTTTATCCATTTTTATTTCAATCTAGCTCAATGATTGGGGATAACTTTAGAATGCTAATGATACTGTTTTTGTAGGTTGCACATGACTGAAAAATCTCGTTTTCCATTGTATGGAGGTCAGGCTGTAATTGAAGGCGTAATGATGCGGGGTACGAATTCAGTTGCCATTGCGATGCGTACTCCCAATAAGGATATTACGATACATAAAGAACCCTTGGGAGCATTATATAAGCAAAAGATTATTAAAATCCCATTTCTACGCGGTTTGGTAATGTTGTTGGATGCATTGATTTTAGGAACCCGCGCTCTCACTATCTCGGCTAATACCCAAACCGGTGAAGATGAAAAAATCGAAGGACCTTTGCTTTACTTAATCTTATTCATATCGCTGGCTATCGGTGTTGGTCTTTTCTTCCTGGCACCTGCTGCACTTGGTCAGCTTTCTGAACGCTTTTTAGGGATAGGATCATGGTGGGGGAATTTACTAGAAGGGTTGGTACGCTTGGTATTGCTCATCGGATATATTTGGGCAGTCGGCCAAATGCCTGATATTAGTCGTGTCTTCGCATATCACGGTGCAGAGCATAAAACTATCAACGCTTATGAAGCAGGGTCTGAATTAATTCCTGATAATGTAGCCCAGTTTTCAACTGAACACCCTCGTTGTGGTACAGCATTCCTGCTCACCTTGATATTGCTTTCAATTCTGGTATTTTCGCTTTTGGGTCCCCTTCCATTTTGGTGGCGGATGGCAAGTCGGGTATTATTTTTACCTGCCCTGGCATGCGTAGCATACGAGTACATACGCTGGACTGCCAATCATTTAGATTCAAAACTCGTCCAAATACTAATTAAACCCAATCTAGCACTACAACATTTGACTACCCGCGAGCCAACCAAAGATATGCTTGAAGTCGCAATAGCTGCATTTAATGCAATGCGCTCAGGCGAAGATATCCCCGTTTAATTATTAACCGGTTCTCTAAAAATTAAATATCGCCAGCGATCAAATAAATGTTCGCTGGCGATTAATTCTACTCACCAATGATTTGGACGATAAGCTCCCTTTTTCTGGATCGAGTATCAAAATCGATGTAAACTAACTGCTGCCAGGTTCCCAGGGTCATTCGCCCATTTACCAGAGGCACGGTCAATGATGCTTTCAATAATGCTGCTCGGATATGACTGTGTCCATTCCCATCATGCCATGCTTCATTGTGCTGATAGGTATATTCTGCTGGAACAATTTCATTAAATATACGCTTTAAATCCTGCTGGACGCCCGGCTCGTACTCAAGAGTAGTTACACCACTCGTGGATGATGGACAGAAAATGGTTACCAGACCATTGGCAAGTTCACTCGAATCAACACACTCGATCACTTTTTGGGTAATATCAATGATATCTGTATTCCCATGCGTCGTTAAAAAAATATGGTTAAGTCTGACTTGCATTTTCTCTGAGATGGAATGCTTATTCAGCCATAATCACCAGGTTACGCCCAGCTGCTTTGGCTGCATACATCGCCTGGTCTGCTTTACGGATGATTTCATCGCTTGTAGTTCCATGCAATGGATATACAGCGACGCCAGCAGATAATGTTGCGTTCAGTACTTCCCCTTCATGGATCAGAATTTGGCTCTCAAATTTCATGCGCCAATCGTTCGCTCTTTGCTTCGCAACAGACAAGGATGCTTTTGGCATCACCACCACAAACTCCTCACCTCCAAACCTGCAGGCAATATCCCCCGCTCTCACCTGAGATGATAATAACTTACCTAGCTGCTTAAGCATCATATCGCCAACGTCATGACCATATGTATCGTTGAACAATTTAAATTGATCGAGGTCGAGCATGACGATACTTACCGAGTATTTATCTCGTTCCGCCCTCGATAACTCACGCGATAAAGTCTCATCCAAGAACCTGCGATTATACAAACCTGTCAATGAATCTCGGATCGCCTGCTCCTCAAGTTCTTTCTGCAATTTCAGCAATTTCCCTTCAGCCTCGATTTTTTCGGTTAATTCCTTTTGAGCATCAGAATATAACCGGGCATTTTCAATGGCAATTGCTGCTTGGGCTGCAAATGCCAGTGCGAATTGTGATTGTTCTTGTGTGTAAAAATTGGGTACATTTTTATCGAAGGCTAACATTCCAATCACGCGATCACTGATGATCATCGGAACACCCATCCAGCCACGATTTTTATATCTGGCTTGAACTCCATTGTTGAAAGTACTATAGGTGGAATAGACGTCACCTTCAATTAATGGCATGCGCGTTTGTATGACCTGAGTATTGGGATTATCCTTTGAAGACAAATCAAATGTAGTTCCAATCAATGACTCGGAATCAGGAAATCCATGGGCAGCGATGATTTCTAAACTGTCATTTTTACACAACCATACCGAAGCACTATCGTATGGGATCACTTGTTGGATTTCGTGCAAGATCATATCCAATACTTTGGAAAGGTCCAAGGTGGAGCTTAATGAGCGCATAACCCGGTTTAGGGTAGCAATCTGCTCGGATCGTTTACTAAGCACTGCTTCTGTATGTTTACGTTCGGTTATATCTTGTTTGATGGCGATAAAATGGATGATATGCCCCGTACTATCTCTCACCGGTGCAATCGTTTGTTCTTCAGTGATGATGGTTCCATCTTTCCTTTGATTTATTAATTCACCATGCCATACATTACCGCTTAAGATCGTTTTCCATAAGCCACCGTAAATATCTTCTGCAACCAGCCCAGATTTCAGGATGCGAGGATTCTTTCCATGTACTTCATCGGCAGTATAACCTGTCATTTTTGTAAAAGCAGGGTTCACCCATTGAATATTTCCATTTCGATCTGTTATCACAATTCCATTGGCAGCAGATTCGAGCGCGATACTTTGTAAGCGTAGTTGCTCCTCTGCTTCCTTACGAATTGTCAGATCCCGAATAATATTCGTAAAAATGACGCCAGATGGGATTTTTACTGGGCTTAATGCAATTTCAATCGGAATTTCTCGCTTATTCTTCCTTATGCCATTCAAAGGCAGGCTTATCCCCGGACGTGTCTCAATCTCATCAATAAATGCCTTTTGATACTTGTAATAGGCCTCCCGGTATCGTTCTGGGATCACAAGATCAATCGAATTACCCATTAATTCATCGATGGAATATCCAAACAGGGTAATAGTTTGGTTATTTACGAGTACGATTCGGCTATTTTTATCGGTGATAACAATAGCGTCGGGTGCTCCTTGAAATAATGCCTTGAATCGTGCTTCTGAATCTCGTAAGGTTGTTTCGACCCGCCTGTATTGGGTAATGTCTCGCCATACGACCATACGTCCAGTGGATTGTCCATCTTTATCCTTAAGGTTGGTCGTGCGAACACTCAAGGTTCTTGGAGAATCTCCGTTTATTCTTACTTCAGTTTCAAAATCGTGAGTAACCCGAAAAGTATCTGCAATTCCCGGCCAAATGGCAATGATATCGTTTAAGCTTTTTCTCTTTGCAGATCGTTGGCTTAATCCCAACATGCTTAAAGCGGTAGAGTTTATGTTATGAATTCGGTCCCGTCGATCAAGAACGATAACACCTTCGCTCATTTTATCGATGATCACATCATGTGATAATGAGGAATTTTCGAGTAGTTGAAAATAATATATACCCCAGAAATAAATCATCCCGCTGATCATCAATCCCACCATTAACATGATCTGCAAATTATTAACCAGGAATATCTGCGCCTGATATATCAAATTGCAGATCAATGGTGGAATAATCCCAGATAAAAGTAATAAAGCTCTCACACCTGCTGATTTTGGAGGGAGGACCGTCCTGCGAATTAATATAAATGCTCCGATGATAATCAGCAGATAGGAATACAAAACTGAAATGTTGAACCACAAGGCACGAGTATATATAAGGGGCGCACCGGGTACTTGGGATGTTGGAATGATAGCTTGCCATAACCAATGGCGTTTATCTTCGGTTATAACCACATAAACGGTCATTAAGGGAACAATCATTAATAAAACAACCCACCAAGGTGGTATTTTCTGATCCTGGTGGGAGTATTGCAGGATAAGCAAAAACCAAAATGCTAACATTAAAGCAATTTCTATAAATTGCAATTTAGCCCAAAAGACTTTGTTGGGAATTTCAACCACAGCATATTCAAGACCTGAGAATAAAGCCCAACCCCCAATGGATACCATCATCAATGAAAAATAGATGATCCCGGGGGTTTTCCACCAGCGCGAGCTAACCAAACCTACGATTAACGCAACGGTGGCGGTAAGTAATGCAATTAATACCTCAGATGTAAACTGCCAGGTCAATGCTATGTCCTCTGTTTATTGACAGTCACATATTATCATAGATTGTTGCCGGACTACTTGATTTTTTTGTAAAGCACCTTGACAGAATTGTTAGCTAATTACCTCAACGGCTTACAGGATTATAAATAGAGGCAATGAATTACAACCACTGAATCTCGATATTATAGACCTATTACACGACGGAAAAATTGAATTCTATATCCTGACGATGACTAAAAATACATCGAACACCAATAATAGCTCTATAAAATCAATTTCATAAAAACTGGGAGTGAAATCCTAATGTCCACCATTGCTTGGTGACCAATAAGATTGGCGTTTATATTATACAAAATTATATAACAGATTTAGATGAGCGCTATTTACGGAATCGTGGCGAAGTCAATGCACTAGAGACGAAACCCTCTTCTTCTGGTAACAACCACTTTTTCCAGCCTCCCGATTCGACCACAACATGCTGTTGTGTTCTTTTTCAAGACCTCCATCCCATTGATCCAGGAATCAGACTGGGAATAAATTTCCTCCCAAGTAAATTCCCCCCGTGTTTCCATTATTCAACTCTCAAATAACTAGGTTTCTGGATAATCAGCATAATCATCCCTTCAAAATTGTTGTCGTTCACTATAAATTATACTTATCTATGGATACGAACTATTAACCTTGATGATCTCATTTGGTTAATAACAATTTTTCTGCATTTGTGGAATATATTTTTTTCAAGACTTCATCCGGCAAGTGTAAACCGTATACATACCATCTGCCTTGTTGAGGTATTTCTCCAACGTTGTAATTAAAATATTCATCGTCAGTTTCCAGAAAGCGATAAGACAGCCTGTAAGCCTCTAAGTCTGGACCAAAATCCGACCCGAATAAAATTCGATCATAGTGCTCAAGGAAGAACTGCCTTGAAGTATAGGGTTGGCGACCCAACTCCCCAATCCGGGCACTAATATCGACGTAAAAATTGGGACAATTATCCAGTAAATCAGCAACCCACTTTACATTTTCCGCATAACATCCCACATGCGCCCCGATAAAAATGGTATGCGGATGCCTTTTTACTAGGTTCGCCAATCCCTCGATGATCGACGAAAATGGTGGGTATGAAGGATTGAAGAGTTGCCAATCTGGATTGGCAGTTAATTCTTCCCAACGCTCATTGGTTTCATCCAAAGGATCAAAAAATGCCACCGGGTCAGCCACATGAATCATTACGGGTAAATTTAGCTCCCCCGCTGCACTCCAAATTGGATCCAGGCGAGCATCATCGACCTTCACCAGATCACTTTTATAATCACAAACCCGCAGTCCGAAATTCTTCCAAATCTTAAGCCCCTCTGCGCCGATATCTTTTTGGACACTCAATCTTGCAGCAGCCCAGTCTGGAAAAGCATCACCAAGTGTACCCCACATCTCCCAATTTACACCACCGAACACCTGAAAGCGATCGGGGTATGGACTTTTAAATCTATTAATGTGCAATGCAAGTACATCTTCACTCCAACCACCATCCAAATCCACATACAACTTCACATTTACCTGATCTAAAAGGTCGATTAGTTCAGTGACAGGTCGATGTATCCAACCTCCACCAAATTCCTCGCCTAAATGATTATGGGCATCAATCACAGGAAAGCGCGGTCTCATGACCTGTGTGGACTTAGTCACCAGGCAGGATTTAGGTCTGTATGAGTCAAGTAACATTGTTAACCTTTTTATGAACGGGCAAAGGATCCAATCATTACTGCTTTAAGCCGTTAATATCTTGATGTTTTTCTTAGTAATTTCTGTTCATAACTCTAAATGCGTCTCCACACCCGAGACGAGAGTATGAATTTGGTTAATTGGCGCAACCATGACCGTTGAGGTCCTGCCAAATTTTGACGCTCCCAAAGATTACATGCCACTTCCAAAACAGTAGTCCCACTACCCAAAAATACCGTATCTCCATCCTTTACTAAACTTGTGGCAACCTTTCCTATCCGTTGTTTTACTGCAATCTGCTCCACTTGTCTTTGCAGCAATGGCATTTCGGACCGTGCTTTGTCAATCGCAGTTGCCCATCCATGAACTCGTTGCGCTTTACCAGTAGCAGCCTACCTTTCAAGGTCACGCCTTGCTGTGGCTTCACTATTAGAATAATGCTCACAAACTTCACCGATCGTGATACGGTAATGTTGATTAATCCAAAATAGGATCTTATTTTGCCGTTCGATTCCTGAAATTATCTTTGGGTTTACCATATCTTCCTGCGAATTATTCCTTTATCCGTCCGATAGATCTTAGTAGAAAGTCACTGTGAATAAGATGGAATATTTCTTGCAATCTTCAGGTCA
>CAZXPK010000066.1:0-19004 GCA_964642565.1 uncultured Anaerolineaceae bacterium
TCTCAAAAAAGGTGTCGCTGCGGTGGATACCAGTATTGTCCCCTTCTTCACCCAATTGTATGTCCCGGGGTATGGCGATGCTCTCGCTGCCGATATTGGCGGAGGGGTGATCGGACGCTGGGTCGACCTCGGATATAGCGATGATGATTATGTCCCATGGCATGAGTGGGTTACCGTCTACTTTCTTTGGCCTCCCCCGGATAATATTGTGTGGATCATTCCTTGAGCTTGCCAATTTTGGATATCCCCCAGTTGCTGCGCCAACACGGAATACGACCCGATAAATCATTGGGGCAGAATTTTCTGCTCGATGAAACTGCCCTTCACCAGGTGGTTGAGGCAGCTGGGGTTGCCCCACAGGACGTCGTTTTGGAGATAGGTCCTGGTTTGGGTAGTCTTACCCGCCTCCTCGCAGTTAACGCCTGCAAGGTCGTGGCTGTTGAGGTGGATTCAAACCTGATTCCCATCCTTAAACAAGTCGTTGGTCAATTTTCGAATGTTCAGGTAATAGAAGGGGATATCCTCTCTTTGGATCCAATCCAGCTGGTTTCACAGTCAGAATACTTGGTGGTTGCCAACATCCCCTACTACATCACCTCCGCCCTCATTCGTCATCTGTTGGAAGCCAGTTCACCTCCACGACGTTTGGTTTTCACTGTCCAACAAGAGGTTGCCAGGCGAATCTGCACCCTGCCGGGTGATATGAGCCTGCTTGCCCTTAGTGTGCAAGTCTATGGACATCCGGAAATCATTGCACAGATCCCGGCGAGTGCTTTCTATCCTCCACCGAAAGTGGATTCCGCGATCATTCGCATCGATAGCTTTCCCTCACCGGTGATTCCTTCGGAAGATCTGGATACATTTTTCCAACTGATTAAAGCTGGGTTCAGTCAAAAACGCAAAACGTTACGCAACGCACTTGCCGGTGGACTCCACTTATCCCCTCCAATAATCGAAGCAATGCTAAGCCATGCCCAAATAGATCCCATACGCCGCGCAGAAACTCTCAGCCTCCCGGAATGGCACACTCTGATGGAAATATATAGCGCTCAAGTCTCCGCCATTAAGTGAAATTGCTCACCCCCACAACCAAAAAAATCCCGCCGCCAGCAGCCTTAGCCCCGCGCCTACCATCAGGGATGGCTGCACCCCAATCAAGTCTGCTGATACTGGCCCCAGTAAAGAACCTACCAATATCCCCAGGTTTAGCGCCAGGTTGTGGAGTGCCATATGCGCTGGACGGTCATCGGGTGGTACCCGTTCCATCAAGCGGTTGACGAGAGCCCCAGTGAGCATGGCGTTAATCCCACCCCCAATCAAGCACGCCAGGTAATATAATTCTGGTCCTTTTGCCATTCCCAGGAATAATGGAAATATCGGAAATAAAGCTGCACTGATCACTAAAACCTTTCGATGCCCAAATCGTGTACTATAGTAGCCGAGCCTAAAGGAAGCCAACATCATCGCCCCATAAAAAATAGCTGTCCCCAAGCCAATCATTCCGTCGGTCATGCGTAAAGAATCTACATATGCGATTGGAAAAAGTGGGACCGGAAAATATTGGAACGCGTAAAAAACAAGGTAAGCGAGCATGAATATCCCAAAAGGTCCGGTGAGTAAATCCAGCCTCAACAAAGATTTGCGTTTTGGGTAGGATATGCTCTCAGCATCTTCTGCTTCTACTAGGCTGGCAACCTTTTCAATCGGGTCCGGCTTACGAATTCTCCCAATGTGATAGCTGCTCAACATCGCACCTGCTGCCCCGATTAAAAATACAATCTGGTAATTGTGTGGGAATACCACCCGATCCAGGATTTGTCCACACAATAATGTAGCTATAGTAATACTGATAGCTAGTAGGATATTCCTCCGCCCAACAGCGTGTGCCCTATGTTCGGGCGGTAGCACTTCAGCGAACAAAGCATTGAATGAGATTGCCAGCACTGTTCCAGCCACCGACATGACTAAAGTTGTCCATATCAGTCCCCACACCTGGCCTTCAGATGAGGTGAACAACCATGGTAGCGCTACCAGGAATACATATCCCAGGCGTTGTAAAATCGCCGATCGAAATGACACCTTTATAAGGGATTTACCTTCCAACCAATGACCAGATGGAAGCGTAAATATTAAATTGACGACCGCTGGTCCTGCACTGAGCAATCCTATCTGAAAACCCGATGCTCCCAAACGGGCTGCGTAAACCGCTTGAAAAGATAGTGTGCTTCCCGCAAGGATTCCAAACCAGAATACATCCCAGTATAACTGGCGTAGATTCCATTTCAATATTGAATGAGGTAATTGAAGTATTTCAGTGGTCATTTGCAGTAAAAAGCGGAGGCCAGCCCTGCTTGGCTCTCCGCTAAGGGCAAAAATGTCTGGCTTTTATTATACTATCAACCCCATAGGCAAACTCTATAAGGTTGAGAATTGCATCTAAACCATTTTTCCCCATTACATCTTTGAGCGCGTTGAATGTTGCCCGGACCAGCCTGTTAGGGTAATAGTAACCACTTTTGATCGTGGTCAGCATGGGGTCAGATGATATTAAATAAGTGTGGAGAGGGCTTCAACAGTGCGACGCATATCCAGCAGGATCAAACCCAATTTTGCATTCTCGCGGGCCAGCGCGGTTAGTACCGCCTCATTACCTACCGACATGAGAATCACGTAACCGTTCGACCCTTTGATATAGACTTGTTCAAGTGAGCCTCGCCCCAATTCAGCTGCAATCCGCTCACCCAGAGAAAGCATCGCTGCTGACATTGCCGCCACACGGTCTTCCTCAACACCCTGAGGCAGGGCTGACGCAATCGTCAGCCCATCAGCACTGACCACCGCAGAAGCCTCAATATCTGGAGATGATGCGTGCATATCACGCAAACATGCTACGATGAGTTGTGAACGTGATTTAGTCAATGTTTTACTCTCGATCTACCTATGTAGGTTGGAAAGTGATTTTACAAGTCTTAATGCTAAGCGACAAAGCAAGTTACATCACAGAGGATACCGCGAATCACCGCCTGATTGAGGTTGCAATAGTAATACCAACCTAATCTGCCAGTGAATGTAATAGGATTAGTTTCCAGCGCCAATGGACTTTTGCCTCTCATTCTGTATCTTCGGTTTTCTTTTCCTTAGGGATACTATCCGGGTCATAATCCCCCCACTTTCCGCTGAAAGATGAAGCAAATACCATCGCATTCGTATCCTCCACTTCCCTAATGGTCTTCTTCATCATGGCTTTTCGTTTTTCCGCTGCACCATCAGTAAGTCTATCTGTGGGTTTGGTTACAGCTAGGATCTCAATAGCAAGGATATCATCCTGCAGATAAGGGATAATGTTTCCCACTCTCTCACCTATCAGGATCTTTGCAAGAGGGGTATTTTCACTCAGGTATCCATGGGCAAAATCAGCTGCTTCATCCGGTACTATGATGACTTTCAGCCGCTCCTTTTTACCCGCACG
This sequence comes from uncultured Anaerolineaceae bacterium, assembly GCA_964642565.1. Classification (GTDB taxonomy): domain Bacteria; phylum Chloroflexota; class Anaerolineae; order Anaerolineales; family UBA4823; genus FEB-25. The sequence continues at coordinate 3,470 of CAZXPK010000066.1, forward strand.
ATCCTGAAGATCGACCTCCACCAAACATCCGACTGTAATTAGCTCTGATTGTGATTCCATATACATAGTATAAGTCCAATAGCTCCACTGCGAAAGGCTCATCATATTTTTAACCAACCGAATATTGATGGGCACTTTCCACTGGTATAATCTTTTTACCTTATACAAATGATGCGTTTACTTATCTCATTTTTCGTATTTATGCAGGGTTTTTCATTCGTCTCTCAGCCCTTAGCAAAACCTCCCCAGGCAGAAGTTATCCGCGCCTCCAGTGACATGCTGTGCTTGCCTGGCATATACCTGACCGACCCACAGGATTGTTTACTGCTTGGCCCCTCCAGTTACATAACCCAAATGGCTACCCATGGAATTAGCCTTCCCTTGATCAGATTGCCAGCCCACCCGATCGATAGTCTATTAGGCGAATTGCCATTCTCGTATGCGTTATTGGGAGAAGGTTCGACCCCAGTTTACGCCTCTCTCCAGGATGCAATCTCAGGAAGGAATGAAGTCCGAACCATTAATGATGGAAAATTGCGTTATGTATCCTATATTTCTTTTACGGATACTGCATATGGACGTTTTTTCTTGTTGCTGGATAATACTTGGCTGTCGGTGTCCAGCCGAGTTTCTGTTCCCCACAGTCTCCCTGGCGGCATCGAGTTTTCTCGAACTCCAGGTAAATCCTTCGGTTGGATCCTCCCGTTTGCTCCGAGTGTTGAGACCAAACGAACACCCGGCTACAACCTGGAAGATAAAACAGGTCATTCGGTTAATCAATACGATATTGTACAGATTTTTTCAACCAAGCTGGTAAATGATGAAGAATGGGATCTGATCGCCCCTGATGAGTGGATTGAAGGACGCTATGTTGGTAAGGTGGACCCAAGCGCCACCCCTCCCCCAGGAGTTGAAAACGGTCGTTGGATCGAAGTGAACCTGTTCGAACAGACCCTTGCAGTCTACGATCAGAATAAACTGATTTATGCCACACTCGTCGCCACAGGCTTGGATCCATTTTTCACCAGACCAGGATTATTCCAAATTCAACAAAAATTGGAATCAACATTGATGTCTGGCTCATTCGCAGAGGATCGTTCAGATTTCTATTATTTGGAAGATGTTCCCTGGACGATGTATTACGATCATGCCCGCGCCCTCCATGGAGCTTATTGGCGTACAGCTTTTGGGTTCCCTCAATCGCATGGCTGCATTAATCTGACCCCGGCGGATTCACACTGGTTGTTTAATTGGGCGAAAGTAGGTGATTGGGTTTATGTTTGGGATCCATCCGGAAATACCCCAACCGATCCAAGCTATTATGGTGAAGGCGGAGCATGAGTCGGTCCTTCAGGCTATGTAAAACTTAAAAATAAGATGGGAAATTATATTTCCCAGATCAAGCCGATTTATCATCATTTATGAACTCCAAAATTCGATTTCTCGTCTTACTGCCGATAATACTCATCTTACTTGCATGTCGGGTATTCGTTCCATCTCTCATCCCCACGCCTACACATATTTCAGCGACAAAAAACTTCCCTATAAAGCCCACCTCCACATTCCTGCCTACTTATACTACAGTCCCGTCTATCACTTTCACTCCCACCGTAATTCCAACTAAGTTGACGCCCACACCGATTTTGACATCTACCCAAACGCCAATCCTTATCCCCTTAACTACCCAGCTTGGCGTCTTTGAGAATTTATGGTCCATCGTCAATGATACTTACGTATATCCCGATTTTAATGGCTTGGACTGGAATGCCATCCATCAGGAGTATAGGCAAATAATTTCTGCTGGTCTCACCAATGAACAGTTTTATCTGGCAATGAGCAAGGTCATTACTCGGCTCGGCGATGACCATTCATTTTTCCTAGATCCGCTACAAGTCGCCGAGCAGGAAGCAGAATATCAAGGTAAGCATGATTATGTCGGCATCGGAGTAATAGTTAGCGCTGTCCCTGAGAGACAGCGTGCGGTAATCTTATCGGTATTTGATGACGGTCCGGCTGAAGCTGCGGGATTACAGCCACGTGATAGTATCATCACTGTGAATGAAACTTCAATTTTGGACGAAAATGGGCTCCTACAGGATATCGTCCGTGGACCTGAAGGCACAACCATCACCGTTACCGTTCAAACACCTGGTGAAGAACCTCGGGAAATATACATTACTCGCCATCGAATCACTGGTGATTATCCAGTAGTGCATCGTGTAATCACCACACCTGATGGTAAAAGAATCGGTTATATTCTTCTGGTAACTTTTGAGGATAGTACAGTGGACGAGAAGGTGGTCTCTGCATTACAGGAAATGAACGCTGATGCCCCCTTGGATGGATTGATTTTGGATAACCGGATGAATAATGGTGGTTCAAGTACCGTCCTGGAACCGATACTTAGCTATTTCGCCGGTGGAAATCTTGGTTATTATATTCGGCATGATGAACATCGACCTCTCCAGGTTAATATAAATAATATCAACGGTTCCTCACAGGTACCCTTGGTTGTATTGGTTGGTTCTGGAACAGTAAGTTTTGGGGAGATTTTCGCAGGCATCCTTCAGGATATTGGACGAGCCTACCTGATCGGTACCACCACGAATGGGAATGTGGAGATCTTATGGGGATATGACCTGGAGGATGGTTCACAATTATGGTTGGCTAATGAAACTTTCCGTCCCTTGAACCATCCTGATCAAGATTGGGAAAAATCAGGGATCATTCCCGATTTAACCGTGTCGGGTGAATTTGACCAATATACAATGGATGATGACCCTGCAGTACAGGCAGCGATAGGATACTTGTCTGAACACTAAGGTTTAATCTCAGGAGACATTCACTCATGCTAACGACGCCGGAGAGAATTATTTTTGCACTGGCTGTACTGCTCTCCCTCTATTTGACTGCTCGAGCCATAAGGCGCATAATTCGCATCATCCAGCGTGGTCACGGTCGACCAGACTGGAATGTCCTACGGGATCGCAAATTTTCAGTTCCTGCGAGGATAATCAGCTTTCAACCACTTTTTCGTTTTCGATTTCTGCCCAGTCTATTCCATGCCCTGGTAGGTTGGGGATTTCTTTATTATGTCATTGTAAATTTCGGGGATTTATTACAGGCATACATTCGCGGCTATCAATTCCTCGGTACAGGAACGATTGCCAACCTGTATCACCTTGGTGCGGATATCTTGAGTATTGCCGTTTTGGTGGGGATTGCTGCGTTGATCATTCGGCGGTTTATCATCAAGCCAACTACCCTTGGTGCCCGCCAGGACGTATTGTTGCATCCAAAAGCTCGCTTCGGCATATTGCGTGACTCAGCTATTGTAGGTGCATTTGTCAGCCTTCACGTCAGTTCCCGCTTTCTCGGAGAAACTTTCAAGGTAGCACAGCTTGGTCTTGACCCTTGGCAACCATTTGCATCGGCTGTATCTTATTTATGGCGCAATTGGAGTGCCTCGGCGCTGATGATCGGTGAACATGCTAGTTTTTGGGTATCCTTGGGATTGATCCTTGCTTTTTTACCCTACTTTTTGTATTCCAAACACATCCACCTCTTTTTTGCACCCCTGAACTTTCTCCTCAAGCCTGCTCGCAGGTCAATCGGCGAATTAAGTCGCCTGGATTTTGCTAATGAGAGCATCGAATCATTCGGGGTTTCCCACATGGAGGATCTCGGTTGGGAGCAGCTCATGGATGCCTATGCCTGCATCATGTGCTATCGCTGCCAGCAAATGTGCCCGGCCTATAACACGGGCAAGGTTTTATCTCCAGCTGCCCTCGAGATCAACAAGCGTTATTTCCTGAATTATTATGGGGTTCATATCGCCAAAGGTGAAGCCAGCCCTCAAACGTTGGTTGAATTTGCCATTCCACCAGATGCAATTTGGGCTTGCACCGCCTGTGGTGCCTGCATCGACATTTGCCCGGTCAATAATGAACCCATGCGCGATATCCTGGACATCCGCCGGTCTTTGGTGTTGACTGAAAACGTTTTCCCACAGCAATTACAGGCTGCCTTGCGCGGCATGGAAAGAAATGTCAATCCATGGAATATTCCTCCAACAGAGCGGCTTAAATGGGCAGAGGGGATAAAGGTTCCTACAATTGATGAAAACCCCGCCCCCGATATATTATGGTGGGTGGGATGCGCACCTGCCACAGATGTTCGGGCACAAAAAGTCGCCCGTGCATTCGCACTTGTGCTTGATAGAGCAGGTGTGAACTATGCTGTTTTAGGCGAGAAGGAACAGTGCACTGGTGATTCTGCTCGTCGGGCTGGCAACGAATATCTATTTAGTGAAATGGCAACAGCCAATGTGGAATTACTCAATGGTGTTGCACCCAAACGCATTGTAACCACCTGCCCACATTGCCTGCACACATTAAAAAATGAATACCCGGCATTCGGGGGAACGTACACCGTTATTCATCATTCACAATTTATCAATGAGTTGATTACAAGTGGCAAGCTTGAATTTGACCCGCGTAAATCAAGGGATGATCAGATTTCCAACATTACCTACCATGATCCGTGCTACCTAAGTCGGCACAATCATATAATATCCGAACCACGTAAGGATTTTGAGCAAATCGGACTATCTCTAATAGAGCTGCCTCGTCACGGACTCAAATCCTTTTGCTGCGGTGCTGGTGGAGCGCAGATGTGGAAAGAGGAACAGCACGGCTGGGAACGCGTCAATTCTAATCGCTTCAGGGAAGCTGAAGCTACTAGAGCTGACGTGTTAGCGGTTGGTTGCCCTTTCTGCATGATCATGCTGACCGATGCAAAGAAGGCCATCAACAGCGAGATGCCAGTGCTCGATATAGCCGAGCTTGTCGCCGCTCGATTGGAGCAATAATATGGAGGAAACATTTACTTTACCCAGCATTGAAGAGATTATTCTGGATTATCGCTTGGCTTACCGTAGCCGGCAGGCAAGTTATATAGGTAGACGTGAAGTATTGAGCGGTAAAGCCAAATTTGGCATATTTGGTGATGGCAAGGAGCTACTTCAGCTAGCCATTGCTCGTGTGTTCCAGAATGGTGATTTTCGTTCTGGTTACTACCGTGATCAAACCTTTATGTTTGCCACCGGCATGGCTACCATCCAGGAATTATTTGCTCAGCTCTATGCAGACCCTGATTTGGAAGCTGAGCCATCCAGCGGAGGGCGTATGATGGACGCTCATTTTGCCACCCGCAGCCTCAATCCCGATGGATCTTGGAGAGAACTGACTGCCCAACCCAACTCGACGGGTGATGTTTCTCCTACTGGCTCACAAATGCCCAGGGTGGTAGGACTGGCATACGCCTCCAAGCTGTATCGCCAGATCCCGGCCTTACATCAATTCACTCAATTCTCAAACAATGGCAACGAAGTCGCCTTTGCTACCATAGGGAATGCCTCCTGCGCTGAAGGTTTATTCTGGGAATCAGTGAATGCCATCGGGGTTTTGCGATGTCCGGCAATCTTGACCATCTATGACGACGGCTATGGGATATCTGTCGCCAACGAATCCCAGATTGCTAAAGAAAATATCTCTGAACTCCTGATGGGATTTCGCCGTCCCCCAGGCGAATGCTGCGATGGCTTCGATATCTATACCGTAAAAGGTTGGGATTATCCTGCTCTGATTGAGGTCTATCAAAAAGCCATCCAGGTTGCCAGGCAAGAACATATGCCCTCGATTGTGCACGTCAGCGAGCTCACCCAACCCCAGGGTCACTCCACCTCAGGTAGCCACGAGCGTTATAAATCCAAACAACGCCTGGAATGGGAGCATGCATTTGATTGCATCAAGAAATTCCGTGAATGGATTTTAGCTCAAGGTTATATTACCTCTGATGAGTTAGACCGGCTTGAAAAAGCAGATCAGCGATCGGTGGAAGAAGACCGCAAACGTGCCTGGGAAGCATATATAAATCCCATCCTATCGGAACGCTCACAGGTTGTAGACCTCATTGACCAGCTGAAGGCTGGTTCATCTCATCAATCTACCCTGGGTCAAATCAAAGATAAATTGATCAATATCCCGGTACCCTTCCGTCGGGATATTATGTCTGCTGTTTCGGAAGTATTAACCGAAGTTCGAGACGAGCCATTACCGGCCAGACAATTATTGGTCAACTGGAAAAAAGACCAGGAGCCAATCAACAAAGACCGCTATGGATCCTATCTTTACAGCCAATCTGTTGAATCAGCCATGCTCGTGCCCGAGGTTAAACCCACTTACTCAGAGAGTTCTCCTACGCTTTATGGTTTTGAAGTGATCAATGCATGTTTCGACGCTGCATTGGCTCGCGAACCTCGTTTAATCGCCTTTGGCGAAGATGTCGGTCGTATGGGGGATGTCAATCAGGGCATGCGTGGCTTACAGGAAAAGTATGATGAATTGCACGTCGCTGATACAGGCATCCGGGAAGCCACGATTTTAGGTCAGGCAATTGGAATGGCATTGCGCGGTTTACGTCCAATCGCAGAGATCCAATACCTGGATTACGTGCTCTTCGCTTTGCAGCTCATGTCGGATGACCTGGCTACCCTGCTTTGGCGTACCCGTGGAGGGCAAAAAGCACCCGTTATTATCCGCACACGCGGTCATCGACTTGAAGGGGTATGGCATTCCGGTTCTCTGATGGCAGGCCTCATAAACTTATTGCGAGGCATGTATGTATTGGTGCCGCGCAATTTTACCCAGGCTGCAGGCTTCTATAACACCATGTTGCGCTCCGATGAGCCAGCTTTGCTGGTGGAAGTCCTTAATGGCTATCGGCAAAAGGAACGTCTGCCAGAAAATATTGGTGAGATCACCGTTCCCCTCGGTGTCCCTGAGGTCATCCGGGAGGGGACGGATGTTACCTTGGTCACCTATGGTGCCTGCTGCCGGATTGCCCTCGAAGCTGCAGACAAGCTTGGCAAGGTAGGTATCGAGACCGAGCTGGTCGATGTGCAGACCCTGCTTCCTTTTGATATTCATGGGATCATATTGGAGTCACTCAAGAAGACCGGTCATATTATCTTTGTTGACGAAGATGTCCCCGGGGGCACCACGGCCTATATGCTTCAGGAAGTCATTGAAAAGCAGGGGGGCTATTACTGGCTAGATTCCCCGCCTCGTACCTTGCCTGGAGCAGCTCACCGCCCAGCATATGGCTCAGATGGTGATTATTGGTCCAAACCAAACCCTGAGACGATTTTCGAATCAGTTTATGCTTTGATGCATGAGGTATCACCAACGGATTATCTATTGTTTTATTGATCCGCTCATGAGAGACGTAATCGGCTGGTAAAATAAGGAGGAGCCATGCCTGTTAAATTATTAATGCCCTTATTAGGTGAATCAGTCACTGAAGCCACTGTAACCAGGTGGCTCAAATCCACCGGGGATAAAGTCGAGGAATATGAACCGGTCCTGGAAGTAAATACCGACAAGGTCGACACAGAAATCCCCAGCCCTACCTCAGGTGTCATCCTGGCTGTATTGGCAAAAGAAGGTGAGGTGGTCAAGGTGGGAGCTTTGTTGGGGTGGATTGGTCAGCCAGGTGAAGGCATCCCAGAAGAAGGTGCTGCTGATCAGCCAACAGCTGTCTCTACTGCCGAGATGCCGTCAGTTTCCCCAACCACAGTACCTTCACCACAACCCGCCTCACCTCGCGAGCTTGGCTTTATCTCTCCGGTGGTTGCCAAAATCGCAGCCGAGCAAAATGTGGATCTGTCGAAAGTACCAGGCACCGGGATGAGTGGGAGAATCACTAAAAAAGATATTGAAGCTTACCTGGAAGCGCGTAAGCAAGCCCCCACCACCCCTGCACCGGTCGCACCATCTGCTCCTACAGCACCAGCTGTACCAATAGCTGTTGTTGCACCAGCGATATCTACATTAGTAGGCACCTACACAGTTCTCCCTCAGACCCCAATACGGAAAGCGATTGCTGAGCATATGGTGATGAGTGAGCATATCGCACCTCACGTCTCCACCATTATGGAAGTTGATATGAGCTGCGTTGTAGACCATCGCAATGCTAACAAGCAAACCTTCTCATCCGAGGGACTGAATTTAACATTCACCACTTACTTTGTTGCTGCCTCTGTAGCTGCCCTAAAATCTTACCCGTTGGTTAACTCCTCCTGGTCAGAGGAAGGGGTCAGAATATACAATGCGATCAATATTGGTATGGCAACCGCATTGGGTGAAGAAGGATTGATCGTCCCGGTGATCAGGAATGCTGATAATCTCTCACTCTTAGGGATTGCACGTACTGTCAATGACCTTTCCAACCGGGCGCGTGCCCACAAATTACAACCGGATGAAGTGAAAGGTGGCACTTTCACTATAACCAACCACGGAGTGACCGGTTCCTTGTTTGCCACACCCATCATCAATCAACCCCAGTGTGCCATCCTCGGGGTGGGGGTGATCCAGAAACGCCCCGTGGTGATAAATGATGATAACCTCGGGGATGTGATCGCCATTCGCCCAATGATGTACCTTTCGCTCACTTTTGACCATCGGGTCATCGATGGGGCTATAGCTGATTACTTCCTGGCCAAGGTTGTGGACACCTTACAGAAGTGGGCTTGAGTAAAATCTAAGCTCATGCGAGTAAAGAAGAGTAACGGATAAGATATATATAACATTGCTCGAATTTATTAAGGAGAGATCATGGAGAATTATGATGTCATTGTCATTGGTGCTGGACCAGCTGGGTACATATGTGCCATCCGGTCTGCCCAATTGGGATTAAAAACAGCCATCATCGATAAGCAATGGTTGGGGGGAGTGTGCTTGAACATCGGCTGCATCCCCTCCAAAGCCCTGCTCAGGAATGCCGATGTCGCCCATATCCTGCGTGAACGGAGTAAAGAGTTTGGCTTCTCATTCGATAACCTGAACCTGGATTATGGTGTTGCGGTCAAGCGCAGCCGTCAGGTATCCGACCGGTTGACTAAGGGCGTCGGATTCCTGATGAAAAAGAATAATATCGCCGTGCATATGGGTTTAGCGAAGATAACCGCCCGTGATACGGTTACAGTTACAGATGCTGACGGGAAATCCAATCAGCTTAAGACGAAAAATATCGTCATTGCCACCGGTGCGACGACTATGGTACCTCCAGCCTGGAAGGTGGACGGGAAAAATATCCTTACCTACCTTGAAGCCATCCTGCAGCCCACTTTACCCAAATCTGCCATTATTATCGGCGCGGGTGCCATAGGGGTTGAGTTTGCCACGATTTGGAGCTCTTATGGGGTCCCTGTCACCCTTGTTGAAATGTTACCTCGCCTGGTGCCACTGGAAGATGAGGAAGTCAGCGCTGAGCTGGCTAAAGCCTTTGTCAGGCGCAAGATCAACATCCTGGTCGGTCATCGTGTGGAAGCTCTTGAAGCGACTGAGGCTGGAGTCTCACTCAGGGCATCGGGTGAAAATGGGCAGGTCACCTTGCAGGCAGAACAGGCATTGGTTGCCATTGGTTTTCGTCCCAATTCACACGATCTCGGGTTGGAGCAGCAGGGTGTCAAGATAAATGAGAAGGGTGCCATTGAAATTGACGAGCGTATGGCGACTAATATACCTGGAATTTGGGCAGTGGGTGATGTGACCGCCAAGCTCATGCTTGCCCACGTCGGCTCAGCGCAAGGGATTGTCTGTGCTGAAAACATAGCTGGGGCCGAAACGATCCAGCTCAATTACGAAATGATGCCGCGCGCCACCTACTGCCAACCTCAATTGGCTTCTTTCGGGTTAACTGAAAGCCAGGCAAAAGAACGCGGATTGGAGATTAAAGTGGGAAGATTCCCGTTCCAGGCAAATGGAAAAGCCCTCGGGTTGGGTGATTATTCCGGTTGGGTAAAGATTATCACGGATGCCAAGTATGGCGAGATTTTAGGTGGGCACATGATCGGCCCCGAGGTGACCGAGCTCCTGCCAGAGCTGACCATCGCTCAGATGATGGAGCTGACGACAGCCGAAATCGCCCGCAATGTCCACGCCCATCCCACCCTGAGCGAAGTGTTGATGGAAGCTGCTCACGCTGCGGAAGGACACGCCATCCATATTTAGTTAAGATGGTTAGGCAGGCAGGGTTGCCGTAATCTGGCAGCCCTGTTTTTGTTTATGATATACTTTTTCAAATGTTTCGTTCTCTCCAGACGCGCCTTAAACGCACACCTATCCTGTACCGTATAGCTATTGGAAATGCAGTGATAATCGTCGCTGGCGCGATCATTGGGACCTTTCTGACCCATTTACTAACCGACATTACCGCCACACTATGGCACTTCGTCCTGTTCGCATCGATTGGTATCGTAATCAGCCTGATCCTGAATTTCATCATTATCCAGGCTGCTCTACACCCCTTGCAGGAATTGCGCCTGATTGTTAACCGTATTCAAGCCGGGCAAGCGGAAGTGACGCAGCTCGCCTTGGAAGATACCGATCCTGATATCTATCGCCTCACCACTGCTCTAAATTCACTCATCACACAGCTTGAAACCAGCAATCAGGAATTACGGGTGCTTTCTGAAAGAGCGATTAATGCCCAGGAAGATGAGAGAAAACGTATTGCCCGCAGCCTGCATGATGATACTGGGCAATCTCTCTCTACACTAATCATTAACCTGGAAAGATTGGAGAATCATATCCCCACAGATAGTGCTGAGCTGGTGAATAGTTTGAGATCAATACACCAGATGGCAGCAGAAAGCCTTGAATGTCTGCGCAGCATTATATATGACCTTCGACCAGCTATTCTTGATGACTTGGGATTGCTCCCGGCCATCCGTTGGTATGCTCGCACTAATTTGGAGGTAGCTGGTATTCAGGTTGAGCTTGACTTTCCGGATGAGCTTCCCTCCCTTCCCCAGACTCTGACGACCACTCTATTCAGGATCTCCCAGGAAGGTATAAATAACATCATCCGCCATTCACAGGCCAAAAATGCTCGCATCTCCCTGGATGTTCATCAAAACGAAGTATACTTGCAGATTAAAGATGATGGACACGGTTTCGAGCCCAGTAGATTAAGTAATGAGGCAATAGATATGCAGCATTGGGGCTTGAAAGGCATCCAAGAGCGCGTCGAGCTTGTCGGAGGCAGGATGAGTATCAGCTCTGACCCAGCTCATGGCACATCTTTACTGGTGAATGTTCCCTTGATGAGGTCTGAAGTACTTCTAAATGGATAAAGTTCGCATCCTGCTCGCTGATGACCACACCATTCTGCGGGATGGAATTCGAGCCTTGCTGGAAGATGAGCCTGATATGGCCGTTGTTGGCGAGGCTGAGGATGGTCGCACTGCGGTAAAGCTAGCTTGCCAGTTACTGCCCGATGTTGTCCTGATGGACATAGCCATGCCATTATTAAACGGTCTGGAAGCCACCCGGCAGATCAAGCACGACTGCCCTCAAGTGAAAGTGTTGATCCTGACGATGCATGAGAACGAAGAATATATCCGCCAGGTCCTTGCCAGTGGCGCAATGGGATACATTCTCAAAGATGCAGCAGCCCGTGAACTTTTGGATGCCATTCATGCTGTGCAACAGGGTGAAGCCGTGCTTTCACCCGCGATCACCCGCCTGGTTATAGAAAATTACCTGCGTTGGGGAGACCTTCAAAAAGAAAATAATCCCGATGGATTGAGCCCCCGCGAACGCGAGGTTTTGCAGCTAATTGCTGAAGGTTATTCGAACAAACAGATTGCTGAGATCCTGTGTATCTCCATCAAAACTGTCCAGGCCCATCGCATGAACCTGATGTCCAAATTGGATTTACATGACCGTGCTGACTTGATCAAATATGCCATACAACGGAAAATTATCGATATTTAGGGAAAATTAAGGCGCATAATTAGACCAAATCAGGTCATGAATTGATTACACGGGGGGGGGTTTTCTTATATTCTATTAATATACCCATTATCACCATAAGCAGGGATCTTATCACCTGCTGACCATCACATACCAGCTAAATACGAGGTGGCTCTATGCGATTCTTTTCACTGAAGCGTTTTGGCTTGCTTGCTATGCTGGTCGTTGCGGTCGGGCTGATGATCCTCATCTCAACTCATGCCCGGGCAAATACACCCTTAACAGATGACACATCGAATGCAGCCGCGTCACCTAATTGGGCTTTGGCTGAGGTTGAATCTTCATCCCCACAGCTCGTCGTCACTCCACCACCACCCAACCAGGAACCCTGCTTGAGCTGTCATATTTTGGGTCAAAACAAAGGTTTGTGGACGCCTCTTGCACGCTGGACTCTTTTTGGAAGCCTGGGGCTGCTCTTCGTGTTTGGCGTTTATCGCAGTGCCAGCACATGGGTGACCCGCTCCCCCTGGAAACCGCTCACCAACCGGGCAGCAGATTGGGTGGATGATCGCTACAAGATATCTGAACCCCTCACAAAAATCCTCAAAAAGCCTGTACCCCGCTATGCCCTTCACTGGTGGTATTGCCTGGGTGGGATCACTGCATTTCTCTTTGTTGTGCAGGGGATTACCGGCATTTTATTAGCTTTCTACTACAAACCCACCCCTGAAGCTGCATATGCCAGCATTCAATACATCGAAACCCAGGTGTATTTTGGTGCTGCGATACGGGCAATCCATCACTGGTGTGCCAATGGCATGATCGTCATGTGCGTCGCCCATATGCTGCGGGTATTCATCATGGGTGCTTACAAAAGACCTCGCGAGCTGAATTGGCTCTCTGGAGTGCTCCTGTTGATCCTAACACTAGTCTTTGGCTTTACCGGATATCTACTCCCTTGGGATCAAAGAGCTTTTTGGGCCACCACGGTTGGCTCTGAGATTGCTGGTGCCATCCCCTCCATCGGGAACCTCGCTCTCGTCTTCCTGCGCGTTGGATGGAATGTCACCGGTGAGACACTCAGCCGCTTCTATGGGCTGCATGTGATCGTTGTTCCCTTGGCAACCGTTGTATTCATGGGTGCCCACTTCCTGATGATCCGCCGTCAGGGCATTGCAAAACCCCTATAAACCAACGAGGAGAATTTCTATGTCTGACATCGAACAAAAACCCGAAGACACAATCCCATTCTTCCCCGACCATGTGCGTACAGAGTTCTATGTTGTGTTAGGGGTTTTGGCAGTCGTCCTGATCATCGCCATTGCGGGGATGATCAAGCCTGTCGGGATTGGTGACCCAGCCGATCCACTAAATACCCCTCTGCATGTCAAACCAGAGTGGTATTTCCTGGCGTTATATCAGATCCTCAAGAAAATCCCCCCCATGGTATTGGGAATAGAGGGAAAGGTCGTCGGTGTTGTCATCCCGATCATATTAGTTGGGCTGATCCTCATCTGGCCATTCCTGGATAATAAACCTGATAAATCCAAAAAAGCGTACTGGATTCGTCTGGCAGTCGCTATCGTCGTTGTTATAACCATCATTGCCCTGACCATTTGGGGGGAAGTGAGTTAATCATGAACCCGATCACCCGTCGTGAATTTATGAAGTTGGTCAATAAAGGATTGATGGTCACGGGCACAGCTGCCATTGTGGGTCCGGTCATAGCTTACTTTTATCCGAGCAACCTGCAGGAAACCCCTTCAGAGCCTGTCCGGGTCTGCACCGTCGATGAGCTCCCTGTTGGGGAAAGTAAAACCATCAGCTACGGCCGCTACCCTGCCCTGGTAATTAACACACCTGATGGCTTGCATGCGTTTTCTGCCGTTTGCACTCACTTCGCCTGCATCGTTAAATGGGAAGTCGGGAAAGAGCAAATTTATTGCCCCTGCCATGATGGTTACTTCGACCCTTTGGATGGCCATGTAATTTCTGGCCCTCCCCCACTCGGTCTGACTGTCATTCCTGTCAACGTGGTCAACAATGAGATATTCATCGGAGGTGCGGCATGACCGCCCAGGCCTCAGCTCAAACTAATTCAAAAACTACCCGTTTGCAAGCCTTTGGCGCTGCTTTTAACAGAGCCCTCCCCCGTATTCGTGACTTTTTCGTTCACGCCTTGGGTCAGGTACGCATCTTGAAAAAAGCTTACCCAGGGATCATGCACTTCCTCATCTTCTGGGGAGTGACGATCCAGGTATTGGGAACCATCATCAATATATTAAATATGCTGCTGTTCTTGCCCTTTGTGATTACATTTCCACGCGGGACTGCGTACCTCATTTACGAGCTGGTCATGGATATCGCCGGGGTAGCCATATTAGCTGGCGTCACGATGGCATTTTTCAGGCGCCTGGTCCTCCGCCCAAAAACGTTGGAAACCCGCTGGGACGATTATTATGCACTCACTTTGCTGGCATTGATCCCATTGCTTGGTTACACCATGGAAGGAACCCGCCTGCTGGCAACCAACCCAGCCTGGGCGGCTTGGTCACCGGTTGGCAATCTGATTGCCCGTCTCATGGCTGGCTTGGGCATGACCCCCCAAGGGGCTACCCAATTACACGACATTCTGTTTTGGGTACATGCCGCTGTCGCACTGACATTGGTAGCCAGTATACCCTTCACCAAAATGCGCCATCTGGTTTATGCACCACTGCATATAATCTTCCGCCCCCTGCGCAAGACGGGTGCCCTGGAGAAAATCAAGAACATCGACCAGGCTGAGATTTTGGGCGTGGGAAAGGTGTCTGAATTCACCCCACAGCAGTTGTTATCGTTCGATGCCTGCGTGAATTGCGGGCGCTGTGAAGAAGCCTGCCCGGCGAATATCAGCGGAATGGCTTATTCACCCCGTACGTTGATCCAGACACTGCGTAAGACCATGGTTGATTCCTTGGAAACGCCTAAGCCAAAAACCAATCAGGAGCTCTTCGCTGAGACGTTTTCAGAATCTTATCCCTGGCAGTGCACTACATGTGGTGCATGTACATCACGCTGTCCGGCATTTGTCAATCCCGTGGACGAGATCATTGACATGCGGCGTTACCAGGCACTCACCACCGGGAAAGTCCCCAAGTCGGTCGCAGATGCGCTACGTAATATTGAGCGGCATGGGAATCCCTGGGGTATCCCTGCCCAGGATCGTCTGAATTGGTCCGACGGATTAAACCTCCGCGAGCTTGCTCCCGGGGATGAAACTGATGTCCTGTTTTTTGTTGGTTGTGCCTCAGCTTTTGACGACCGTAACAAAAAAGTCGCCCGGTCTTTCATCCACTTGTTACAAAAGGCTAATGTTGATTTCGGAGTTCTCGGGTTCGATGAAACCTGTTGTGGTGAAACTGCCCGCCGGATGGGGAATGAATATCTGTTCCAGGTCTTCGCCGAGCAGAATCTGGAGGCCTTGAGCAAGATCAAGTTCAATCGCATCGTCACCCAATGCCCCCACTGCTATAACACTCTGAAGAATGAATATCCTCAATTTGGGAGCAGCTATAAAGTCCAGCACTATACGGAATTACTGATGGGGCTCGCGCTAACCAAAGATATATCTCCTAACGGCAATGGTTTGAAAGGTCGTATCGCCTACCATGATTCCTGTTATCTCGGCCGTTATAACCAGATCTATCAGGCTCCCCGTCAGCTGCTTAAGGATG
>CAZXPK010000067.1:0-18624 GCA_964642565.1 uncultured Anaerolineaceae bacterium
CATTTTATGTATATGGCACCCTGCCCATGTTCCTGACCCGCTACCTGGTGCAGGAGATTTACGGCCATTCTGGTTTCAATGAAATGACTATTGTCGGGAGAGTGCTTTCGGCCTTGATGGATTTATTCTCGGTGATCCTGGTTTACGCCATTGGGTCGCGTGTTTTCAGTAAACCAGTGGGCTTGCTGGCAGCTGGCTTTTCGGCTTTCACTGTGTTGAATATCCAGCAGTCCCACTTCTTTACCATGGATACGTTCTTCAGTTTCTTCACCCTGTTGGCAGTCTATTACGCCGTCAGGGTCAGTCTGGTGGAGTGTGGATCCAAAGCCCCTCAAGCGAGCGGAGCGGATAATTCAGCTTTATTCTCTCACGAGGGAACGGATGGTGAGCAATCCCATACGCTTACCTCCCGCATTATCACCATCATCAAATCTCCCTACTTTGGTCTTTCTATCGCCTTTGGAATTGCCCTGGGCTGCGCTGTGGCATCCAAGCTGAGTGCTGCTCCAGTGGCGTTTGTGCTACCGGTCGCGTTTGCAGTGATAGTCTTTCGGAAACCTGTTCAGCTGCGCTCTCGCTGGCTGATCAATGCCATGATTTACCTCGGTATAGCGGCTTTTGTCAGCATTCTGGTCTTCCGGATTTTCCAGCCTTATGCCTTTTTGGGACCTGGCTTCTTTGGTTTGAAACCCAACCCACAATGGGTGGCGAATATCAAAGAACAGCGTAATCAGGCAACCGGGGATATAGATTACCCACCATCTCTCCAGTGGGCACGCCGACCGGTGTGGTTCTCTGCCCAAAACATGGTCGAATGGGGATTGGGGATACTCCTGGGCATCCTGGCATTCTTTGGTTTCTTGTGGGCTGGTTGGCGCATGCTCAAAGGTGACTGGCAGCGGCACCTCTTGTTGTGGTTGTGGGGAGGTTTTTACTTCATCTGGCAGTCGTTACAATTTAACCCGACCATGCGCTACCAAATGCCCACCTATCCCATTTTGGCGCTCTATGCCGGTTGGGCCATCGTTGAGTTATGGCGGTTTAGAAAGCATAGGCGAGAAGATGGAACCACCCTTGGAAGCGAACCAGGACCATCCAGATTTAGATGGGCACCCCTGTTATCCGCCCTGATCGGTGGCATTGTGCTCCTTGCCACCCTCGCCTGGGCGCTGGCATTTAGTATGATTTACACTCGTCCTATCACCCGCGTGGCAGCCTCCGAGTGGATATACCAGAATATCCCCGGACCTATCAACCTTCGTATCATCACCCCGGATGGGACTTACAACCAGCCGCTTTCACTCCCATATGGTAACACCATCCTATCCAACTACCCGTATCAGACGAGTTTCACTGCCAATGCGAGCGGTACCCTGAACGATATCTATCTGGCGCATGTTGCTGATACCCAGGCGTTACAACCTACCGTCTTGAATGTGTCCCTCTCGACTTCTTCCAATAATGGACTGCCACTGATGGCAGAGGCGATCACCGTTTCTCCTGGAGTGTCTGGTACCTCAACCGCAGGGGGATACTTGCTTAAATTTGAGACACCCTTCACGATGATTGCCGATCAGGTATATATCCTGACACTGGCGCTCGCTACGGGGGATCGCGTCCTGGATGTTTGTGGACCGCTGGGCATTAACCTGCAGACTTCCACCGAGCTGATTGTTCAGCCGGTGACTGGATCGGATCAGTGCCTGATCCGTTACGACGCTCCTTACGTCATCGCCATTATACCCAAGGAGAATGGGCTGTTGCAGGCAGTCACCCTGAACCAGCTGGTTGACCAGACCCCTGCTCCTGCCCCTCAAACATTAACCCTCACCATCGGACCTACCGGAGATAGCCAGATAGTGGCTACTGCCACCCTCACTGGCGACTTGACCCTTGGATCAAACGGGCTTGGAGCAGGATATTCACTGATTCTCGATCACCCGGTGACCGTGGAAGAGGGTAAGACTTACAGCCTGTCTCTGTCATTGGAGAATGGGGGCAGTGTGGTCAGCATTCAGGGGTCAGCTGTGGCTAACGAAGGAGAATGGGATGATGGTTTACCTCTCCGGGTGGATGGTTATGATGCTTTTGGTGGCATCTATACAGCTGGCTTGAACTTTAACATGTATACGGATGATAACCCCGATAAGCTGGAGCATTTCATAAACGTATATGACCAATCCGAGTACATCCTGATCAGCTCCAACCGGCAATGGGGCTCATTGCCCCGCCTTCCAGAACGCTTCCCCATGACCACATTGCATTACCGGCATCTCCTCGGTTGCCCGGATGACCAGACTATCGAATGGTGCTACAGCGTGGCTCAACCAGGCATGTTCCAAGGAGATTTGGGTTTTGAGCTGGTCAAGGTCTTTCAATCTGACCCATCCATTGGCTCATTACGGATTAATGACCAGTTTGCTGAAGAAGCTTTCACCGTTTACGACCACCCAAAGGTGCTTGTCTTTCGCAAAACGGATGCTTATAACTCTGCAGGCGCGCGCCAGATCCTGAGCCAGGCAAATTTCTCTGAGATAGTACGGATTACTCCCAAGAAAGCCGCTTACCACCCTGCTAACCTGAAATTGCCCGAGGAGCGTCTGGCTGCCCAAACTGTTGGTGGCACTTGGTCAGAGCTATTTGACCCACAGGCTGTGCAGAATCGGTTCCAGGTCCTGGGAGTCATTGTCTGGTATCTTAGCGTGACCCTGATGGGTCTGCTGATTTACCCCCTGCTGCGAGTTACCCTGCCTGGTCTGCCAGATCATGGGTATCCCCTGGCTCGAACTGCGGGAATGTTGGTCTTGGCGTACCTGACCTGGATGGCAGGTTCCGTTGATATACCCTTTAGCCGTCTTACCATCAGCATGGTGATCCTTGTAATGGCAATCGGTGGCGCATATCTGGCTTATCGCCAACGGGATGAGCTGCGCGCAGAGTGGCATTCCAGGCGCACTTATTTCCTGGTCATCGAAGGTTTAATGCTGGCGTTTTTCCTCATTTTCCTGTTCATCCGCCTGGGCAACCCGGATTTATGGCATCCGTGGAAGGGTGGAGAAAAGCCGATGGATTTCTCCTACTTCAATGCGCTGTTAAAGAGCACCACCTTCCCGCCCTATGATCCCTGGTGCGCAGGCGGTTACATGAATTACTACTACTGGGGCTATGTTTTCGTAGGCGTTCTGGTCAAGTGGTTGGGCATCGTCCCGTCGTTCGCGTACAACCTCATTATCCCCACCCTGTTCAGCATGGTCACTATGGGGGCTTTCTCCATTGGTTATAACCTCAGCCACATACGAAGCAATCATAGTGAGCCGCTGAAGGATCATGATCCACCGGAGCATGAAAAACCTTTATCAACTTCTACTCGCCGACCCTATCTGATGGGTTTGGCTTGTGCTTTGGGGATGACGGTGTTGGGCAACCTGGGCACGTTGCGCATGATCGTCAAAGGGTGGGAACAGCTCGGTGTTCCCGGTGGATTGACCGACAGCACCGGTTTCTTCACTCGTCTGGCTGGTTTGCCGGTCGGGCTTTGGAATGTTCTGTTTCATGGTGCCCAAATGCCCTACGCCTTGGGTGATTGGTATTGGATACCCAGCCGTGCCATCCCTGCACCTGGTGACGTGGAACCCATCACCGAATTCCCCTTATTTACTTTCCTCTATGGAGACTTGCATGCCCACATGATTGCCATGGCGATAACCATGCTTGCCCTCACTTGGGCTGTGGCTGTGCTGATGGGTAAAGCCCACTGGCAAAGCGTTGGAGCTGGGGTTGCGAGCATTATTTTGGGTGGGCTGGCAATTGGAGCTCTCTACCCCACCAATCTTTCGGATATTTATACCTACCTGCCCATTGGGATGGTAGTTTTGGGCTATGCCCTCTTTCGCTATGCAGACCCTATGCACCTTGCCTGGTTGCCAAAAATCGCACCCTTGGTTAAACGCCTTATCCTGGCTGGATTAGGGATGCTTCTGCTGGTAATCGTCTCATATGGGTTGTATCTACCTTATCGTCTTTGGTATGCCCAACCCTATAGCTCTGTCATTCCCTGGATTGGCACCCACACGCCATTTTGGTCTTATTTAACGCATTGGGGTCTGTTCCTGTTTGTGATTATCTCATGGATGGTGTGGGAAACACGCCAGTGGATGGCGTGCACCCCTCTTGTCTCGTTGCGTAAGCTTGAGAAATATAGCAGTCTGATTATCCTGGTTGTGGTTATTCTCTTATTGACCTGTTTGCTGTTCAGCATCAAGATCCCTGGGATCGAGAATATGAGTCTGTTGAGTAAATTGCCCCTGGGAAGAGGAGCTGCCCTTGCCTGGTTCATCCTGCCGATTGCCACTTGGGCAGGTGTCCTGCTCCTGCGCCCGGGAATGCCGGATGCCAAGCGACTGATCCTGTTCTTGGTAGGCACCGGTCTGCTCATCACATTGGTGGTTGAGCTGGTGGTGGTTCGCGGGGATATTGGGCGCATGAATACCGTCTTCAAGTTCTATCTACAAGTGTGGTTACTGTTTGCCATCTGTGCTGCGACAGCATTGGGCTGGCTGCTTGAGCCAGTGCGCCGTTGGTTGCCAGGCTGGCGCATCTCCTGGCGGGTGGCGTTTGGTTTTTTGGTATTTTCTGCGGCCTTGTTCACCCTCTATGGCAGCATGGCTAAAATAAAGGATCGCTGGGTCCCGACTGCTCCACATACGCTTGATGGCATGGCGTATATGCCCTACGCCACCTATTTTGAGAATTACCCCAATGTGAGCGCCAGCACGCCGCCGGAGCAATTGGGTATCGACATGGACCTAAGCCAGGATTATCGCGCCATTCGCTGGATGCAGGAGCAAATCCAGGGCTCACCCGTCATCGTGGAAGCGAATTCGCGTAATCTGTACCGTTGGTACTCCCGTTTTACCATTTATACGGGTCTGCCAGGTGTGGTTGGCTGGGAGTGGCATGGACAACAACAGCGCGCCACGAACCCTCCCGATTGGGTCACCAAACGGATCACCGATATCGACCAGTTCTACACCACGGTAGATACAGACGTCACCAAACAATTCTTAAACTTGTACGGTGTACGCTATATTGTGGTCGGGCAGCTTGAACAAGTCACCTATCCCGGTCCAGGTCTGGATAAATTCCCGGCCTTCAATGGGATCCTGTGGAACGAAGTATATCGTGATGAGAATACGGTCATCTATGCGGTGATTAAATGATCCAAATCTTGGTTTGGTGGCTGCTTATGCAAATATTGGGTTGGCTGGCATTACCTACCGCCATGCGGATTTTCCGCTGGCTGCCAGATCGAGGCTATTCATTTTCCAAAGCACTTGGCTTGTTGTTGGTCAGCTACTTTTTATGGATGGGTGCCAGCACGGGCTTGCTGAACAACGACTTGGGCGGCATCCTTTTCTCGCTCTTGCTAGTGGCAGCCATCTCCGCCTGGTTCTACTTTAAGGGCAAGGCGGCCATTATCCGCGACATCCGCTCTTTCCTGCGCGAAAAATGGAAGCTGGTGGTAACCGTGGAAGTGCTCTTCGCTCTAATGTTGGTTGGTTGGGCGCTTCTGCGGGCATATGCACCTTTTAAGATCGATTATACCGGGGGCGAAAAGTTCATGGAGACCGCTTTCCAAAATGCCATCCTGCGCAGCGAGCATTTCCCTCCGCTCGATCCCTGGCTTTCTGGTTTTGGGATTTCTTATTATTATTTTGGCTACGTAATGATGGCTATGCTCACCCGCCTATCCGGTGCGGTTTCGGGGGTGGCATTTGACCTGTACGATTCCCTGCTCTTCGCCCTCACCTTGATCGGCTCTTTCGGCGTGGTGTATAACCTGGTGGCGTTCACCCTCAAAGCTCGCCATAAGGAAGGTGACGCTGTTCCACCTGCTGGGCCTCCATTGGCAGCCGGGGTGCTCGGTGGTTTATTAGTGACGGTGATGGGCAACCTGGAGGGTGTGCTGGAATCGCTGCATGCCAGGGGAGTGCTTGCCGATAAGTTCTGGAGCTGGATCGATATCCCAGGGTTAGCTCAGTCAACGGTAACACATTCCTGGTACCCCGGGGATATCTTCCTGTGGTGGTGGCACGCCTCGCGCGTTCTGGCTGACAAACCCTTCCCCGGGCAGGATATCATTATTACGCAGCCTATTGATGAGTTTCCTTTTTTTAGCTTCCTGCTTGGCGACAACCACCCGCATGTGTTGGCACTGCCGTTTGTGCTCATGGCGATCGGTCTGGCACTCAACCTCTTCCTCCGAGTTACGAACAGAAAAAAAGACTTGTCAACAAGCGAAGCCAGCTCCGAACCCGTATCCAGGCGGCATTGGTGGAACCCGGTCGCTTTCGCGCTCGATAACGACTGGCTATTATTTGTCTTCTCCGCCCTGATCCTTGGTGCCCTGGGTTTCTTGAACACCTGGGACCTGCCCATCTATCTGGGACTGGTCGTTCTGGCATACGGGTTGGGTCTGGTGATGGTGAACGGTCACCTGGATCGAGAAACTATATATCGTGGTGTCTCTCTTGGTCTGGGTTTGGGCCTCCTTTCAGTCTTTATGTATTTCTTTTTCTATCTGAGTTTTAGCTCCCAGGCTGCAGGTATCCTACCTTATGTCTTCCCGCCTACCCGCTTACCTCAATACCTGGTCATGTTTGGTACCTTTATCTTCCTGCTCACCTGCTTCCTGATTATCAGTCTCAGCAAGCAAGGGGAGCAGCGGGGCGGGCTGTTTAAATCAGCCTTCACCTGGTGGTGGCGCATCTTATTGTTCTGCATCGGGCTTTATTTACTGATCATGCTGCTTATAGCACTGGTCCTCTTCCTCCTGCATCCGGCTCCAGACAGTACCTTGGCAGCTACCCTTCAATCTGTACTGGGTGGCATGAGCTTGAGCCAGGCATTTGGTGCCAGTTTGAGCGCCCGCTTGCGCGATCCATGGCTCTTATTCTTGCTTTCTGCGCTCCTGGCTTTGGTCATGGCAAATGTCAGCAGCCTATTGCGCAAAAGGTCGATCCCTGAGGATGCACAATCAGGTGAAATTACCCCATTACCCACCATTAGCACTGACATATTTGTTTATCTCCTCATCTTCATGGGTCTTGCGCTTACTTTGATCGTCGAATTTCTCTACCTGCGCGATAGTTTCGGTGTACGCATGAACACTGTATTCAAGTTCTATTACCAGGCCTGGGTGATGCTGGGCTGTGCCAGTGCCTACGGGAGTTGGTGGATTCTGGACCGCCTTAAAAAACCTGCTGGTCGTGTCCTGTTTGTATTAGGCGCTACGTTATTCATCGGGTTGGGTCTGGTTTACACCGTCATGGCCATCCCCACCCGGGCAGCCGATTTCAAGAGCCCGGCGAATCTGGATGGGGCAAGTACCATCGCCATGAATAACCCGGATGACTGGGCTGCCATCCAGTGGCTGGATGCGAATGCCGAACAAGGGTTACCCGTTGGAGTCGTACCTGTAATCCTGGAAGCACCCAGCGTCCCGCCGTGGGGTGGATCGTACCACTATGAGGGGCGGATCAGTACTGTCACCGGGTTTCCCACCGTCTTGGGTTGGGCATTACACGAAAGCCAGTGGCGAGGCAACTATGACGAGCAAGCCATCCGCGAGCCAGATATTGCCACCATCTATTCCACCGCCAATGGTCAAATTACCTTGGATTTGCTGCACAAATGGAACGTGAGCTACCTCATCCTCGGCCAACCCGAGATGAATTACATCGACAGTTTATGCAGCCTCCCTGAGTGGAAGTGCACGCCCACTACGGCACTGAGGAAATTTGACCAGGTGCTGCAACCCGTCTTCAGCCAGGGACAGGTAACCATCTATAAAGTCCCATAAAGAGCAATTTATAGTATCATGCCGCCAATATATCTATTTTTTTAGACCTTTCAATTGCATTCCAATAATATTTTGGCTTTAAAAATAGCAGCTGTCTGGCATACATATCTCGTATAAAGAACCATAAGTAAGATGAGGCATGGCATCGACCATGCCCCATTATTTTCTCTCGTCCATTGAAGGCGGTATAATACGGTCGGATAACCCATGAAAGCAAATAAAATCACAACTGAGCATTACCTTTATGGGTTGGCTTTCCTGTTAGCGTTGGGAATGCGCCTCTATCAGTTAGGTGCCGCTCCGCTGACGGAGATTGAAGCTGGATGGGCTCTTCAGGCACTGGGTCTTGCGCATGGTGGGGCTGTGACATTGGGTGCACAACCGGCATATATCCTCCTGACCAGCCAGTTATTCTCCATCTTTGGGGATACCAATTTCCTGGCGCGCTTGTTTCCCGCCCTTGCGGGTAGCCTGATCATCTGGTTGCCATACTATTTCCAACACTGGATGGGAGATTCAACCTGGTTGCACCGTGCGGGTGTAGTGATGGCGTTTGGGTTGGCGATCGACCCGGGGTTGGTGTCCCTTTCCAGGCAGGTAGGCAGCTTGATGCCTGCGATGGCGTTCACCCTTCTGGTTCTGGCCTGTCTTTATGACCGCCGTATGATCTGGGCGGGTATCTTCGCCGCACTGGCCCTACTCTCAGGGTTGGCCTTCCTGCAAGGATTGCTCATTCTTGGGGTAAGCTGGGGATTATATCTTTTAATAAGCAGGAAATTGAGTAATACTCAGCCAGAGCAAGCTGGCGTGGAGCCATCCACGGAATCGCTTCCTGTGCAATCGATCAGGGTTGGTGTATTCGCCTTTGCCCTGACTTTACTCTTTGCTGGCACACTCTTTTTAAGAGCTCCACAGGGTCTGGGGGCCTTGGCAGACACCATACCGGCCTACCTGAAGACCTGGATAGCCTCAGGCGGAATACCCATTCTCCGCTTGCCCACCAGCTTGTTGGTATACCAACCTTTGGTGCTGATTTTTGCTGTTATCGGGGCTGTTCATGCCTGGTTTGCGGATTGGGATGATCAGCATCCTCGCCAGGCATTGATAGGTTTGAGTATATGGGTCGTAGTGGGCCTTCTGTTGCCTTTACTCTATGCCGGCCGCCAAGTAGGTGACGTGGCTTGGGCACTTATTCCTCTTTGGGCGTTGGCAGCCATCGAGATCAGTCGCTCATTGCTTGCAGACGAAGATCGCCTCACTCGTTTGGTCGCGGCTGGTTTGGGACTGCTCCTGTTTGTACTGGCAGTGGTTGGATGGATGAATATTCTTTCCATCGCACGTTACCAGGTTAATGTGGTGATTTATTGGGCAGTCATCATTGGAGCGTTCCTTATGGGGCTTATCGCGTTGCTGTTGGTGGTTGCCGGGTGGTCAGCAAGGGCTGCTAGATTAGGTGTGGTTTGGGCACTTTGTATTGTGTTGGCATTACTGCTCATATCAAATACATGGGGGTTGGTAATTGTACGCCAGAATGGTGTCCAAGAATTGTGGGCTCATCCACCCACCACCGGTCAGGTTGATCTGCTTTTAGTAACCCTGACTGATCTCTCCAGCTGGAACACTGGCTTGCGTGACCAGCTTGAAATCGTAGTATTGGCCGACTCTCCTGCCCTGAAGTGGGCACTGCGCCATTATCCCAATACCCGCTTTGAGACTGCTCTTTCTTCGACCGAATCGCCTCCGGTTGTAATTACCCTAAAAGGGGCAGAGGAACCCCAGCTCGCTGAGAAGTATCGTGGGCAGGATTTTGTGTGGCGGCTATACCCGGGTTGGCAGGGTGTTTTTCCTCCTGACTTTGTTAATTGGCTGGCGTTTCGTCAAGCGCCACTGGGTCAGGACCAGATCATTTTATGGGCACGGGCAGATATTTTCCCGGGTGGGGGTTCTGATACAACCGAGAGTGCTACTCCATAATGTCATCTAGGTAAACGAGGGTTGGGATGGGGATTGCCAAAATTATCGCCATTGATGGGCCAGCTGCTTCAGGGAAATCTACCCTCGGGCAAAAGCTCGCTCAAGCCCTGGGATATCTATACTTCGATACGGGTGTGATGTACCGCGCAGTTACCTGGTTGGCATTGAGGCAGGGAGTGGATATTGGTGATGAAGCCGCCATCACTGCCCTGACTGAGCAGACTCAAATTGATGTTCGTCCTCCGTCCATCCAGGATGGGCGCGCTTATGATGTCATCGTGGATGGGCAGGATATTACCTGGGATATCCGCCGTCCAGAAGTAGATGCTAATGTTTCACCAGTATCTGCCTATGCAGGTGTGCGTAAAGCTTTGTCTACCCAGCAGCGCCGGATCGGTGAACGTGGAAATGTTGTTATGGTGGGGCGTGATATTGGCACGGTTGTATTGCCGGATGCCGAATTGAAAATTTACCTGGACGCCTCCGTTCGAGAGCGGGCTCGTCGACGGTATGAAGAGCAGCACCAGCGAGGCGAGCCAGCGGATTATGATCATATCCTGCATGCCATGCGCAAGCGGGATCGGATCGATACGAGTAGGGTGGTTGCCCCTCTGCGCCCGGCTAAGGATGCTCATATTCTGTGCTCAGACGGTCTGGATGCCAATCAGGTTTTCGATTTGGCAAAAGCGCTGGTCTTTGGAACATGAAGTCATATTCGGTTCCCCTCACCAATCGCCTTGCCCGTAGGGTCTTGCGCCCAATTTTTAGGTTGGTTTTTCACATATTAAGTGATGTTAAAATCGTAGGGCGAGGGAATGTACCCAAACATGGGCCATACCTCATCACCATCAATCATGTTTCACTCTTCGAGCCGCCATTTATCTTGTCATTTTGGCCCACTCCCCCAGAAGGTGCAGGCGCAATAGAAATCTGGAGCCGCCCTGGCCAGGCAATTCTCGTCCGTCTGTACCATGGCATACCTGTTCATCGGGGTGATTTTGATCGGCAATTGTTGGACACAATGATCGCAGTTTTAAAATCCGGCAGGCCTCTGCTTTTGGCTCCAGAAGGTGGTCGGACTCATGACCTTGGCATGCGCAGAGCGTTGCCAGGTGTGGCCTACATCGTCGATAAAACCGGTGTACCTGTGGTCCCCGTAGGCATCATTGGCACAACGGACGATTTTATGGATCGGGCATTGCATCTAAAACGGCCAGGGTTGGAAATGCGCATTGGGAAACCATTAACCCTGCCCCAGGTGGAGGGAAAGGGAGCCACGCGTCGCGAAGCTCTACAGACCAATGCAGATAAGATCATGCAGGCGATTGCGGAGCTTATGCCCCCAGATTATCGTGGGGTCTATCAAACCTCAAGGGAGTCGGCATGACCGCAACAAGTCCACGATCATCCGTATGGTCTTCCCGGGGCTACGATCATTCGCGCTGGGAATCCCGTCGTCGCCTTATGCGTTTTTTGCTTCGTACAATCGGTTTCACTATGCTGGTCAAAGTGGATCATGTTGAAGGGGTTGAAAAAGTACCCGCAAACGGTCCAGCCATTCTGATGATCAACCATATAAATTTCGTAGACCCGTTCGTCGTGCTGCATTTACTACCCCGAAATATCGTTCCGATGGCAAAAGTTGAAGTGTACAGCTATCCGATTATTGGCATATTTCCGCGCATCTATGGGGTGATCCCGGTTCAGAGGGAGGAAATAGACAGGCGGGCAATCCAGGCTGCGCTGGAGGTATTAAAAGCTGGCGAAATAATTTTGGTGGCACCTGAAGCTCATCGTGGTCCCCAGCTGCGCAGGGGCAAGGAAGGCATCGCCTATTTGGCGACCAGGGCAAATGTGCCCATCGTGCCCGTGGCGATTGATGGGACGATCGGCTTTCCCACCTTGCCGATATTACCTCGCTGGCGTGGACCAGGCGCTAACGTGCATTTTGGAGATCCTTTTCACTTTAAAACGTTTGGGCAGCGTGCCGGGAGGGAATTGCTGCGTCAAATGACCGATGAAGCCATGTATATCCTGGCAGCAATGCTCCCGGAATATCGTCGGGGTGTCTATGCAGACCTGTCCCTCGCTACACGACAGACAATTGAGTGGGTATAAATTTACAGTTTTTGGGAGCATTAAAAGAAGTCCTGCTGCATCCATAATGGGTAGTCTATATACATGCTATAATCATTTCAGTTAAATTCCCTATGTCATACCGCCGATATGGTTATTGATTTCACCCTGCTTGGTAATCCCTTTTACGTCGATCAACCACAAGAATCAATTGGGTGGATAGGCTGGGCTATTGTATTAAGCAGTGTGATTTTGCTGCTTTTCCGGTGGAGAAGGCTTAATAAACGCTGGACGCGTTTGCACGGGGGAATTTTTATTGGGTTATCCGTTTTACTGGTCCTGACCAACTTATTCTTTGTGATTCGCCTTCCCGCTCTTGAGGCTCTGCTATCCCAAAGTCCAGCAGTTGAGCCGGGCGGGTTTGCCGTGCCTGTATTTGCAGCCTTACCTTGGGTGTTGGCTGCTGGGTTGCTGGGCGTTTTCCCCGCTGCTGCCTTGGGCTTGCTTTCAGGAGCATTAATTGCTCTATTGGATACTCATAGTCCATTCACTGCTCTTGAATATGGATTGTTGGCGATCTTCCTAAGCGTAGCTTTTCACCAGCGTTATCGCACATGGGTCTTCCGCCTCTTACGCCACCCATTATTCTCGGCTGCCTTGTTTGCATTGGTCTATCCATTGCTCTTTCTTTTAGATACTACCCTTGCCACCTCAGGAAGCCTGGCAGGTCGCTTGGATTATGCTCTGTCACAAGTGGAAGTCTCATCCATTATGGTCGGTACACAGTTAGTGGTCGCAGGCGTGATTTCAGAAGCGGTAGCCATAGCTTTTCCTCGCTTGTGGGGTTTTTCCAGTCCACTGGAGCCCTCACCTGTTGAACGCCGGCTACAAAGCCGCTTCCTCTCCAGCCTGGCACCTTTGGCATTTGTCTTGGTGGTTGGATTAATGGCTGGCGATTGGATTGCAGCTGGTAGAGCTGCTACCAGCATGGTGAATGACCGGCTGGAAAGTACAGCCAAGATGGCTGCCAATAGTATTCCCTCTTTTCTAGAGATGGGTCAAAACCTGATTCAAATCCTTGCCAAAGATCCAACCTGGACCCAAGGAACGCTTTCGCAAAAGAATGTCCTGCTGGGTGATAACCTGCGGACCATTCCGTATTTTAGTGAGTTTTACCTATTGGATGCCAATGGTCAAGCAGTGACTGGTTACCCGACAGATGATTTTTATGCTGCCTCCCCATCTGCTGAAGAATATATGGGCATCACCCTCGCCTTGAATGGGTTGCCAATTCAGATGTACACCCTGCCTCCCACCTTAGGAGGGGTGTCCGCGCGTTTATCCTTTCTGGCTGCCGTTTATGATGCCTCGGGAGTGCGTGACGGGGTTCTGGTCGGCCGGACGGATCTATCTTCCAATCCTTTTGTCGAGTCGATCATAATTTCCCTTAATAGCTTATCCGATACGAATGGCGAGGGCATGTTACTGGATGACAGCGGGACAATTCTATATAGCTCATCCAGTGAGTGGGTGATGGAAAAATACAAGGGGCCAACCTATCTCCAGGGTACTCCCTTTGATGGTCTGACGCCTGATAACATCCGTAGCATGATGTACTACCAACCTGTGTGGGGTCGACCATGGGCGGTGGTGGGTTCCGTGCCGGCGCAATATGCCCAACAGTTGGCGTTGCAGATCGCAGCTCCACTCATGATCATGATCATGATCCTCTTTTTGATTGCCGCCCTTGTATTACGGTTTTCTTTGCGCACGGTGACTGCATCATTACAGAACCTGGCTTTGGAGACAAATCGCATATCCAGTGGTCAATTGGATCGTGCACTGGAGACGGATGGCAATGATGAGGTCGGGCAGCTACGCCATGCTTTTGAAAATATGCGCTCGAGTCTTAAAGCACGTCTGGACGAACTGAACCGACTATTGCAGGTCAGTAGAGGCGTCGCCTCCAGCTTGGAATTCCAGGAATCTATTAAGCCGGTTATGGAAGCTGCTTTGAGTACTGGTGCCACCGCAGTGCGGGTGGTCCTTTCGCCTGAGGCATTGCCTGAAATGAAAGGTGGATCCCCACCAGTGAGCCGTTTTGGTTATGGTCGTGGGAATGAGCAGTATAGCTATCTGGACGATCAAATCTTGCCAATGACCCGTCAAAAAGAGGTCGTGGCATTGAATAATCTCAGCCGGGTCAGATTGTTAACTTTTCCCGCAAATGCCCCACGCCCTGAAGCGCTTTTGGCACTACCGCTACATCATGAAAACATGTTTTATGGGGCGCTTTGGCTGGCATACGATGCTCCCCATCAATTCAGTGAGGATGAAATCCGCTTCCTGACCACCATCGCTGGGCAAGCTGCTTTAGCCTCGGCAAATTCACAGCTATTTGCGAATGCTGAAATTGGTCGTCAGCGTCTGGCTGCTATCCTCAATTCGAATCCCGATCCTGTCTTGGTAACCGATTATCAAGGCCGTTTGCTTTTAGCTAACCCGGCTGCCTGGCAGGTGTTGGGGTTGCCTGGTGAAGCGGTCAATGGGAAAGCGATCGACACCATCATTCAACAACCCACTTTGTTAGGATTGCTTCAGGTGGTCTCGGAAGATAAACAATCGGCTGAGGTTGATCTGGAGGATGGGAAGAGTTATCTGGCGACCGCTTCTTCAGTCATTGTTGAAGGTCAACCCGTTGGTCGTATCTGTATCCTGCGCGATGTCACCCGTTTCAAGGAGCTGGACACACTCAAATCCGAATTTGTGGCTACCGTGAGTCATGACCTGCGCTACCCGCTTACCACGATGCGCGGCTATGCCACCATGCTTGAGATGGTTGGTGAGCTGAACGAGCAGCAGGCTTCATATGTTCGCAAGATAATCTCCAGTGTGGACGGGATGAATCAGCTTGTGACCAGTCTATTGGACCTGGGCAGGATCGATGCGGGTGTAGACCTCCAGCCGGAGATGGTACCGGTACAGGATGTAGTGGAAAGGGTGATTGGTGCATTACAACTTACCGCCTCTCAAAAGCAGGTTGTTATCTCCAGTGACATCTCTCCCCATGCGATTCCCCTGGTTGAGGCGGATCCTGCCTTGTTACAGCAAGCTCTCCACAATCTGTTGGAGAATGCGGTAATTTATACCGAACCGCGCGGTAAGGTAACAGTGAAAGTTGAGCCGGATAAGGATCAGATGGTCTTTTCAGTGATTGATACCGGCATTGGGATTGCGCCGGTTGATATTCCCCGGATATTTGAGAAGTTCTATCGCGGCGGGCAAAAAGAAGCCAAGAAACGCCAGGGGACCGGTCTGGGTCTGGCGATTGTTAAATCAATCGCTGAACGCCACAAAGGCAGAGTGTGGGTGGAGAGCCAGCTTGGAAAGGGCAGTGCTTTTCATTTGGCAATTCCTTTCAGACAACACAAGGGGGAAAACAGGAATAATGGGTAAAAAACCCTAATCTTCCTCTTATTTTTGCCTCTTGACCAAATCCTATCATTTTAGGTATAATCATAGTTTACATGAATCCAAGGAATGACTATTGACCGCCTGGCGCTTGAGAGGATTAATCTCAAGCGCGGGCTTTTGTTCGTCTATTTTCCAGGAGGCATTGAGTGGAAACAAAAGGACTGACTGCACTTCGTATCAGCCTGGCATCCCCAGAAACCATCCGCAGCTGGTCATACGGTGAAGTATTAAAACCGGAGACTATTAACTACCGGCGCTTACGCCCGGAAAAGGATGGGCTGTTCTGTGAAGCCATTTTCGGACCGACCCGTGATTGGCAATGTTATTGCGGTAAGTATAAGAATATCCGGTATAAAGGGATCGTTTGCGACAAATGCGGGGTGGAAGTAACCCGTTCATCTGTGCGACGCGAACGCATGGGGCATATTGAGCTTTCCGCTCCCGTGGCACATGTCTGGTATACCCGACGAATCCCATCCTACCTAGGTCTATTGCTGGATATCTCCCGGCGTAATCTTGACCGTGTGCTCTATTTTGCCCAATATGTTGTCTCCTACGTGGATGAGGACGCGCGCCAGAAGGCACTTAAGCGCTTGGACGATAATATTATCGCCGCTGAGCGCGAGTACGCTGCCCAGATCAACTCCAAGATCGCAGAGACCAAGGCTGGTCGCGACCGTGCTCTTGCGGATCAGGAGCAGCTCCGCCAGCAAATCAACAAGCACTATGATGAATCGGCCGAGCTCGATCCCATCATTCAAGAAGGTCAGCGTCTTGAAACCCAGATCCAGGATAAGCAGGGAAAGGTAACCAAGACCGCCATCACCTTCCAAACGGACACTGTGGTGGTTGAAGCCGGAGAGAAGGTTGGCAATCCGCATCTGGTTCGCCTACAAACGGTTGTTAAGGAGCAATTGGAAGAGCTGGAACGCCAGCTGAAAGACCAGAAACAAGGCGAGCTCGAGCATCTGCGCATGGATATCGAGCGCATTCGGGCAGAGGCAGACATGACCATGGAAGGTCTGCGGAACCAGCTGGAAGAACAATCAGGCAAAGTGCGGGACGAGAATGAAAGCCTGCGCGATGAGCTGGTTGATCTTCGTCCGCTCACTTTCATGGGTGAGACTCGCTTCCGTGAGTTAAAAGCCCGTTGGGGTCAGGTATTTCGCGCAGATATGGGCGCTGAGGCCTTTTATGATATCCTTCGCCGCCTAGATTTGAACAAACTAGCAGAAGAGTTATGGAAAGAAGTTCGCACCTCCAAGAGCAAGCAGAAACGCAAGAAAGCCACCAAACGCCTAAAGGTAGTTGAGGCTTTCCGCCGCTCTGGCAACCGCCCGGAATGGATGGTGCTGATCGTGTTACCAGTTATACCACCGGATTTACGACCGATGGTCCAGCTGGATGGTGGACGCTTTGCCACCTCCGATTTGAACGACCTGTACAGGCGTGTCATCAATCGCAATAATCGCCTCAAGCGTCTGCTCGAGCTGGGTGCACCCGACGTTATCGTCCGTAATGAAAAACGCATGCTACAGGAAGCAGTCGACTCTCTGATCGATAATTCCCAGCGTGGCAAAGCCCTTTCACGCCGTGGGCGGCGTGAGCTCAAGTCTTTAAGCGATATGCTCAAGGGCAAGAAGGGTCGGTTCCGACGCAACCTGTTAGGCAAGCGTGTGGATTATTCCGGCCGTTCCGTGATCGTAGTTGGACCACAGCTCAAACTTTACCAGTGCGGGTTGCCCAAGGGCATGGCGTTAGAGCTGTTTCGACCTTTCGTCATCTCGCGCCTGGTACTACATAACTATGCTGCCAACGTTAAGGGCGCTAAGCGCTTCATTGAGCGCAACCGCCCTGAGGTATGGGAAGTCCTTGAAGAGGTCATCAAGGAGCGCCCGGTCATGCTCAACCGTGCCCCCACCCTGCACCGCCTGGGCATCCAGGCTTTTGAGCCCATCCTCATCGAAGGTTCAGCCATCCAGCTGCACCCATTGGTGACCACTGCCTTCAACGCTGACTTCGATGGCGACCAGATGGCAGTCCATGTACCTCTGTCGCAAACGGCGGTCCAGGAAGCGCGTGAGCTGATGCTTGCCTCGCGCAACCTGCTTAAACCCGCCGATGGTGAGCCCATTATCAGCCCATCCAAAGATATGGTCCTAGGTGTCTATTATCTGACTACTTCGGATAACTCCCGCAAACACAAGGGAGATGGTCGCAATTTTGCCGATATCGATGAGGTGGAGCTGGCATATAACCTAGACCAACTAGAAATACACTCCGAGATACAGGTGGTGGTGAAGACCTGGTACGATGAGAATGGCGACCGTCTGCCCGAGCAAGAAGAGCTCCTGCTTAAGACTACTGTTGGGCGTGTCATCTTCAACCGCATCCTACCGCCTGAGATCCAATTCATCAACTGGAAGCTGGATAAGGGCGAGCTGAAGGATCTGATCGCCGAGCTATATGAGGTCGGCGGTGAAGATCAAACCCCAGACGTGGCTGACCGCATCAAGGAAATTGGCTTCGCTTATGCTACCCGCTCGGGTTACAGCATTGCGGTGTCCGATATTGCAGTGCCTGCAGAGAAGCAGGAGATCATCAACCAATCACTGCGCGAGGTGGAGCTGGTGCAGCGCGACTTCCGCCGTGGCTTACTCACGGAGCAAGAACAGAACGAGCGTGTCATCAGTATCTGGCAGCGTACCACCAACGATGTTGCTGATGCTGTCAAACGTAACATGGATCCGCATGGCAACCTGGCCACCATGGCCAACTCTGGTGCCACCAAAGGTGGCTTTGGTCCCATCTCGCAATTAGCGGGTATGCGTGGTCTGATGGCTGACCCATCTGGGCGCATCATCTCCCACCCCATCCGCTCGAACTTCCGCGAAGGTTTGAATGCACTGGAATACTTCATCTCTACCCATGGCGCCCGCAAAGGTCTGGCAGATACCGCTCTGCGTACCGCGGATGCCGGTTACCTGACCCGCCGTCTGGTGGATGTTGCCCAAGATGTGATCATCAACGAGCTGGATTGCAACACCCTGGATGGTATTCCCGTCCGCAAGAGCGACGATGTCGCCGGGCAATCCATGGGCACCCGCCTATTCGGGCGAGTGATCGCTCAGGATGTGGTTGACCGCAAGACGGGCGAAGTGTTGGCTGAACGAGGTACTCTGATGGGTCATGATCAGGTTCGCCGCCTTACCTCTGCCGACGTCTCCGAAGTTATCGTC